>CAZMFX010000026.1:0-27063 GCA_964565625.1 uncultured bacterium
ACACGCCGAGGCTGTGCGGCAGACGCCACGCCAGGTGCGTTGCGGCCTGCTCGCGGTCGGAGATGGGGTGGTAGGAGACAGACCGCACGTCGAGGAGCTGGCCCATGTCGTTCAGCGTCAGGGGTCTGAACTCTTCCGCCACCGTTACCGGTCCTCCGCTCAGAAGTGGTCGGCTCGCGGCATGTAGGTAGGGTGCCGGGACAGGACCCCGGCCAGAGCGTCCAGCGCGGCGACGTCACCCTCGGCCATGCCCGTCGCCAACGCAGAGCGCGGGTCCTGGGCGCCGAACAGGACCGCGGCCAGCCCCAGGGGCCCCATGGCAACGTCAGGGTCGGAGACGCCCGTCGTCCTGCGGGCCTCGCACCCGTGGGGGCCAACGGTCACCCGGAAGACCCCGTCGTTCCACGGGCAGTCGGCGTCGCTCAGGCCCAGCGTGAACTCGTGCTCGGATGGAGAGCTCAACCCGGATAGCGTGGCCGGCAGGTCCACCACACGCACCTGCAGGCCATGCATGTGCTGCGGGTAGCGGTCTGCGTAGAGGGCCGCCAGCGGCTCACCCGGCGGGAGCATGACGAGGACATGTTCCACCTGCCCAGCGAAGCTGGCAAGGTACGACCACAACCTGCGCCTACCGGCAGGCGACGAGTACGCGTAGTCGCGCACGAACAGGTAAGGCTTGTCCGTGCGGTCCACCCACGCGCACGCGTACGCGTCCTCCACGACCGCCGTGACGATCCGCTCGTCATATCCGTGGGGACGCGTCGCCTGGTCCATGCCGCCCCTCGTGCCGTCGTCGCGGGTGAGCGCCAGGCTGAAGCGGCCGGCGAACGCGGAATGGATGGGCAGTAGCGCGGCGTGGTCGTCCGGTGCCACCTCCACGGCGTCATAGGGTTCCCCTGCGTCCAGCGCGGAGACGGGCAGCTTGACAAGGTGGCCATGCGGCACGCTCTGGTACCCGTAGCGGGCGTAGAAGCGGGGGTCGAACGGCGAGTCCGCGGAGAGGCCCACCCCGCGCTCGTGGAGGACCTCGAACCAGCCTCGCAGGAGCGTCGCCACGTGGCCCCGCCTGCGATCCGTGGCGGCTGTCGCGACGGCCGCCAGACCGCCAAGGCCCTTGCGCGTGCCCCCGACGTAAGCGGTGAACGGCCACATCGTCCCAACGCTCACGAGCCGGCCGTCCTCGAAAGTCCCCATGATGTGCTGCAGGTTCCGCTCGAGGAACTCGCGGTGGTCCTGGCTCATGGGGTGCCCGAACGAGAACGAGCGGATGGGCATGGCCGCGTCTATGTCGTCAGCGGCGAGGAAACGCAGCTCTCGCACCTGGTTCACTCCCTCGAGAAGGGCAAGCTGGGCGCCCGCTCCACGGCGGTGCGCAGGACCATCACGGTCTCCGTGCGCTCCACGCCGTCCAGGAGGAACATGCGGTCGAGAAGCTCGTCCAGCTCCGACGTCGAACGGGCACGGACCTTGGCCATGAACGAGTACACCCCGGCGACCGAGTAGACGGCCTCGACCTCGGGCAGCGCGGTGAGCCTGTCAACTAGCTGCTTGGCGGGCTTGCGTGGCTGCGGGGCGATCATCACGAACGCCGTCACCTGCAGGCCGATGGCCTCAGGGTCGAGCACCGCGCGGAAACCCCTTATCACGCCAGCCTGCTCGAGCTTCCGCACGCGCTCGCCGACGGCGGGAGCCGACAGCCCGACCGCCTTGGCCAGGCTGGCGTGGCTTGCCCTCCCGTCCTCGCGCAACAGCTCGAGAAGGCGCTTGTCAACGGCGTCCAGAGGCATGCTGGGAGAATCTAGCACGGGCGCGGCGGCGCCAAGGCCCCTGCTATCGTTGCCCTGTGCGCATCCTGTTCGTAGGCGACGTCTTCGCGACCCCAGGCATGAGAGCCGCAACGCGGTTCATAGCCGACCGGCGGGCCGAGCACGATCTCGTCGTCGTGAACGGCGAGAACGCTGCCGGCGGCTTCGGCATCACCCGCAAGCACTTCGAACAGCTGCTGGACGCCGGCGCGGACGTTGTCACCCTCGGCAACCACGCGTTCGACCAGAACGAGACGCTCGACCTCCTCGAGGAGACGACCCGCCTCGTGCGGCCCGCCAACCTCCCCATCGGCACCCCGGGGATGGGGCACAGCGTCGTGCAGACGAGGTCAGGCGACAGGGTCGTGGTCGCTCAGGTCATGGGCCGCATCTTCATGGACCCGATCGACGACCCGTTCAGGGCCATGGACGAGCTGCTCGATCTGGCGCCGGCCGGCGCGCCGGTCGTGGTCGACTTCCATGCGGAGGCGACAAGCGAGAAGAAGGTGATGCTCCACCACCTCGCTGGCCGCGTGGCGCTGCTCGTCGGCACGCACACGCACGTGCAGACCGCGGACGAGACCGTGTACAAGGGCACCGGATACATATCTGACGTCGGCATGACGGGCGTGCAGGGCTCCTCGATCGGCATGCGCTACGAGGACGTGTTCCAGAGGCTCGTCACGAAGCTGCCGAAGCGCTACCGCCCGGCCGAGGGGCAGGCCACGGTCTGCGCCGTCTCCGCCGAGGTCACAGGTGCCAGGGCGACTTCGATAGACAGGCTGTGGGTGCCGCAGCCGCTGGAGACCGAGGCGGGGGTAGCGGCGCCATGAGCGACCCCGCCGCCAGGGTGCAGCCCGCCGCCGGCACGCAGGCAGCTGACGGCTTCGAGCGCCTGAGGGCAGACGTCGACTTCCTCGCCACCTGCCTCGGCGAGGTGCTGAGGGAACAGGAGGGCGAGCGGCTCTTCGAGCTCGTCGAGCGCGTTCGGGGCCTCACGAAGTCGATAAGGGCCGGCCAGGAGGACGCCAAGGCGGCCGAGAGGAACGAGCTGGCCGAGGTGCTGAGGGGGCTGGACACTGGCACCGCGGAGAAGCTGGTGCGCGCGTTCACCGTCTACTTCCAGCTGGTCAACCTGGCGGAGGAGGTCCACCGCGTGCGGGTGAACCGCGAGCGGGACGTCGCGGCCTCCCCTGGGGCGCCGCGGGCGGAGAGCGTCGCGGCCGCGGTGAAGGCTCTCAAGGACCAGGGCTGGTCGGCGGCGGAGGCGCGCCGGTTCGTGGAGGGCCTGGACGTCCAGCTGACGGT
This sequence comes from uncultured bacterium, assembly GCA_964565625.1. Classification (GTDB taxonomy): domain Bacteria; phylum Deinococcota; class Deinococci; order Deinococcales; family Trueperaceae; genus DASRWD01. Next base: position 3,114 of record CAZMFX010000026.1, read on the forward strand.
CACGGCTCACCCGACGGAGGTGAAGAGGTACACGGTTCGCCTGAAGCTCGAGAGGATCTCGGCCGCTCTCAGGCAGCTCGGCGAGCGCCGGCTGGCGCCGTCCGACAGGCAGAAGCTCGTCGACGAGATCTACGCCGAGGTGACCGCTCTGTGGCTCACGCGCGAGGCGAACGACGACCGCCCGTCCGTGCTGGACGAGGTGAAGAGCGCCCTCTACTACTACAGGCGGTCGCTCCTCGATGCGGTGCCGCGGCTGATGCGGGACGTCGACGACGCCCTGACCACCTACTACGGAGCGGACGCGCTGCCGCCCGGCTCTCTCGAGCCCATCGTGCGGTTCCGCTCATGGATAGGCGGCGACCGCGACGGCAACCCGTACGTGACGCCGCAGGTAACGCGCGAGGCTTACGCCCTGCAGACGGGGGTGGCGCTCGACCGCTACCTGGAGGACATCGACCTGCTGGTGCAGCGCCTCTCGCAACACGAGGACCGCGTCGTGCTCACCGGCCGGTTCCGGGAGGACCTGAGGGAGCTGGACGAGAGCCATGGCGCCAGCACCCGCTTCCCGCACGAGCCCTTCAGGCGGAAGCTCGAGCACATGCACCGGTTCCTGGGCGCGGAGCTCAGCGGGGCGGGCGACTACCCAGGGGGCCCCGACGGCTACGTAGGCGACCTAGAGCTCGTCGAGCACACGCTGGCGTCTACCCACGCCGAGCGCCTCTCAGAGACGTTCGTGCGGCCGTCCCGCTACAGGGCGGACGCTTTCGGGTTCGTCCTCGCGCCGCTCGACCTGCGCGAGCACTCGTCGAAGCACGAGCTGGCGGTCGCCGACCTGCTGGCGTACGCGGGAGTCGAGGACGACTACGCCTCGCTGCCGGAGGAGGAGCGCGTGCGCGTCCTGGCAAGGGAGCTCGCCACGCCCAGGCCGCTCGCGCCCAGTTGGGTGGAGCTGGGCAAGGAAGCGACTCGCGCCCTCGACTCGCTGCGCGTGTTGCGCGACGTGAGGGCGAGCCACGGCCCTGAGGCGGTCGGGTCGACGATAGTCAGCTTCACCAACGGCCCGTCCGACGTGCTGGAAGCGCTGCTCCTCGCCAAGGAGGCCGGCATACCCGACATAGACGCGACGCCGCTGTTCGAGACGCTCGACGACCTGGAGCGGGCGCCGGAGGTCATGAGGTCGCTGTTCGAGACGCCCGTGTACCGCGAGCACGTCGAGCGCCGCGGCGTGCAGGAGGTGATGATCGGCTACTCGGACTCGAACAAGGACGTCGGCTTCCTCAGCGCCAACTGGGCGCTGTACCAGGCTCAGGAGGGCCTTGCAGCGGTGACGCGCGAGGCGGGCGTGCCGCTCCGGCTGTTCCACGGTCGCGGCACGAGCATCGGACGCGGCGGCGGGCCGGCCGGTCAGGCGATCCTCGCCCAGCCTCCCGGCTCGCTCGGCGGGCGCATGCGCATGACGGAGCAGGGCGAGGCGCTCTCCGACCGCTACGCCGACCCCGACCTGGCCCACCGGCATCTAGAGCAGGTGGTGCACGCCTTCATCCTGTCCTCGGCGAGGGACGCCCGCGAGCTGGTGCCGCTGGATGACGGTTTCAGGGACGCCGCCCAGACCGCAGCCGACGCCAGCCGCGAGCGGTACAGGGCGCTGGTCGACGCTGACGGCTTCTTCGAGTTCTTCACGGCGGTGACCCCGATAGAGGAGATAAGCAGGCTCAACGTCGGGTCGCGGCCCGCCAGCCGCGGCAAGGGCGGGTCTCGGTCCGACCTGCGCGCCATACCGTGGGTGTTCGCCTGGACGCAGTGCAGGGCCAACGTGCCGGGCTGGTACGGGATAGGCAGCGGCCTGGCGGCGCTGGGGCACGAAACGTCGCGGCGGCTGTACGCCGAGTGGCCGTTCTTCAGGGCCGTCGTCGACTTCGCGCAGATGAGCCTTGCGAAGGCCGACATGGACGTGTTCAGGAGCTACCTCACGCTGGCTGACGAGCCCATGCGCAGCACGATGGGGGAGATGATCCTGGAGGAGTTCGAGCTCTCGATGAGGGAGGTGGAGGCCGCGACGGGAGCCCCGCTGCTGGAGGGTGACCGCGTGCTCGCCAGGTCGATCGCGCTGCGCAACCCATACGTCGACCCCATAAGCCACCTGCAGGTCGAGCTGCTCAGGCGCCTGCGAGCGTCATCCGAGGACTCATTGGACGCTCGGTCGCTGAGTTACGCTGTGTTGGTTTCGCTGATCGGCATATCGGCGGGCATGCGGACTACCGGCTGACGTTAGCTCTTTCACATCCACGACATCACTCATGGCGTTCACGAGACCGGTACGTAGCCTCTCTTAGCTGAGGCTCATGAGGAGTGTTGAATGGACATCTTGATCAGTGGGGGGCCAGTACTGGCGGCGATCGTGCTGGTCTCGCTCTACGCCGTCTACATATTCTTCTACCGGTTCTTCCGCCTACGCAACGAGCGCACCGATAACGCCGAGCTGATGATGAAGGTGAACGCCGCCGTGCGCGAACGAGACCTGGAGCTCGCGCTCGCGGCGTGCGAGGAGCACGGCGGTCCCGTCGCGAGGGTCCTGGGCGCGGCGCTCATCAAGCTGCCGTACGGGCGGCCGGCCGTCGAGGCGGCCTTCCAGGAGGCCAGCATCCAGGAGGAGCAGTCGCTGGCTAGGGGCCTGCGGCCGCTGGCGACGATCGCGCAGGTAGCTCCCATGCTGGGGCTGCTCGGCACCGTGACCGGGATGATAATCGCGTTCGGCGAGATCTCGAGGCTCGGCACCGGCGACCCTTCCGTGGTGGCGAACGGGGTTGGCCAGGCGCTGGTGACGACGGCGGCGGGCCTCATCGTCGCCATCCCCGTGATCATGGGGCACTCGTTCCTTTCCAGCCGGGTCGAGGCGATACTCGTTGACATAGACCGTCGGCGCGAGGAGCTGATGGGCAACATCGCGCAGGCGGTGGCGAGCCGCCGCGACGAGCCCCAGGCGGAGCGCTCCGCCAGGCAGGCGGCCCGCGAGCCAGAACCGCCCGCCGAGGTCCGTGCCGGCCAGGCGTACAGGGAAGAAGACGAGTCGGGTAGGAGGGTGGCGGCCGACCTGACGCCGAACACTTAGATGACGTCGAGCGGCAGGCACCGGAGGAGATCGCTAGCGGCGAACGCCAACATCGACCTGACGCCGATGGTCGACGTCGTGTTCCTGCTGATCATCTTCTTCATGCTCACGACGACGTTCATCACCGTCGAGTCGGGTCTGCCCGTCGACCTGCCTGAGGCGCAGACGGCGACGTCATCGCCGAGTGAGCTGCCGACGGTGACGATCAACGGGCTGGGTGAGGTCTTCTTCGGCGGGGCGCAGGTCGAAGAGGCCGAGCTGCCCGCGCTGGTGCGCCAGGCGCTGCAGACCAGCGGCCAGACCGCCGTCGTGCTGCGCGCCGACAGCTCCGCCCAGCATGGCCAGGCGGTGCGCGTTATGGACATGCTGCGTCAGGCGGGCGCCGAACGCATAGTCATAGCAACGGGCGGCTGAGCAGGGCAGATGGCGGCTTACGGGGTCAAGCGGTTCTACGAGGACAAGGACAAGCGGCGCGCGGCGCTGCTGTCCCTGTTCCTGCACCTCGCCGCGCTGCTCCTCATCGTGTGGGTGGTATCGCGGCCGCGTCCGGAGCCCCTCCCGACGTTCATCGTCATAGACGTCGGCACCCCTGCCTTCGCAGAGGAGCACACAGAGGCGGCGACGGCCGAGGCCCCAACCGTCCAGACCCCCGAGCCGCAGGTGGCCTCCACCGAGGCCGGCGACCCGCAGGCCCTGAGCGCGCCGCAGGAGCAGACGACGGCAGAGGAGGTGCAGACGGTGACCGAGCAGCCGCCTGCCCCCCAGGCGCCGCCGGCGGAAGCTGCCGTGCCCGAGCCCGCTCCGGCGGAGCAGGCGGAGGTGACGCCTCCGCCCCCGCAGCTCCAGGAGCTGGCGGCCGAAGCGCCGGAGCTGCCCGTGGCGGAGGCGCCGGCCAGCCAACTGCCGGAGGTCGAGCTCGAGGTCCTGCAGAACCGCCAGATAGCCGCTCCCGTTACGATCCCGGAGCCGCAGGTCCAGGCTCAGGTCGCCGAGTCGCGCTCCCTGGCGCTGGCGCCGGCCGCGAGCGTGGCGCAGGCGCGCGAGCTGACCGCGCCGGACGCCACCGCCAGCGTCGCGCAGCCAGTCCAGCTGCAGGCGCCGACGGCAAGCGCGCAGGTCTCCTCGGCCGTTCCCGTCTCGAGCCCGCAGGTGAGCGCGTCGGTCGCGCAGGCGGTGCCCCTGGACGCTTCTCAGGTGAGCGCCACGGTCGCGAACTCCGTTAGCCTCTCCGCGCGCGGCGTGACGGCCAGCGTCTCTGGCACGAGGCGCCTGGCCGAGCCGACCGTAAGCGCGGTCGTAGGCAACTCGGTCGCCCTTGACGTCACGCCGACCGTGCAGGTGGCGCGGCCACGCCCGCTGGCGGTGCCGCAGCTGCGGGCCGAGGTGATCGGCGCCCAGGCTCCCGGCGCGCCCAGCAGCGAGGGGGCACGCGCCGGTGCCACGGACATCCAGGCGACGGTCGAGTCTCCGAGGGCGCCGGGCGGCAACGCGCTGAACCCGGGCCAGACCGGTCCCGCCGACCCCAACGCCACCGCAGCGGCGCGCGGTCTCGCAGGGGGCCCGGACGGCGTGGGCGCGGGCGACGGGGCCAGGCAGCCGCCGGCCAGGCCGGCCATGAGCCAGCAGCGCGACCGGGCGCTCGCGGTGATAATCGACAACGCCAACGGCTACCCGCAGAGCGGCCTGGCACAGGCCAGCCTCATCGTCGAGATGCCCGTGGAGGGCGGGATCACGCGGCTGCTCGCGTTCTTCGATTCCCAGGACCCGGCCCGCGTCGGGCCGGTCAGGAGCGCCCGACCGTACTTCGTCGACCTGGCTCAACGCAGCGAGGCCGTCCTCGTGCACGACGGCGGGTCGCCGGACGCGATGGTCGCGATCCAGGGCGCCGAGCTGCCCACCCTGAACGCCTACACGTCAGGTGACCTGTTCGCCCGGTCCGGCGACAGGTCGGCGCCGTACAACCTCTACTCGGTGGGCGACGACCTGAGGGCGGCGGTCACCCGCATCGTCCCCGAGCGGGTGCGGCTGGTGCCGAACGCCATATACAGCCCCTCGCCGGACGCGCGCGACGTGGCCGAGGTCACGGTCGGCTACGGCGCCTACACCAGCGGGTTCAGGTTCAACGAGCTGACCGCTCGCTACCGCTGGGTGCGCGCTGGGGAGCCGGCTGTGCAGCCGGACGGCCAGGTCCTCGAGACGCAGGCCGTGCTCGTCGGCGACATCCAGGTCGTGCCCATACCGGACGACGACGCCGGCAGGCTCTACATCCCCGTTCGTTCCGGCCCCGCCACCCTCTACCTGAACGGCAAGGCGGTAGACGGCACGTGGGACGTCGTCGACGGTTCCGGCCTCACGTTCGTGTCGGACGCCGGCCAGCGGGTGGACCTCGCCAAGCTCCGTACCTGGGCGGTGTTGAGCCCCAACTACGAGGCCCGCACCGAGCGCTGAGCGCGTTCGCAAGCGGGACATCCGGACGTATGCATGCCCTCGCGCTGACGGGGGATTGACAACGCGGCCTCGCGGCGCGTAATTTAACCAGCACGTTAGATAACGAGGAGGTCAAATAACATGCCCGCCGCCGACCAGTTGAGCCTCGCGTTCTCCGCCCTGGCCGACCCGACGCGCCGCGCCATACTCACACGGCTCGCACGGGGAGAGGCCACAGTGAACGAGCTGGCCGAGCCGTTCGAGATAAGCCTCCCCGCCATATCCCGCCACCTCAAGGTGCTCGAGCGCGCAGGCCTCATCTCGCGCGGCCGCGTTGCACAGAGCAGGCCATGCAGGCTCGAGCCCGACGCCCTAGACGAGGTCGGTCACTGGCTGAGGGGCCAGCGCGAGGCCTGGGAGGAGAGCATGGACAGGTTGGACCACCTGCTGAGGACCGCAGGCGACCTGCCCAACTGAGCCTCGCGGCCTCGGAGCCCACAACCCGCAGAGCCCGCCCCGTAGAACTGGAACCGCAAGAGCCAAGGCAGAAGGAACCAAGGAGAGGAACGCGCATGACAGACACAGCCACACCCGCTACAGAGAACGAGTTGGTGCTGGAGAGGATCTTCGACGCGACGCCGGACCGCGTGTACCGCGCCTGGACCGATCCCGAGATCCTCAAGAAGTGGTTCGCCCCCAAGCCGTACACGACGCCCCGCGCAGACATGGACGTGCGGACCGGCGGCAGCAGCAACATCGTGATGGCCGACCCGGACGGCAACGAGTTCCCGAACCCCGGCGTCTACCTCGAGGTGGTGCCCAACAGGCGCATCGTGTCGACCGACGCGTACGTGACGGCCTGGGTGCCCTCCCAGAGGCCGTTCATGACCATGGACCTCAACTTCGAGGACATCGGCGGCGGCAAGACGCGGGCCGTCTACCGCATCAAGCACTGGACCAAGGAGGCGTACGACCAGCACGTGCAGATGGGCTTCCACGAGGGCTGGGGCACGTGCGCCGATCAGCTAGCGGAACTGCTCGCCTCCGGCGAGGCCTGAACCGGCCGGCCTGATCAGGCGAACAGCGAGAGACGCAGCTCGAGACCGCCGGTCGCGCATCGGCGGTCCCGAGCTCGCCATGACATCAGGTTCGCCTCTTCAGCGCGTGGCGCTCTCGGCTGCGAACCCGGTCGTGCCTTCCGGCCGCCAGTCTTCGTCCTCCTCGAAGAGCTCGCGCAGGCGCTGCTCGTTCTCCGCCGAGAGGTTCGTGCTTATCAGCTCGGGGTCGAGGGGCCGCAGCTTCTCCGCGATGCGGTCGGGAGCCTGGGTGCTCGAGAGCATGACGAGGGCCGACGTGCCGGGCGTGACCTTCTCGCGCATGTTCGCGATGAAGTCGTCGTCTATGCCTATGTCGGATAGCGCCCCGCCGATCGCGCCTGCCGCTGCGCCCAGCGCCGCGCCGAGCAACGGCACGAGGAAGATAAGCCCGATGAGCGCGCCCCAGAAGGTGCCGCCGAGCGCTCCGGCGCCCACCAGGTTCATCGCCTGGCGGACGCGCGGCGCCTGCCGGTCGCTGGGCCAAGAGATGACGGCGGCGTCCATCACGCGTATGAGCTCCTGACCCTGTAGGCCCCTGAGCGTCTCGAGGGCCTTCGCCGCCTTGTCGGGATCAGAGAACCGCCAAACCGTTAGCGAAGTCATCTTCCACCTCCACGCTGTCGAGGTTACGCGCGGGCGATGAGAGGCGCCGCGCCCGGCGCCCCGCCGATCCCCGTACCCGCGTCGCCCGCCGCTGCGCCCGTCCCACGGGCCGCTGCACGTGCCGCGCTCGCCCGAAGGCCCCGCCCGGACTAGAGTTGGGGCATGTGCAGGAACATAAGGCCCCTCTTCAACTTCGAGCCGGAAGCGACGTCGGAGGAGGTGCATGAGGCAGCTCTCCAGTACGTAAGGAAGGTGAGCGGTTTCAACGCGCCGTCGCGCGCCAACAAGGCGGCCTTCGACACCGCCGTGGCGGAGCTAGCCGCCGCGACAACCAGGCTGCTCGCCTCGCTCGCGACCAGCGCGGCTCCCAAGGACAGGGAGGTAGAGGCCGCCAAGGCGAGGGCTCGCGCCGCCCAGCGCTTCGGCACGACGGCTTAGTGGGCGTCCCTGCCTGCGCGGTGCCTAGGTCTGCTCGTCCCGCGGGATCAGTTCGTCGAAGAAGAGCCCCTTGAGCCTCAGGCGGTAGCCAGACTCGTCTATCTGGGCGTCGAGGTATACGTACTCGTCCTTGTGGCCGTTCGTGTCAAGCAGCAGCGCTCGGCCCTGCGACGCGACGTTCACGCCGCCCCTCACGGGCGTGTGGCCGTAGATGCCAAGCCGGTAGTCCGTCTGCTCGAGGTAGTCGACGTCCTCCTGGATCCAGCGGCGCCGGTTCTCGAGGTAGAAGTCCTGGTCGAAGGTGTTGTGCTCGGGCAGCGGCCCGACATGGGCCAGGTGCAGCCCCTCGACGACGAGCTCGTACGGCCAGCTCAGGATCCACTCCTTCAGGTCCTCGTCCATCGGGTTGCCGTGGTTGGGCTTCCACTCGAGGTGCGCAACGTCATCGGTTCGCAGCGGCCCCTGGTCCTCCGTGACGGCGTTGAAGTCGTGGTTGCCCATCAGGATGACCATGCGCCCCTCCGGCACGCGGTCCTGGAAGCCCTTCACCTCGCGCAGGAACCTCTCCTGCGCCTGCTCCGCCCGCTCGAGGTGCCGGGGGTTGTACTCGTCGTAGCGCCTCACGTTGATGAGGTTCGCGTAGCGCTCGCGGCTCTTCGCGTGCACCAGGTCGCCGAGCAGCACGAGCTTCACGTCGCCCTCCCTGAGCTCGTCTGTCGGCTTGTTGCGCTCGTCTGCCATGCCGGAATCGCGCAGCATGCGCCAGAGCTTCTCGGGTTGCACGTGGATGTCGCCTACGACTACAAGGCGCACTCTATGCCCTCATGTTCTGGGTAGTCGGCGTGTGCCGCCGCGGGGTGGAGCCTCAGCGTTGCGCCGCCGCCTCCAGCATAGGCAGCGGATCGACCGGGTCGCCGTCCACCCTGACCTCGAAGTGCAGGTGGGAGCCGGTCGAGTTGCCGGTGCTGCCGACGAGCGCGACGGTCGTGCCTGCATCGACCCAGTCGCCCTCGTTGACGAGCAGCTCGGAAGCGTGGGCGTAGTAGTACTCGGTGTTGCCGTTCTCGACGATCACGACGTAGCCGTAACCGCCCATCCAGCCGGAGTACGTGACCGTTCCGGGGACGGCCGCGACTATCGGGTCGCCGGTGTGGCCGTCTATGTCGAGGCCGGCATGCCAGTTGGAGCCCGAGATGCGCAGCTGGCGGTAGCCGTAGCGCGATGTGATCGTGCCGACGATGGGCCAGAGCATCGCTGCCGGAGCGACCGCCACGGGCGTCACGTTGCCCGTGACAGCGCGTGCCGCGGCAACCTCGGAGCCGGGGACTATCGTCAACGTCTGACCAGCCAGGATGCGCTCGCTCGTAAGGCCGTTGGAGCTGACTATCGCTGCCACGGTCGTGTTGTGCGTGGAGGCCAGCTGCCAGAGGGTCTCGCCGGGGCCGACTGTGATCGTCTGCGGCACGGCACCGCCGAGGTCGCGCCCTCCGACGGAGTACTGCCCGGGGACGGTGAGCCTGTGGCCCGGGTTGAGGACCGCGGCGAGCGTTATGCCGTTGGCGTCGGCGAGCTCCTGGGCCGTCGTGCCGTAGGCGCGGGCGATCGACCAGAGGCTGTCGCCGCTGACTATCTCGACCGTGAGGGGCTCGAGCTCCTTGTCGCCGGCATCCAGCGCCAGCACCTGCCCGGGATGTATGAGCGTGCCGTCGAGGTCGTTGAACGCGATGAGGTCGGAGACGCTCACCCCGTGGGCGACCGCGATGTCGTAGAGCGTGTCCCCGGCCTGGACGGTGACGGTATGCGCCGCGGCCGTCGCCTGTTCAGCGCCCCCAGGAAGCTCGAGGACCAGACCCGGTCGGATCTGGTCGCTCGTGAGACCGTTCAGTTGTTTGAGCGTCGCAACGTCGGTTCCCGCTCGCTTGGCGATGCTCCATAACGTGTCCTTGGGTTGGACAGTCACGTTCTGAGCGGAAGCGACAGAGGCCGCCAGTAGGCATGAGGACAGAGTAAGGAGCAGACGCCTGGCTGACATTGTCAGCCAAGATACCAGAATCCCCCGTCCAAACTACAAGAGGTTTTCCACCAGGGCGGTGACCTATGTACCCAGCCGGAGGGACCGCCGCCGGCTGCGCCTCAGTGACTCTCCCCGGGGTCGAGGACGGTGTCGAACATCTCGCGCGAGCCGAGCTCCATCATGATGAGGAAGAAGTTCTCTATGTCCAGGTCTTTGGCGGTGCCGTGGATGATCCGGAACTGCAGCCGGGCAGCCTCCCTCTCCAGCTCGGCGGTGGGGATGTGGGCGAAACTTGCCATGGCCATACAAGTACCCGGGAGCTTCTTACGAGACCCTTAAGCCCGCATAACGAGTTTCTTAGTCTGGGAGGAGCCTCGTGCCGCCGCCGTCGAGAGCTTGCGCTACTCCGTCGGCGTGCCTGCCGTCGGCGATGGCGGCGAACGGCGCACCGCGCTCGAGCGCGAACAGCGCGGACTCTACCTTGGGGATCATCCCGCCGGAGATGCGGCCGTCTGCGATGCGTTCCCTGGCGTCTGACGCGAACATCCGCGGCAGCAGGCTGTCGGGCATGTCTACCTCGTCCATGACCCCTGGCACGTTCGTCAGGAAGACCACGCCCTCGCCCAGGGCGCCCGCGATGGCGCCGGCTGCCTCGTCGGCGTTCACGTTGAGGCTCGCGCAGCCCGCGTGACCAGCCGGCGCCTCGAGGCCGACGCTGGCGACGACCGGGATGAGCCCGCCGTCCCGCAGCACGGTGAGAGCGGTCGTCTCCACCCTCTCGACGCCTCCGACACGGCCCAGCTCCGGCGCCAGCCGTCGCGCGACGAGCAGCCCGGCGTCGCGGCCCGTGAGCGCGACCGCCGGCCCTATCTCGGACGCAAGCACCTTGCCGAGCACGGTGAGCACCGACTCCACGACGTCCATGGCGGCGTCGGTAGTGACCCGCAGGCCGCGCACGAAGCGGTGCTCTATGCCCCGCTCGTCCAGCGCAGCGGCGATGCTGGGGCCGCCCCCGTGCACCAGGACGGGAGGCACGGATCCGCGCGCCAGCTCCCGCACCCCGCGCGCCACGGCGGCGCGAGCTGCCGGGTCGGTCATGGCGTTGCCGCCGTACTTGATGACGACGCTCACGGGGCAGAGTCTACGACGGCCCGTGATAGATTCACGGCGCCATCTGGGCAGAAGAGAGCGCATGGACATCACCTTCGGAACCGACGGCTGGCGCGACCTCATAGCTGACCGCTTCACCTTCGCGAACGTGCGTAGGGCGGCCCGCGCGTACGCCGACCATCTGCTCGCGCGCGGTGGCGGCCTCGTCCTCGTTGGGCACGACACGCGCTTCATGGCGCGGGAGTTCGCCCTCCAGGCTGCGGGCGTGCTGGAAGCCAACGGCCTCGAAGCGCTGGTCAGCGCGTCCTACCTGCCCACGCCTGCGCTGTCGTACGCGGTGAGGCGCTATGGCGCGGCGGGCGCCGTCATGATCACCGCCTCCCACAACCCGCCGGCCTACGGCGGTTTCAAGCTGAAGGGCCCGTACGGTGGCACGGCGACGCAGGCGATATACGCGGACGTCGCGTCCCGCCTCTCCAGCGAGCCGCAGCCCCCTGGCCCGGCCGGCGTAGGGACCTTCGACGTGCGAGCCGACTACTACTCGGCGCTGGCCGCCCTCGTCGACCTCGAAGCCATAGGGTCGGCCGGGCTGCGCGTGGTGCACGACCCCATGGGCGGAGCCGGCGCGGGCTGGCTGGCGCGGTTCGCAAGGGAGACAAAGGCGTTCAGGGTCACCGAGGTGCGTGGGCGGCCCGACCCCATGTTCCACGGCGTGAACCCGGAGCCCATACCCGCCAACCTCACGGCGACGGCGGAGGAGATGGCAGAGGCGGGCGGGCGCCCGGACGCGCCAGCGTTCGCCGTGGCGACAGACGGCGACGCCGACAGGCTCGGGATCGTGCTGCCGGGCGGGCGGTACTTCGACTCGCACCAGATATTCGCCGTCCTGCTCGATCACCTCGTGCGCAGGGGCGGCACCGGCAAGGTCGTCAAGACGTTCACCGTAAGCCGCATAGTCGAGCGCCTCGCCGCTGCTCGTGGCCTTCAGGTCGAGGAGACGCCGGTCGGGTTCAAGTACATAGTCGACGCGATGTTGGGCGGCGGGGTGCTCATTGGCGGCGAGGAGTCGGGCGGCATCGGCATCGGCGCCCACCTGCCAGAGCGCGACGGGCTGGCCAACGCCCTCGTGCTGCTCGAGGCCGTCGCCCTCTCGGGCGAGGGACTGTCGGACGCGTTCGCCAGGCTCGAGCGCGAGACCGGCTGGCGTCACGCCTACGACCGACTGGACCTGCGCCTGCAGGGAGACGAGGCGCCCGGCGCCGTCATAGAGCGGCTGGCGGGCTCAGGGCGCGACTACGCTGGCTGGTCTGTTGCCTCCGTCGAGGACCTGGACGGCCTCAAGCTCAACCTGAGCCGCAACGGCGCCGTGGCGGCGTGGCTGCTGTTCAGGGCGAGCGGCACGGAGCCGCTGCTGCGCGTCTACTGCGAGGCGCCGAGGGCCTCTGACGTCGCGGCGATCCTGGCCCAGGCCGAGCGAGCGGTGCGTTCCTGAGCCGCGGGTAGCGGCTCCCTACAGCGTGATCAGGTGCTTCGGGCTGTGGGAGAGGACCTCGTGGCCGTCCTCGGTGACGAGGACCAGGTCCTCGATGCGCAGGCCGGTGAAGCCGAGCACGTATACGCCCGGCTCGATCGTGACGATCATGCCCGGCTGCAGCGTGTCATCCGAGCGCTGCGAGAGGCGCGGCTCCTCGTGGATCTGCAACCCCGTACCGTGCCCGAGGCTGTGCGGGAACTCCTTGGCCAGGCCCTGCTCCGCCAGGTAATCGCGCGCCACGGCGTCGACCTCACGCCCCGTCCTGCCCGGAGCCACGGCGGCAACGCCGCGCTCCTGCGCTTCCAGCACGGCGTCGTATAGGCGCCGCTCCTCCGCACCTACCTCGCCTATCGCCACTGTGCGCGTCATGTCGGCGTGGTAACCGCGGTAGCGGGCACCGAAGTCCATGGTGACGAGCTCGCCAGCGGCGAGATTCTTCTGCGACGCCGTGCCGTGAGGCATGGCTCCTCTACGCCCGGACGCGACGATGATGTCGAACGCCGCGCTGTCGGCGCCTGCGAGCACCATCGAACGCTCCAGCTCGAGGGCCACCTCGACCTCGCTGATGCCCTCCCGGATGAAGTCGAGGATCGCGGCGAACGCCTCGTCCGTTATCCGAGCAGCCTCGCGCAGCAGCTCGACCTCGTCAGGGCGCTTGACGACGCGCAGGCGGGCGACGAGGTTCTCTATCGGCGTGGGCTCGGCCCCCAGCTTGCGAGTCAGCTCCCGGTTGCGCTTGAGGGTCATGTGCTCGGCCTCTACGCCGAGGCGGCGGCCCCTCGCCAGCTCGGCTATGCGGGGGTCGACGCTGCTCACGATCTCGTAAGGGACCAGCGCCTCCTCCTCGGCCTGCGCGGTGTAGCGACCGTCCGTGAACATCACGGCCCTGTCTGGCAGCACCAGCACGGACGCGTCGTCAGGGCTGGAGAACCCGGAAAGGTAGCGGACGTTAGGAGGGTACGTGACAAGCAGCGCTTCGACGTCGTGCTGCTTCATCGCCGACCTCACCTGCTCCAGCGTGGCGTCTACATGCGTCTTGCTTGGTGCGGTGACCGTCATCGTCACTCCTCTTCCGTGTCGTCGCTCGCCGCGGCCGTGGCTGCGCGAACTATGTCGAGCAGGTCTGCGGCCACGAGGCTAGCGCCGCCTATGAGGCCGCCGTCGACGTCGGGCTGCGCCAGGAGCTCGGCTGCGTTGGATGGCTTCATGCTGCCCCCGTATAGCACCCTCACGTCCCGACCGACGGGTAGCAGGCTCCCGAGGTCGGCGCGCAGCGCCGCGCACATCTCCTGCGCGTCCGCCGACGTCGCGGTCAGGCCGGTGCCTATGGCCCAAACCGGCTCGTACGCCACGACGAGCTCGTCAGCCGAGCCGACATCCACCCCTCGCAGCGCCGCTCGCAGCTGGGTAAGGACGACATCCACGGCCTCGCCGGCGTCGCGCTGGGCGCGGCTCTCGCCCACGCACAGCACCGGCACGAGGCCGGCTGACATCGCTCGTTCCAGCTTGGCCCGCACCAGCTCGTCGTCCTCGGAGTGGTACTCACGCCTCTCCGAGTGCCCGACCACCGCGTAGACGGCGCCGGTGTCCTGGACCATCGCGGCCGACACCTCGCCGGTGTACGCGCCCTCCGCGTGCGCAGACACGTCCTGGGAGCCCAGGGCCAGCTGGGACCCGAACGCCAACCGCGCCATGCCGGGCAGGTGAGTGAACGGCACCATGAGGGCGACGTCGCAGCCGAGTGGCTCGAGGCCAGTCAGCTCGCCGAGGAACTCACGGGCCCACGACGTCGCCTCGCTCGGCGTCTTGTGCATCTTCCAGTTGCCTGCGATAAGCAACCTGCGCGGGGTCATGGAGTGAAGATACCGTAGCCGCGCCCGACCTTCCCGGTCTCGGCCCCACCTCCCGGGTGCTCAGCCGTGGCTCGGCAGCTCGACGTCCTCGTCGAGAGCGTCGCGCAGGTAGAGCATCTTGACGAGCACGACCAGCGCGGCGACGAGAGGGGTGCCGACGAGGAAGCCTATCGGCCCGAAGAGGGCACCGCCAAGGAACACGGCGGAGATCGTGAGGGGAGGAGGCAGGTCGACGGCGCGGCGCTGGATCAGCGGGGCGATAACGTTGCCGTCGAGCTGCTGTACCAGGACGAACAGCACGATCACCCACAGAAGGGTGCTCGTTCCCAGCGACAGCCCGAGCAGCGCGGCCGGTATGAACCCGAAGAACACGCCGATTATCGGCACCAACTGCGACAAGCCTGCGATGACGCCCAGCACCAGCGCGAGCGGCACGCCGATGATCCAGAGCCCGATGCCGGTAAGCACCCCGACCGCGGTCACCGATACCAGCTGGCCGAGCATCCACCCCTGCACGGCCCGACCGGACTCCGTCAGCGCCTCGCGCGCTCGTGGGCGCCTCGCAGGCGGGAACAGGGCGACGACGCCGTCGCGGTACCTGCTCGGTGCGATGGCAAGGAAGAGGCCCAAGAACATGACGAACGCCAGCTTGCTCAGAACGTCGAAGACGCCTGCGGCGGCGCCTGTCGCGCTGCTCAGCAGCCCGAGGCCCCCGCCGTCGCCGGACGGCTCCATGGAAGACATGCGGTCGAGCAGCCACTGTCCCCCCGGCAGCCCGCTTACCGTCTGCCTGACCCGCTCGACGCTGGACGGGAAGTCCTCTATCAGCTGGTTGGCCTGAGACCCGACGCTGGGCCCTGCCACGACGACGCCGACAGCTACGAGCACGACGAGCAGAAGGATCCCCAACGCCAGCGATGCGGTGTACGGCAGCCCCGTCCTCTCGTGGATGAAGCGCGCGGGGGCGTTCAGGAAGATGGCTACTAGCACGCCGACGAAGGCGAGCAGGATTATCTGACCGGCGTGCCAGACCACGAGCGCGCCGGCGACGAAGAGGGCGGTAAGGGCGAGCGCGGTCGCGACGCGGCGGGCGAAACGACCCTCCGTGGTCGGCCCGGCCTGGGTACCTTGGGTCACGCACGCACGATAGGGACGTTGTATGAGCGCCGCCCCGCGCGGCAGGCGGTGCCGGGCCCTACCGCGTCAGCTCACGGCCCTGTGCATGACCATCGCCATGTGAAGCGTCGTGCGCACGGTCATCTGCTTGAGGTCGCAGCCGAGCAGCTCCTGCACCTTGCCAAGGCGGTACCCGACGGTGTTCACGTGGATGCCGAGGGTCTCGGCCGTGGCCTTGGGGGAGAGGCGCGTGTCGAGGTAGACACGCAGCGTCTCGAGAAGCTCTGGGTGGTGGTCGAGCGGCTCGAGCAGCCGCGTGAAGCGGTCGCGGTACTTGGCAGACGACAGGCCGAGGTTCATGAGCCACAGGTAGCGCGTGTCGTAGATGCCCGGCGGCAACGACAGCAGCGAGACGATGCCGACGGCCTCGCGCAGGTCGTTCTTGAGCTCGTCGAGCCGCTCGCCGAAGCCGTCCTGGACCACGAGCGCGCAGCCGATGTCCTCGGCGAGCGCCTGGGCGACCGGCCCGACGCACAGCTGGGTAGAGGTGACGAGGATGAAGAAGGCTGTCGGCTCGACGTCGCAGCGCACCTGCCCGACGTCCACCATGTAGCGCGGGGCCACTACCGTCGCCTCGACGTTCGACGGCAGCCCGGCTAGGCCGACGATCGGCCCGACGGGCAGCGGCTCCGCGACCATGTGGTACGCCCGCGTGGAGGCCTCGCTGACTACGTCGACCTGGCTGGCTACGGCGGAGGCGAGCTCGACGAGCGCGGACGGCGCCTCTTGCGCAAGGAACTCGAGCGTGTACTGGCCCCAGAGCCTGTATGCCCTGAGCAGGGCAGGAAGGCTGACGGCCTGCTGCCGGCGGCGCCTGCCCGTCTCCATGGCCACGTTCGCCAGGTGCGTCCCGGTATGCGCGCCTGCGGGGCCGGGCCGCGTCAGCTCTGTCAGGAACTCGTACGAGACCATAGCCACGTCTCGGTGAAGCTGCCGGGTGTCGAGCCGGCCGTAGTCAGGGATCATCGCCGCGTAACGCGTGGCCATCTGGTCGGCCAGCGCACGTAGGTCTCGCGACGGGAGCACGTGCTTGTTCATCTCGGCTCCATACCGACGCCTAGGTGGCTTGCGCCTGTAGGTTAGCACAGCGCAGAAGGCGGCCAGACTGGACTTTCAGCCATTGTCGGCATCGAGCCGCCCTGCTAGCTTCGCCGTGAACCAGAAGATGTGTTCGGCAGTTCGCCCGGAGGGGAGGGCACAGGTGTACACGGCAGCCGGTAGCTCACGAGCACACCCGGTGGGGTTGGCGGTCGACTGTGGGGCGGCGGGGCGATGGCCCTCGACATGCCGGTGACGCACATGCGCGCCGCGGTGCTGGGCGGCGTCGGCAAGCCGCTCAAGATCGAGAGCGTGCCCGTGCCCCAGCCCCGCGACGGCGAGGTCCTCATAAAGGTCAACGCCTGCGGCGTCTGCCACACCGACCTGCACGTGATGAAGGGAGAGGTGGCGTTCCCGACGCCGTGCGTCCTTGGCCACGAGATCTCGGGCCGCGTCGCCGAGGTAGGCGCCGGCGTCGAGGGGTTCTCCACCGGCGACCCCGTCGTGTCCAGCTTCATCATGCCTTGCGGCACCTGCTACTACTGCGTGCGCGGTCAGGACGACCTGTGCGAGAAGTTCTTCGCCTACAACCGCCTCAAGGGCACGCTCTACGACGGCGAGACGCGCCTGTGGCGCGACGACGGCACGCCGCTGTGGATGTACTCGATGGGCGGTCTGGCCGAGTACGCCGTTGTGCCGGCGACGGACGTCTTCCACCTGCCGCCCGAGATACCCATGGCGGAGGCAGCCATACTCGGCTGCGCCATCTTCACGGCGTACGGGGCGCTGCGCAACGGCGCGGGCCTCGTCGGCGGCGAGTCGGTCGCGGTCGTCGCGACGGGCGGCGTCGGCTCCAACATCATCCAGATCGCCAGGGCGTTCGGGGCGCTCCCGATAATCGCGGTGGACGTGACAGACGAGAAGCTCGAGGCCGCCCGCCGCCTCGGTGCGACGCACACCGTCAACTCGAGGCAGGAGAGCGCGGTCGAGCGCATCCGCGAGATCACCGGCGGGCGCGGCGTCGACGTGGCGTTCGAGGCCCTCGGACGGCCGGAGACCTTCGCCACCGCCCTCGACTCCGTCCGGGACGGTGGCAGGGCCGTGATGGTCGGCATCGCCCCCGCCGGCGTGACGGCGCCCATCGAGATAACCCGCCTCGTGCGCAGGAAGATCGCGGTCACCGGCTCGTACGGCGGGCGCGCCCGCACTGACATGCCGGCCGTCGTGAGCCTGGCCAGGCAGGGGCGCGTCGACGTGCGCGCGCCGATAACCCGCCGCTACCCGCTGGAGGAGGCGGACAGGGCGTACAAGGCGCTCGACGCCGGCGAGATCGTCGGCCGCGCGATCGTCGTGATGGAGGCGTAGCTGAGAAGGCGTGTCGCAGGAGACGGGAGGAAGGTGAGCCGGACGATCGAGCCACCACAGCAACCAAGGGCAGTGCCAAGGAGGGGAGAGGAAAGTGAAGAGCAGACGCTACAGCCGTAGGGACGTCCTCAAGATCGGTGCAGGGGCGGCGGCGCTCGCCGCCAGCAACGGCCTGCTGCGCTTCGGGTACGCGCAGGGCGACGAGAGCGTGAAGGTGGGTTACGTGACCTCGCTGTCGGGCGTCTACGCGGCGCTGGGCGAGAACGAGATCCGCGGAGGCGAGATGGCGACGGCCGAGATAAACGACGCCGGCGGCATCCTCGGCCAGCCGCTGGAACTGCTGGTGGAGGACGACACCGGCACGACGGACGTAGGCGTGCAGAAGCTCCGCAAGCTCATAGAGCGCGACAACGTCAACTACTCGGTTGGGGCCGTCTCCTCAGGCGTGTCACTGGCCCTGAGCCAGGTCGCCAACCAGTTCGGCAAGCTGCACATCGTGTGTGGCGGGCACGCCGACTCGATAACCGGCTCCGACTGCAAGTGGAGCACCTTCCGCATCCCGACCAACGGCAACATGGAGGCCAACGCCATAGGCCAGGTGCTGGCCGAGAAGTTCGGGCTCAACTGGTACATAACGACGCCAGACTACGCGTACGGCTGGTCGCTGCAGGAGGCGTTCACCCGCGTGAACGAGAACCTCGGCGGCACCATCGTTGGCGCCGACCGCATCCCCCTGGGCACCAGCGACTACTCCGCCGTCCTGCTCAAGGTCGCACAGGCGCAGCCGGACGTGTTCCTGGTGTTCCAGGCAGGCGAGGACGCCATCGCCATCCTCACCCAGATCTCGCAGTTCGGCCTTGACAAGCAGATGGCCGTGGCAGGCGGGCTGCAGGAGTGGGAGAACATCGTCGCGCTGCCGGAGGCCGCCCGCATCGGGTGGTGGACCTTCGAGTGGTACTACAAGCAGCCCGACGTACCGGAGGTAGCCGACTTCGTGGCCCGCTATAACGAGCGCTACGGGCTCAACCCCACCGCCAGGAGCTGGTTCGGTTACGCCTCGCTGCACAGCATCGCGCTCGCTGCCGAGAAGGCGGGAAGCCTGGATTCGGTGGCCGTTGCTCAGGCGATGGAGGGCCTCGTGCTGCCGCCCGAGATCGCGCTCCAGCCCGGCGAGCTCAGCTACCGCCCCGGCGATCACCAGCTGCTCGATAACGTCTACGTCGGCGAGGTGCGTCAGGGCGACGAGCCGGACGACATCTTCCGCGTCGAGAGCACGGTGCCTGCGTCCCAGACCGTTCTCCCGGTCGAGGAGACCGGCTGCACGATCACGTACCCGGGCTGAGGCCCCTCGTTCACCGGTCGATGGGTGGGCAGCGCCCGCCCATCGACCGCTAGGGCATGGTCGCCCCCTAAATGGAACTGCTGGTCCTACAGGTAATAAACGGCCTCATCCTCGGGATGTTCTACGCGCTGATGGCGCTCGGGCTGTCTCTCATCCTGAGCCTCACCAGGGTGATCAACCTGGCGCACGGCGGCTTCCTCGTCCTCGGCGCCTATCTTGCGCTGACCATCAGCAAGGTCGTCGGCTTCTGGGGGGCGTTGCTGCTCGGCCCGGTGCTCCTTGCGCTCATAGGCTTCGTTGCCGAGCGCTTCGTCATACGGCCCCTGTACAAGCGCGACCCGCTCGACAGCCTGTTGCTCACGTTCGGGCTGGCACTCGTCATCGAGCAGGTCGTGCGCATGATCTGGGGCTCCATAGGGCTGCCGTTCCGCATACCCGCCGTGCTGGCTACCTCGCTGTTCCCAGGCACCTCGTTCTTCTTCATCACCAGGTACAGGGCGTTCATCATCGTCGTCGCCCTAGCTGCCGGCCTGCTCCTCTATCTTTTCCTCTCGCGCACGCGCCTCGGCCTCTACATAAGGGCGGCGGTCCAAGACCGTGAGACGCTCAGCGCGCTCGGCACCAACGTCGGGCGCCTTTATGCGCTCAGCTTCGCCATGGGCGTCTTCATGGCCGGCCTCGCCGGCGTGCTGGCCGCCGGCCAGCTGGGCCTCAACCCGACGATGGGCGACACCCTGCTGCTGCCCAGCTTCATCGCCCTGATCATCGGGGGCCTCGGCAGCCTCATCGGCAGCTTCCTTGGCGGCCTATTCATCGGCGTCGTCACCGCCATCGCAGGCCAGTACTTCCCCGAGATAAGCCAGTTCGCGGCCTTCCTCGTGCTGGCCGCCATGCTGCTCATCAGGCCGCGCGGGCTGTTCGGGCAGGAAGGGTTCCTGGAGTGACGGGGCCGCGCGAGTCGATCGCCTCGCCGACCGCCGCTCGGCCACGCGTCGCTGGCCCTCTCGGCTGGCTGCACCTGAGCTGGGCAGACCTCGTCGTCTTCGGCCTTCTCGTGTTCCTGCCCTACATCCTTCAGTCGGTCGGCAGCTACGTCGCGCTCGGCAGCGCCATCCTCGTGTGGGGCCTCGCAGCGATGTCTCTCAACCTCCTGCTCGGCTACACGGGTGCGCTGTCCTTCGGCCATGCCGCCTTCCTCGGCCTCGGCGCCTACGCGGCGGGCCTCACGCTCAAGTTCCTTACGTCCAACACGCTGCTCGCGATCCTCATGGGCGTGCTGGTGGCGACGGTCGGGGCCATGGTCCTCGGGCTCTTCGTCACGCGGCTCAGGGGCATATACTTCGCGACCTTCACGATCGCGTTCGGCCAGCTCTTCTACTTCGTCGCCTTCCAGCTCAACGAGCTCACCGGCGGCGACGACGGCCTGCGCGGCTTCAGCCGCCAGCCGATAGAGCTGGGACCACTGCATATCGACCTCATAGGCAGCCGGCCGTACTTCTACGTCGTCCTCGCTTGCTTCGTCGTGGCTGTGATCGTCATGCGCCGCATAATCCACTCGCCGCTCGGCAGGTCGTTCTCTGCCCTGCGCGAGAACGTCGTGCGCGCCCGCTTCCTCGGCCTGCCGGTAGAGCGCTACCTGTGGCTGTCTTTCGTCATCTCCGGTGGGCTCACCGGCCTGGCCGGCGCCCTGCTTGCGCTGCTCATCAACTTCGCGCAGGTGAACATGCTCTTCTGGACGACGTCGGGCGAGATACTGATGATGGCGTTCCTGGGCGGCGTGACCAGCTTCTACGGGCCGCTCGTCGGGGCGGCGTTCTACACGGTCCTCCAGGAGGTCCTCTCCAGCTACACGACGAACTGGATGTTCTACCTGGGTACGCTCTTCGTGCTCTTCGTGCTGTTCTTCCCCGGCGGGCTTGTCGGGTTCTTCAAGCGGAGGCGGTCGTGAGCGCGCTCCTCGAGGTGAAGGGCCTGACCAAGAGCTTCGGCAGGCTGGCTGCCATCGTGGACGTCTCGATGAACGTCGAGCAGGGCGAGATACGCGCCATCATCGGCCCCAACGGGGCTGGCAAGACGACGTTCTTCAACCTGATAACGGGGGTGATCAAGCCGGACGCCGGCAGCATCGTCTTCGACGGCCACCCAGTCATCCGTCTACCCGTTCACCGACGCATTGCTCTCGGCATGTCCCGCACCTTCCAGGTCCCCAACATCTTCGGGGGCCTGTCGGTTCACGAGAACCTGCGTCTCGGCGTCGAGGCGTCGTTGGGGCTGAGCCGCTCGCCATGGCCGGGACGCGCCGCCACCGAGCGCGTCGAGACCCGCGTCGAGCAGATAGTCGACCGCCTTGACCTGCGCAGCAAGTCGGGCAGCCTGGTAGGGGAGCTGGCGAACGGCGACCAGCGGATCGTCGAGATAGGCCTCGCGCTGACCCTGAACGCCAAGCTGCTGCTGCTCGACGAGCCGACCGCCGGCATGAGCGACGAGGAGACCCAGGCCACCATCGACCTCATCCGCGACCTGTGGGAGAGGGACCGCATGACGGTCGTGTTCGTCGAGCACGACATGGACATGGTGTTCAGCATCGCGCAGCGGATAACGGTCCTGCACCTAGGCGAGGTGCTCGCCGACGGTACCCCTCAGGAGATCGCTGCAGACGAGACCGTCCAGGCCGCGTACCTCGGCACCGAGGTAGCGGCATGAGCCTCCCGCAACCGCGGGTGAGGCGGGGCCGGGACGGCGAGCCCATGGCGGCCGAAGACCTCGTCCTGCAGGTAGAGAACATAGACACGTTCTACGGGAAGAGTCACATACTGCACGGCGTCAGCCTGAAGGTGGCGCGCGGCGAGCTTGTCCTGGTGCTGGGTCGCAACGGCGCTGGCAAGACGACGACCATGCGGAGCGTCATGGGCCTCACGCCGGCGCGGCGCGGCCGCGTCGTCCTGTTCGGCGAGGACGTCACCCGCTACCCTCCCCACCAGATAGCCGGGCTGGGCGTGGGCTACGTCCCGGAGGGGCGTCGCATCTTCCCGCACCTCACCGTGGAGGAGAACCTGCTCCTCTCGCAAGGCAAGCGGCCAGGCAAGTGGGACCTGGCAGGCATCTACGAGCTGTTCCCCAGGCTGCACGAGCGGCGCAACCAGGGCGGAAGGCAGCTCTCGGGCGGCGAGCAGGAGATGCTCGCCATCGCGCGGGCGCTGATGCTCAACCCGCGGCTGCTGGTCCTCGACGAGCCGTCCCAGGGCCTGGCGCCGTTGATCGTCAAGCTGGTGATGGACACGCTTCTCAGCTTCCGCGCCACCGGCGAGTCGATCCTGCTCGTCGAGCAGAACGCTCACGCGTCGCTGCCCGTGGCCGACCGCGTCTACGTCCTCGACGACGGCCGCGTCATATACGAGGGCGACGCTGACACCCTGCGGGGCGACCCGGAGCTCCTCAAGTCTCTGACCAGCGTCGGCGGGCGCGGCAGGGCCACTTCCTAGGCCGTAGGCAACCAGGCCGCGCGGCCGCCGACGGGCCGCTCGGCGTTCGGCGACGGCGGTGGGAGGGACGCGCGCCTGCCGCCACCAGCGGTCCTCGGGACCCCTGGCGCGAGGCCAAGGAAAGCGGAGCGACTCAAGGAGCCGCTCCGCGATGTCGCTTGTCGGGTGCCGCCTGGGCTCAGGCGACCACTCCGGCCTCGTCCTTGCGGCGCTGACGCGGGCGCTTGCCGCTGTCGAACTGCAGGCCGCGGTTCTCCAGCTCCTCGAGCCCGCCGACAAGGGCGACGTCGAGGGCCTCGTCGATGTCGGAGACGGGGTTCAGGTCGAGCGAGCGCAGGAGGTGAGACGGGATGTCCTTCATGTCCGCCTCGTTCTTGTCCGGGAAGACGATGTGCTTGATGCCCGCCCGCTTGGCGCCGAGGATCTTCTCCTTCAGGCCCCCTATCGGCAGCGCCCTGCCGCGCAGGGTTATCTCGCCTGTCATGGCGACGTCCTTGCGGACCGGGATGCTGGTGAGCGCGCTTATCAGCGAGGTGGCTAGCGCCAGCCCGGCGCTAGGGCCTTCCTTGGGCGTTGCCCCTGCCGGCACGTGGATGTGGATCTCGCGCTCCTCGAGGTCCTTGGTCGAGATGCCGAAGCGCTGCGCGTTCGACTTGGCGTACGTAAGGGCGGCGCGAGCCGACTCCTTCATGACGTCGCCCAGCTGACCCGTGAGCACCAGGCCGCCCTTGCCGGGCGTTATGGAGGTCTCTACGAAGAGGATGTCGCCGCCGACGGGCGTGAAGTACATGCCTGTCGCGACGCCCACCAGGTCGTCGTCGGCCTCCGACTCCGGGGTGTAGCGTTGGGCGCCCAGGTACTGTTCGAGGCTGCGCTCCGTGATGCGCACTCGCTTGGCCTCTCCCTGCGCGATGCGCCTGGCGGCCTTGCGCGCCAGCGTCCCGATGAGGCGTTCGAGGTTACGGACGCCGGCCTCACGCGTGTACGAGGTGATGACGCGGCTTATCGCGCCGTCTGTGATGTTCACCTGGTTGGGCTTGAGGCCGTTCTCGTCCAGCTGCCGGGGCAGCAGGTAGCGCTTGGCGATCTCGAGCTTCTCCTGCTCTATGTAGCTGGAGAACTCTATGGTCTCCATGCGGTCGAAGAGCGCCTCGGGGATCTGATGCGCGTAGTTGGCCGTGGCGACGAACAGGACCTCCGAGAGGTCGAACGGCACGCCAAGGTAGTGGTCGACGAAGTTGGAGTTCTGCGCGGGGTCGAGGACCTCGAGCAGGGCGGAAGACGGGTCGCCCTGGAAGGAAGCGCCCAGCTTGTCGACCTCGTCGAGCAGGAACACCGGGTTCTTGGCGCCGGCCTGGCGGA
>CAZMFX010000027.1:0-26263 GCA_964565625.1 uncultured bacterium
GCACGTAGACGGGCGTTCCCCTCTGGCCGGTCGCCAGAGCGAGAGCGATGAACCAGGAGGCGGTAGGCAGCGTCACGCCAGCGAACAGCGCGCGCGACAGCGCCGCCTGCCTGCTGGCGACGGAGGAGAGGCGGGCCGCGGAGGCGAGTCCGATGGGAAGCTGCGCGACGGCCAGCGCCACGAGGGTCCATGCGAGCGGTGAGCTGGGTGTACCGGCGCCGCCTGCGAGCATCGACACGACAACCCCGACAAGGACCGCGACCGCGGTCTGGCCGAAGAACGCGCCGACGTAAACGAGCCTCAGGAACGCCGCGGCGCCTGACACCGACAGCCGTTCCGAGCCCAGGTAACTCGCGGCGAGCCTTGAGAGCGGCCCCCTGTTACTCAGTGGGGTTCGTGTGTCTGCTTGGCGAACCAGGTCGCTATCGCCACGCCGGTACCCGCGAAGAGCGCGAGCGAGGCGGTGATTATCAGCGCGTTACGGATTATGACGAGGAAGGTCTCCACTCTGCCTCCTGATGCCAGAGCATAGCCCAGCCGGCGCGGGGACCTGCACCGGGGCTCAGGCTCCCGCTGCCGCCGAGACGGCGGCGCGACCGGCGGTCAGCGCCCGGAAGCGCAGGCTGAGAAGGGTCGCGGCGCACGCCAGGCCCGCCAGGAGGCCGAACCACATGCCCCGCGGTCCCATGTCCAACCAGAACGCGCATACGAGCCCGGTGACGAACCCGACGACCCAGTACGAGAGCAGCGTTATCAGCATCGGGATCCTGGTGTCCTTCAACCCCCGCAGCGCTCCAACTGCCGCGACCTGCACGCCGTCGAAGACCTGGAACGCGCCGGCCATGGTAAGGAACGTCGCAGCGTAACGGACCACGACAAGGTTCGCGGGGTCCGTGACGTCGATGAAGACGGACGTGACAAGGCGTGGCGCGAAGACGTATAGGCACGCCGTCATGACCATGAACGAGGCGGCGACCGCGACGCCGAGCCAACCGGCGCGCCTGACGCCGTCAGGGTCTCGCCTGCCGACAGCCTGACCCACTCGCACGCTCGTCGCGATGCTCACTCCCAGCGGCACCATGAACGACAGAGATGTCATCTGCATGGCTATCTGGTGGCCCGCCAGGGGCTCGCCACCGAACGTACCCATGATCAGGGCGGCGGCCGAGAACAGGCCCACCTCGAAGCCAAGCGTCAGGCTTATGGGCCAACCGAGCGTGACTGCCTCACGCAGCAGTCGACCGTCGAGCCTCCAGCCGCGGAACGGCCGCAGGTGCCCGTAGCCGTCGCTTATGACGAGGGCGGTGGCGGCGGCCATGAGCGTGTACGTGACCGAGGTGGCGTAGCCGGCTCCGGCGAGCCCCAGCGCCGGAGCGCCCAGACGGCCGAATATGAGGACCTCGTTGAGCCCCGCGTTGAAGAGCACGCCCGTGCCGGCGATGAACATTATCGGACGGGTCTGCCCGTTCCCCTCGAGGAAGCCGCGCAGCGCCACGAAGGCGAGAGCGCCAGGCAACCCGAGAGCCACCGCGCGCAGGTACTCGTCTGCGCCGGCGAGCACGACGGCGTCCTGCCCTGTAAGCCGCAGCACCGGCACGAGGTTCGCGACGACGAGCGCCGCGGGAGCTGCCAGCGCCAGTGCGAGGACCAGCCCGTGCCTCCCGACCTTCGTGGCTCGCGCGTCGTCGCCTGCGCCCACCGCTTGGGCAACGAGGGGGCTCACGACCAGCACCAGCGCCATGACGAGCAGGTAGACGAAGTTGAAGGCGACGGCGCCGAGCGCGAGCCCTGCCAGCGGGATCGCTCCCAGCCGGCCGATCATCACGGTGTCGACGAAGCTCATGCCGTTCTGCGCCAGCTGGGCGAGGACGAGCGGAGCCGCCACGGTGAGCAGGCCCCTCAGTTCGCCGGTGACGGTCTGCGGCACGGGCACACGATACCCACGTCTGGGAGCGCGGTAGCATCCCGGCATGCGTGTTCTGCTAGCGGCCGTCATCGTCGTCGTGCTAGTGCTCGGCGGCCTCTTCGCCTTCGGTCTTCCCCCGTTCGGGCCCAGGGAGGCGCCTCCGCCTCCGGTCCCTGCCGTCTTCCCGCTCGTCGAGGCGGGGGACCTGGAAGCGCTGCGTGCCGCCGTGGCCGAGGGCGCAGACGTTCACGCACGCAACGAGGCGGGCCTGACGCCGCTAATGGTGGCCGTAACGTCGAACGCACCGAACGCCGTCATCGAGGAGCTGCTGGCATCGGGCGCCGAGATAGATCAGCAGGCGGCGAACGGCGTCACGGCACTGATGCTTGCCGCCTCACAGGGGACGCCGGCGCAGGTCGTCTACCTTCTCAACGCGGGAGCGAACCCCACACTGCGGGACGCAGAGGGACGCTCGGCAGCAGAGCACGCGACGACCAACACGGCGGTTAGGACCTCAGGCGCATACGTGCGCCTCGTCGAGTCTCAGGACATGCATTTCGTGCCCGGATGGCCGAGCGCCTACGTCGTGCCCGTCGAGGGAGCGACCATCTCGTCACGCCGCAACCACCTGCCCGGCGCCCCGCGCGCGTACCGCAACGGCGTGCACGAAGGCTTCGACTTCTACTCAGGCACCGTGAGCGTTCCCATCGAGTACGGGACGCCCATAAGGGTAGCGGCAGACGGCGTGGTGATCCGCGCCGATCACGACTACGTCGAGCGCTCGCTCGAGGAGTACGAGGCGATAATCGCCGACGCCACCGCCGCCCTGGACACGCCTCCCGACATCCTCGACGGCCTGCGTGGCCGCCAGGTATGGGTCAGGCACCCCGGCGGCTTCATCACCAGGTACGCCCACCTGGCGACGATCGCCGAGGGCGTCGTCGAAGGTGCGAGGGTCCAGCAGGGCGACATAATCGCGACCACAGGGAACTCCGGGACGCTCGAGGCGGCCCAAGGCACGCGCGATGGCCCGCACCCGCACGTCGAGATCTGGCGCGGCGACGAGACGTTCCTGGGGGCGGCGCTGGAGCCGGAAGAGATCTGGGCGCTGGCCGCCCAGGTGTTCGGCGAAGCTGCGCTGCCCCCGTTCCACGACTAGCTGCTCCCTGGGGGCGCGCTCGCCAGGCAGGACATCGGCGCTTCGCTGGGGGCCCTTGGCCGAGTCCCAATCTTCCCTACTCGCTCCGCTCGGGCCCCTGGGCCTTCCGGCCCAGGGGCCGGGAGCGCTCTACCAAGGCAGGTTGAACCCCGCGTGGTTCTCGTTCCTGTAGTACTCCTCGATCTCCTCCGGGATGCGGCTCACGTCGTCACAGACCTTGAAGAGGTGGAGGTCGTTCTCGGAGATCGTGCCCTGCCGCAGCAACGTCCCCTGGAACCACTGGATCAGGCCCTTCCAGTACTCGACGCCTATGAAGTAGACAGGGAACGGCTTTATCTTCTTGGTCTGGATGAGCGTCAACGCCTCTGACACCTCGTCGAGCGTGCCGAAGCCGCCAGGGAAGGCGATGAACGCCGTCGAGTACTTGACCAGCATGACCTTGCGCACGAAGAAGTACTTGAAGTCGATCGAGTTCGTCAGGTAGGCGTTGGGCGCCTGCTCGTGCGGCAGGTCGATGTTGAGGCCGAAGCTCTGGCCGCCGCCGTCCAGGGCGCCGCGGTTGGCGGCCTCCATGACCCCCGGGCCCCCGCCCGTGAGCACCGCGTAGCCGGCCTTCGCCAGCCCATGCGCCAGCTCCCGCGCCGAGGTGTAAACGGGCGAGTCCTCCTTGACGCGAGCCGACCCGAAGATCGTCACGGCCTTGTTCACGCCGGCGAGCTCCTCGAACCCCTGGGCGAACTCGCCGATGATCCTGAACATGCGCCACGAGTCCTCCGCGAGCGCGTCTATGACGTACTGCTTCTCCATGTCCTGCATCCGCAGAGGTTAGCAGCCGACAGTGTGCTGCCGACGTGCGGGAGGCCGCGTCCTCAGTCGCGCAGCTCCACCACCGTGACCCCGTGCCCGCCCTCGTACGGCACGGCATCGGCGAAGCTCTTGACGCTCCGCGTCGCCTTGAGCTCCTGCCTGATGGCGTCGCGCAGAGCGCCCGTGCCCTTGCCGTGCAGTATCCGCACCTGACCGCCCTTCAGCGCCCGGGTCTCGGCTATGAAGTCCCGCACGGCCTCCAGCGCCTCCTCGACCCTCGCGCCTCTTACGTCCAGCTCTTCGGGCGCGGCGCCGGCCCCTACGGGCACGGGCTCCCGCCGGGAAGCGGCCTTGGAGGCGTCCTCGGCGACGGGGCGCGCGTCCTTCTTGGCGACCTCGACCTTCACCAGCCCCAGCTGGACGAGAACCGCGTCGCCGCGCTCCTCAATCACCCTGCCCCGGGCGTTGTACTCGGGCACGTGCACGAGCGCGCCGGGCCGCCACGCGTCCTCTTCAGTGCCAGGCGCGACCGTCGCCGGCCCCTTGCGCTGACGCGCGGCGTCGCGCGCCGCCCGCCGCAGCTCCTGCAGCTCGTCGAGCGCCTTCGACCGCTGCCCCGGCTGCGAGGTGGCGGTGCGCTTCAGGCGCGTGGCGCGTTGCAGCGTCTCGCCGATCAGCTCCTCGGCACGGGCCGCCGCCGCCGCCAGCAGCTCCTCCTCACGTTCCCTCAGCTTGGCGATCTGCTCGCGCAGTACCTCCGCCTCCTTGATAGCTACGTCGCTCGTGCGCCTGGCCTCGTCGCGCTCGGCCGTCAGCAGCGCCCGCTGCTCCTCGAGGGTCGCGAGCAACCTCTCGAGGCGTCCGGCCTCCTCTCCGAGCAGGTCGGAGGCGCGCGCCAGGAGGTCTGCATCGAGCCCTATGCGCTCGGCGATGGCAAGGGCGTAGCTGCGTCCCGGCTGGCCCACCACCAACTCGTACGTTGGCCTGAGCTCCTCGAGGTCGAAGCGCATGGCGGCGTTGAGGACCCCGTCGGCCTGGCTGGCGAACACCTTCAACGGGGCCAGGTGCGTGGTTACGACGCCGCGCGATCCGCCGTCCAGCACACGCTCCAGGATCGCCTGCGAGAGGGCTGCGCCCTCGTCGGGATCGGTACCGGAACCCAACTCGTCTATGAGCACCAGCGTGCCGGGCCCCGCGTGCTCGACGATTCCCTTGAGGTTCACGAGGTGACCAGCGTAGGTGGAGAGGGACGCCTCGATGCTCTGCTGGTCGCCTATGTCCGCGAGCAGCGCGTCGAGGCGTGGCACCAACGCCGGCTTCTCTGCCGAGGCGGCGACGAACAGCCCGCTGTGGGCCATCACCGCCGCCAACCCGACCGTCTTGAGCAACACGGTCTTGCCCCCCGCGTTGGGCCCGGTGACGACTAGAAGGCGCCCGTCCTCGTCCAGGTCCACGTCGTTGGGCACGCAGTTCTCGACCAGAGGGTGTCGTGCGGCTACAAGCCTCACCCTGCCCTGCTGGTCGAACGTGGGCGGCGTCAACCTCCAGTCCTTCGCGAGTCTCGCGGCCGAGTTGACGACGTCGAGGCGCGCGACGGCCTTGAGGCTCTGGTCTATGAGCGGCTCGTCGGCCAGCCGCCTCGCCAGGGCGAGGAGGATGCGCCTTACCTCGTCGCGTTCCTCCATCTCGAGCAGCGCGAGCTCGTTGTTGAGGGGAACTACGGACGACGGTTCTATGAACACGGTAGCGCCGGAGTCGGAGCGGTCGAGCGCCAGGCCCGGCACCCTCGACTGCGATGACGCCTTCACAGGTATCACGTACCTGTCGCGCCTGAGGGTTATCAGGGGCTCCTGTACGTCGGGGGCGTGAACGTCCAGGAGGCGGGTGAGGCGATCGCGTATCTGACTCCTCAGCGGCGCGAGCCTTTGCCTTATGTCGCGCAGCTTCGGTGTGGCATCGTCGCGCACGTTGCCGTCCACATCGAGCTGCTCGCGCACCAGGCGCAGCACGCCGTCGAAGCTGCCTATGAGCTCGGCGAGCTCTGTCAGCGCTGGCCTGTTCGAGAGCGCGATACCACGCCTGAGCGTGGCGGCGGCGTCCAGCGTGTAGGCGACGCTGAGGATCTCGCGGCCGTCGAGCATCCCGCCTTCGCGGACCCTGCCGAGCAGCGGCCTGACGTCCTCGATGCCGCCGAGCGAGAGGTCGCCGCCCTCCATGACCTCGAGCGTGCGCCTGTGGAGCGCGGCGGCGGCATCCAGCCCGCCGTCCGGGCCCAGGGCGCGAGCCAGCTCGGCGCCCATGAAGGTGCCCGCTCGCTCGGCGAGGGCGCCCACGACGCGGTCCCAGGAGAGTCGCTCTAGTGTCTGGCGGCTGGTCTGCACGACCGCACAGTATAGGTGGCGTTCAGCGCGCGGCCTGGATCGCGGTCAACGCGATCGTGTAGACGATGTCGTCGACGGACGCGCCGCGCGACAGGTCGTTGACCGGGCGCCTGAGCCCCTGCAGCATCGGGCCTATCGAGATGACGCCGGCGGCGCGCTGCACGGCCTTGTACGTGGCGTTACCGGTGTTCAGGTCGGGGAACACCAACACGGTGGCGCGCCCGGCGATCACCGAGTCCGGCGCCTTCTGCCTGGCGACCTCCGGCACGGTGGCGGCGTCGTACTGCATGGGGCCTTCTATGAGCAGGTCAGGCCGCCGCTCCTTGGCGATCGCAGTTGCCGCCCTCACCTTCTCGACGTCTACGCCCTCGCCGGAGGCGCCTGTCGAGTAGCTGATGAGGGCTACGCGGGCGGGCACGCCGAACGCCATCGCCGACTCGGCTGACTGGACGGCGATGTCCGCCAGCTCCTCGGGGTTTGGATCAGGGTTCACAGCACAGTCGCCGAACACGACGACCTCGTCGGGCAGGCACATGAAGAACACGGAGGAGACGAGCAGCGCGTCCTCACGCGTCTTCACGAGCTGCAGCGCTGGCCTCACCGTGTGCGCCGTCGTGTTTATGGCGCCCGCTACCAGCCCGTCCACCTCGCCCCGCGCCAGCATCATCGTCCCGAGCACGACGTCGTCCTTCAGCTGGTTCCTGGCGCCGTCGGCCGTGAGCCCCTTGTGGCTCCTGAGCTCGACCATGTGCTCCACGTACCTCTCACGTAGCTCGTCCGTCGGGTCGACGACCTCTATGCCGTGGCCCAGCGTGACGCCGACCGCGTCGGCCGCGAGCGCCACCTGCTCCGGGTCGCCGAGGAGCCGGCAGCGCGCGATGCCCCGCTCCGCGCAGTGCGCCGCCGCGCGCAGCGTGCGCGGCTCGAGGCCCTCCGGCAGGACGATGAGGCGGTCTACGGCCTTCGCACCCTCGACGAGGCGGTGCAGGAAGGCGGGCGGCGAGAGACGCGGCTCCCTTCCCTGGCCAAGGCGCTCTACGAGGCCGTCGAGCGTCAGCCGCTCCGCGACCGCGTCCATCACCCAGCCGAGGCGCTCCGTGTCGTCGAGGGGCACCTCCGGGTCGATCGCAGCGGCGTTCGCGGCGGTCACGTATGAGTCCGTCTCCACCGACAGCACCGGCAGCCCGCTGGCGAAGGCCCTGGCGCACAGCTTCATCACGTTCGGGCTCGGCTCGATCCCGCCCGTTATGACGAGGCCAGCGAGGGGCACGCCGTTGGTAGCGGCCATGGCCACAGCGAGGATCACGTCGTCCCTGTCTCCTGGGGTGATGAGCAGGGCATCAGGGCGCAGCCTGTGGGTCATGTTGCCGACGGTGCGGGCGACGAGAGAGACGTCGACGACGCGGCGCGAATCGAGCTCGCCCTCGATGACTATCTTCGCTCCCAGGTGATCGGCCATGTCGCGGGTGCGCGGCGACGAGAGGCGCGGGTCGAAGGGAACG
This sequence comes from uncultured bacterium, assembly GCA_964565625.1. Classification (GTDB taxonomy): domain Bacteria; phylum Deinococcota; class Deinococci; order Deinococcales; family Trueperaceae; genus DASRWD01. The sequence continues at coordinate 7,756 of CAZMFX010000027.1, forward strand.
GCCCCGAGCAGCATCAGCTCACCCGAGGCCAGGATGGGTGTGCTGGACGTCAGTTCGGCCGCCGTGGGGACCTGCCGGTCGGGCGGCGCCTCCGTCCTGGAAGCCCCGGCCACCGTTCCCACGGCCGCGCCCAGCTTGTTCACGACCACGCCGATCACCCTCGGCGAGCCAGCCCCACCGAACGGGCCCGCGACGACGCGCAGCCTGTCCGACAACGCCTGCGGCGACTCGCCGAGCGCCGCGACGAGGATCACCTGGGCGTCGATGGCTTGCGCGATCTGGGCGTTCAGGACGTCCAGTTCCGGGTGGCTGGCCGTCGCGGTCAGGCCCTCGACGACGACGACGTCGTTGCCTTCTGCAGCGCTCTGGTAGAGACCGACCGCCGCCTGCAACAGCTCCTGCCTGTTGCCGGAGGCCATCAGCGCCTCTGCCCTGCCGAACTGGATCGGCTCCGGGGTCTCGCGCGCGAGGCTGCCTGTCGCGAACGCCGTCGACCTCTCCGGCCCAACGTCGTCACCCGGTTGTCTTATGGGCTTGACGAAGCCGGTGCGCAGGCCGCGGGCCTCCAGCGCCCGCGAGAGCCCGAGGCTTACCGAGGTGAGCCCCACACCACCCTCGGTGGGCACGAGCATCAGGGCGGAAGGCGCTCCCACGTCGTCGAGCTTACAAGGACGGCCGCTCGGCGCTAAGCTTTGCTCAGGCGAAGGAGAAGACGATGACCGACCCGTTAGAGCCAGCAGCGTCCGAACCGGTAACGCCTCACGTCGAGGAGCCGCGCCCTGGGGCCCAGGGTCCGGTTACCGGACCGACCGACTACGTCAAGGCGGACACCGGCAAGCGCGCGCTGGCGTTCATCATCGACATCGCCGTGGCTTGGCTCCTCAGCGCGGTGATCCCCACCTTCATCGGGCCGATGCTCGGCGCTCTCTACCTTCTCCTGCGCGACGGCTTCGCGTTCGAGTACATGGACGGGCGCTCGCTCGGCAAGCGGCTCATCGGCCTCAGGCCCGTGCGCCTCGACGGTGGGAAGATGGACCTCGCGACGTCGGCATCGCGCAACTGGACCATCGCGCTCGCCTCGCTCGCCGGGTCCTTCGGCATCTTCGGCGTGCTTGTCACCCTAGGGCTCGTGCTGCTGCTGATATTCGCAGGGGCGATCCTGCAGATAATCGAGATAGTCCTGACGGTCACCGACGCGCAGGGTCGCCGTCTCGGCGACAAGTTCGCCGGCACCATCGTCGTGGACGCGCCGACCACCTAACCGTCGTCGCCCACGGAGTCGCGCGGGGCTGCGCCCTTCCGTGGGCGGGCCGCTGCCCTTATCGCCTCTACGGTGACGACGCGCCTGCTCATGGCGAGCGCGAACGTGACTATCGCCCCGAACGTCAGGCCGCCGCTGGCAGAGAAGAGCGCATGCGGCAGGGCGTCGCCGGTCAGCCGCCACCACGGCTCACCGATGACGCGCACCACCATGCCGGACTGCAGGAAGAGGAACGTTATCGCCTCCAGGCGCGTCTGCTTTATCCCGCCGGGCCGCGGCAGCATCCAGTAGGCGACGCCCATGACCATCGACAGGAAGAAGCCGACCGTCCCGAGGTGTCCGTGCGTTGGCGCCAGCGCCCCCGCCAGGTTGGGCCACACCGCCATCGATGCCCCGACCAGGCCGGCCAGCACCAGCCAGGCGAGGGCGCACCTCAGGAACGCGACCTGCCAGCGGCTCAGGCCGCCTTGCCTACCTTCACGCGCCAGCGCTCCGGGCCCTGCTCGAGGTACGACCAGTCGAGCTGGCCCGACCTCTCGGCCTGGAGCTGGTAGTAGAGCGGCTTGGGATCGTGGTCGTTCACCAGCTCGAACGACTCGCCTGGCGCGAGCTCGTCGAACGTCCGGAAGATCATCGGATGCCGCTCGCGCGGGGGGATCGTGCGTACGTCAAGCTGCTTCATTTAGGGTTCCTCTCTCTCCAACCAGCGGATGGCGCCGGTAGGACACGCCGCCATCGCGTCAAGGACTCTCTCGTCAGCGGCGACCGGCTGCTCCTCTGCCAGCATGCCGGGCACCACCTCCTCGCAGACATCGCACCTTATGCAGCGCTGGGGATCGACGTACACGAGGCTCGGCCTCCCGACCCTGTTCACGATTCACCACCGGCCTTCCGGGCGCGCTGGCCGCGCTCCGCCAGGCGCCTGACCCCCAGGACCGTGAACTTGCCGGCGCCTGCGATGAGCGACTTGTCGTCGCCCGGCATGACATGCACGACGTCACCGGCGCTCACCTCGTGCGTATCCGTCCCATCGCGCACCGAGCCCTCGCCATCGAGGACGGTGAACACGGTCTCTGCCTCGTCTCCCTCCGGTGCCACGAGGCTCTGCCCCGACTGCAGGCACAGGAGCATGACCGCGAGGCCCCGGCCCATGCTCAGCGGCCGCGGGACGGGCCCGTGCTCCGAGAAGCGGCGCTGGTCAAGCGGCTTAAGCAGAGGCATCAGGTGCCCGCCCCGACCGGCTCGTGCTGCCCGAGCAGACCCATGAGATCGTCGAGCAGCCGCTCCTCCGTCTCCTCCGAAAGACCCCTTATGCGGATGGCCTGACCCAGGTCGACCGTGTGCGCGAGCACCTTGCGCAGCGCTGGCTGCCTCAGGGGCCCGAAGCCGTGCTCGACGAGGACGTCGAGACATCTGGCGTCCGCGGCCAACAGGTCGGACACGCGCGTCCCCAGAAGCCTCTCGCGCGTCCACGGTAGTTCCCGCATGCTGGGATGCTCCCACGGCGATCAACGACCGTCCCATGACGCAGGTCAAGGAGAAGGTCGAGGGTGCGGACATAGTGTGGCCCCGTGCGCGAGGTCTTCCTTGACAACCGCGGACTTCAGCCACCGGAACCGATGGTGAGGACGTTGGCTCAGCTCCAGGAGCTGAGCGAGGGGGACGTGCTCACGATCCACAACGACCGCGTACCTGTCTACTTGCTCCCACAACTGCTCGATGAGGGCGCCGTCTACGATGTCGAGGAGCTGCCTGACGGCAGCGCCAAGGTCCGCATCGTCAAGGGGAGCCCTTGACGCTTCCGCGGGGAGCGTCGGGTGGCGCCCACCCCCTTCTGCCGGTGTCCGCCCTCTTCGGGGGCGCCCTGGCGCTGGTCGTGGGTGCCGCCTGGCTCCTCACGGAGCCTGGCGCTCTCGCCGGGTTCGTCGGCTCGCCGTCGTCCGTCGCGCTGACGCACCTCTTCACCCTCCTCGTCGTCTCGCTCATATACCTGGGCACGCTTCAGCAGCTGCCTGCAGTGCTGCTCGTTACCGACCTGTCTTGGCGCGGTTCCGGGTGGGTGACGGTGCCGCTCTTCGTCGCTGGCGCCGTCGTCCTCGTATGGGGGTTCGGCGCGGGATACCGCCCTGCCGCCCTCGCCGCCGGCGGTAGCGCCGTCGTGCTGGCCCTCGGCATGGCCGCCGCGCAGGTCCTCGCCACCGCTCGCAGGAGCCCGCCCAAGGATCCCGCCAGCCGCGGCCTTGTCACCGCGGTTTGCTACCTGTTCGTGACGGTCGCCCTCGGCCTGTTGCTCGCCGCAGTCCGGGCGGCGCCGGAGGTCGCGACCACCGTCGGGTACCCCGCCGCGCTGCACCAGACAGCAGGCCTCGTCGGCGCGTTCATGCTGGGCATCGTGGCTTCCGGGCACAAGCTCCTGTCGATGTTCGCCCTCTCCAAGGGCGGCTCCACCTGGCGGGTTCGGGCCGCGATCGTCGTGACTCACGGCGTGGTCGCAGCTTCCGTGCTGGCTGCGCTCGCCATACCGCTGGGTTGGGCGCCCGCTGTCTACCGCATCTCGACGGACACCGCCGTCACGCTCGTCGGCGTGCTCGGCGCGTTGCAGTTCGTAGAGGTCGGAGCGTTGCTAAGGCGCCGGTTGCGCAGGAAGCTGGAGGCGCCAGTCGAGCGTTACGTCCTGGCACACGCGTTCCTGCCTATCGCCGGGCTCATGCTCGCGCTGGGCTCGCAGACCGCCGCGGTCGTTGCCTTGCTTCTCGGGTTCATCGGGTTGGCCGTGAGCGGCATGCTCGTGAAGATACTGTCGTTCCTCACCTGGACGAGCGCCTTCGGAGGCAACAGGAACGTCGGCTCGCCGGCTCCGCTGCTCCGTGACCTCTCCCGCCCTTGGTTGGAGCCCGTCGTCACCGTTGGACTCTCGGTGGGCGCCCTGGCGGCGACGGTCGCGGCGCTCACCGGCTCCGTGCTCGTCGCGCGGCTGGCCGGCTCTGCCCTTCTCGTTGGCGCTTCCGCCCAACTTGTGCAGGTAGTTACCGTGATACTCCGGACCCTGGGACGTCAGGTCGGCCCGTTACGCGCGGCGGTGACCACCAAGTGACCACAGATACGGTTCTGCTCGAGGTCGACGCCGCCGTGCCAGCGAGGAACGTGCTCGAGGCGCTGAAGGCCGTCATCGACCCCGAGCTCGGCATTGACGTCGTAAACCTCGGCCTCGTCTACGAGGTGTCCGTCGAGGGGAACTCCGCCCACGTCCAGCTGACCCTGACCACGCCGGGATGCCCACTGCACGCGAGCATCGAGGCTCAGGTCGTCGGCTGCCTCGAGGCGCTGCCCGGTATCGACACCGGCACCGTCGACCTCGTGTGGGACCCGCCATGGACGCCGATGGCGATGACCGACGAGGCGAAGCGCCAGCTCGGCTTCTTCTGACCACCGTCTATGGGTAGCTCCGGGGCGGGCCGGTTCAGCGCCCGGCGGACTCTGCTATGTGCGCGAGAAGCTCGCGGTCGACGGCGACTATCCGCCTGCCCTCCATGCTTATCGCCCCAGAGGCGTGGAGCCGCGAGAGGTTGCGGCTGACGAGCTCTGGCACGGTGCCGAGCCGCGCCCCGATGACGGCGTTCGTCTCCAGGTCGAACGGCAACGCCTTCCTCGACTGCCTCAGGAGGTGGGCGGCGAGCCGGTGCTGGACCTCCTGGAACGAGATCTGCTCCACCTGATCGACCAGCCGCCTAAGGTTCCTCCCCAGCGAGCGCATCAGGTGAAGGGCGATCGCCGGGCGCTCGTAGAGCGTCGCCACGAAGCTCTCGTGCTCGATCACGACCAGCTCCGTGTCCGTCATGGCCTGAGCGTTGGCGGGGTACGGACCTCCGTCGAGGGCCACCAACTGGGCGACGGCGCCGTACTCGCGTTCGTGGTGAAGCAGCAGCTCACGCCCGCTGGCCGGCGAGATGAGGAAGACCTTCACCTCCCCGGATGCGATGACCATGAGGCCCTGGGAAGGGTCGCCTGCCAGGAACAGCGTCTCCCCTGCGTCGAACGACCGGCGCACCGCCCTGGCGGCCAGCGCCTTGACGTCCTCGTCGGCCAGCCCGGCGAGCAGCGGGCAGCGGGCAAGGACATCGAAGTCGGAAAGCTCCATGCGACACAACGTAACGCCCGCACACCGCGCCGGCACGCGCGCGACCAGGGGTAACATGGCCGGCGTCCCTTTTCGGGGCGCCTAACCCAGCCGTGCTGGAAGCGCCCCTGGGCGGTGAGGAGTCGTGTAGCTCAGATGGCGTCGAGCTGGCAACGCACCGTGACGGTGATGTTCCTCGCCCAGCTTCTGGCTTCACTCGGCTTCTCCACGATCTTCCCCTTCCTGCCGGCGTACGTAGAGGACCTCGGCAGCACGTCCGGTGGCTCGACTGTCTTCTGGGTCGCAGCCGTCTACTCGGTACAGGCGGTCGCGATGATGATCGCGTCCCCGATATGGGGCGCCGTCGCCGACCGGTACGGCCGCAAGCCGATGGTCATCCGCTCGCTCATAGGCGGCGCCGTAATCGTCGTCCTCATGGGCTTCGCGCGCAGCGCGGAGGAGCTGGTTCTGCTCCGGCTTCTCCAGGGCCTCGTCACCGGCGTGGTGTCGGCTTCGGCCTCGATGGTCGCGGCGGCGGTGCCCCGCGAGCGCCTTGGCTATGCGATGGGACTCATGCAGACGGGCCAGTGGGCCGGGATCTCAGTCGGCCCCATCGTCGGCGGCTTCCTCGAGTACCTGGTGGGCATCCGGATGTCGTTCATCGTCACGGGCGTGCTGCTGTCCATCGGCGGGATCCTCGTGATCTTCTTCGTGAAGGAGAGGTTCGAGCCGCCCGTGAGGGAGCGGAGGCTGCTCGGCGACATGTTCAGCCAGTGGGCCGTCGTGCTGCGCTCACCCGGAGTGCCGCTCACCTACCTGCTGAGGTTCACAGCGTGGCTGGGCAGGACGATGATAATGCCGTACCTGCCGCTGTTCATCGCTACTCTGCTGCTCAGGGACGACCTGGCGAGCATCTACACCGGCGTCGCGATCGGCGCGGCCTCACTCGCAGGCACGATCAGCGGGGTGGTCCTCGGCAGGCTCGGCGACAGGGTCGGCCACCGCAAGGTGCTCATCGCATCTGCGATCGCCACGGCGATCTGCTACGCGCCGATGTCGCTGGTGCAGAACGTCTGGCAGCTCATCGCACTCAACGTGCTCGTCGGCTTCGCCGTCGGCGGCGTCCTGCCTGCCGTCTCGGCGATGCTGGCCAAGTTCACCGACCCCGCGATGTCCGGCTCCGTCTACGGCCTAGACAACTCGGTGGCCGCAGCGTCCCGAGCCGTCGCACCAGTGCTCGCCGGAGCGATAATCGCTGTCACCAGCACCCTGGACGACCCCAACTACAGAGGCATCTTCGTCGTCACTGCCGTGCTCTTCGGCCTGACGGCGGCGTTGGGAGCGTGGCGGCTGCCGCGGAGGGCCGACGCGAGCGCCTCAGGCGCCTTACCTGCGCGGGGAGATACGTAACGTGCAGCGTTGACTGGCCCCCCGACCATGGCTATGTTCGATGTGTCACCAGGGGTGCCTTCGCGGCGTCGAGGCTGCGGGGCTGAGATCAGACCCTTGAACCTGACCCCGGTAATGCGGGCGGAGGGAGCGTGACGCGCGGGCGGCGCGACCAGCGCCCCACCCGCATGCGTCCGACGGGTGACTTGGAGGGCGCATGACACGCTTCCACAGAACGTTCCTGGCTCTTTCGCTTCTCGTGGCCGCGACGATCTCTGCAGCTGCCGGGCCGCGGTTGCGGGTGATGACCCACGACTCGTTCTCGCTTCCCATCGACCTCGTAGAGCGGTTCGAGGAGCAGCACGGCGTCGACGTCGTCTTCATCTCGGGCGGCGACGCGGGCGAGGCGCTGAACAGGGCGATCCTGACGAGGGGACGTCCCATCGCCGATGTCCTCTTCGGCGTCGACGAGGCCCTGCTTGAGCGCGCCCGCGACGCGGGCATCTTCGAGCCGTACGTCAGCCCCTCACTGGGCGGCGTCCCTGAGCGCCTGCGCATAGCGCCAGACGACCTCGTGACGCCGGTGGACGTGGGCTACGTCGTGCCGAACGTCGACCTGAACGCCGCCGCCCAGGCGGGCATCGACCCGCAGGAGATCGGCCTGCCGGACCTCGCGAGCGAGGAGCTGGCGCCGCTCACCGTCGTCATGAACCCTGCCACGTCGAGCCCCGGCCTGGCCTTCCTCCTCGCAACCGTGCGCTACTTCGGTGACGAGGAGGCCGGCATCGCTCCGGCCGCCGACGAGGCAGCACGAGGTGGCTTCTCGGATTGGCTCGACTTCTGGGCGGCGCTGGCGGACAACGGCGTGCTCGTCACCGACGGCTGGTCTGACGCCTACTACACCGCGTTCAGCCGCTACGGCGGCGACAGGCCGATAATCGTCAGCTACGCGTCCTCGCCTGCCGCCGAGGTGATATTCGCGGAAGAAGAGCTCGACGACTCGCCGACGGCGAACCTCACTTGCCCCGGCTGCGCGTACAGGCAGGTAGAGGGCGTCGGCATCCTGGCCGGAACCCAGGCAAGGGAGGCAGCCGAGGCGTTCGTCGAGTTCATGCTCTCGCCGGACGTACAGGCCGCGATACCGATGGAGATGTTCGTCGCACCGGTGGTCGAAGGGGTGCCTGTGCCCGAGGAGTTCGAGCTCTACGGCACCCTGCCGCAGGCCGCTGTCGCAGACCCCATAGAACAGGCAGCCATCGCCGAGAACCAGGAGCGCTGGCTCGGCCAGTGGACGGCCGTCGTGCTACAGGGTCGCGACCCGGGCTCCGTGCGGTAGACAGCAGCGTGGCCGGCGGACGCGTGCCGTCACCCCGTGACCGGCACTGCGGCGGGGGGCTCGGCGAGCGGTTCCTCGCCGACGAACAGGGCGGCGAGGTCCGGCGACCCCCTCGTCACCTCGGCGAGGGTGCCGGCCACCACGACGCGTCCCTCGTCGAGCACGATCACCCTGTCGGCGCGTTCCAGCGCGGCCCGTCTGTGCGACACGACAAGGCACGTCACGTCGCGGTCGGAGAACAGCCCGTCCCACAGCCGCCTCTCGGTCTCGACGTCGAGCGCGCTGGAGAGGTCGTCGAAGACGAGGAGCTCGGCGCCGGTCAGGAACATCCTGGCCGCGGCAGCGCGTTGGACCTGGCCGCCGGACAGTCGCACGCCGCGAGTGCCCACCTCCGTCCCCAGCCCGTCGTGAAGGTGCGCGACGTCCGGGGCGAGCACCGCAAGGCCAAGGGCCCTGTCAACCTCGACGTCGTCTGCAGTGCCGCCGAGCAGGATGTTCTCCCTGAGGCTGTCCGAGAACAGCCGCGGTACCTGGCTCGTGTACGCCGTGCGAGGCGGCACGAGGAAGGACGCGGGGTCGTCTATCACCTCCCCGTTCCACCTGATCGTCCCCGCCGTCTTGGGCAGGAGTCCGAGCAGGACGCGCAGAAGCGTGCTCTTGCCCGACCCCACCCTGCCCGTCACGACGACGAACTCGCCGCGCCGCACCGTGAACGAGACGTCGTGCACCCCCTCCTCGGCGCCCGGATGCCTGTATGAGAGCCCCTCCACGGTGAGCTCGGAGAACGGCTCCTGGCCGACGGCGCGCGGGACGAACGGCGGTTGCTCGCGCTCCAGGTCGTGGTCGCGGGGCTCGATGAGGCTCTCCACGTCCGCGTCGACCATCATCTTCCCCAGCCGCTCGTACGCGACGCCCGTGCGCTTGTGCTGCACGAACATGAGGCCGATGAAGGTCATGACGCCCGTCAGCCGCGGCAGGTAGGTGACGAAGAGCGCGAAGTCGCCGACGGTGAAGCTGCCGTCGCGCAGGGCCGTGGCGCCCACGAGCAGGACAACGCCCGTCGCGATGTTGACCATGTTGTCCGTGACGCTGCGGAACATCTCCGTGAGGACCGTGTCCTTGAGGGCACGCTGTCGCCTGCCATCGTTCAGCGCCGCGAAGCGCGCCAGCACGCTCTCCTCACGGCCCGACGCCTTCACGGCCTGCACGCTGCCGAACGTCTCCCCCAGGAAGTCGGTGACGCGGCTCGTGGCCTCCCTCGAGGCCCGTCGCGCGTTCCTGATGTGAGGTCTGAGGGCGTTGGTGAGGCCGAGGGCAAGGGCCAGAGGGACGCAGGCGAGCAGCGTGAGCAGCGGGTTGATGAAGGCCATTATCGTGAGGGCGACGACGGCGTACGCCGCTAGGCCCCAGAAGTCGACCCAGTTCTCGACGTACTCTCCGACGTCGTTGACGTCGTCGCGGAACCGCGTGACGGACTCGCTTGGAGACTCCGGCAGGCGCCTCGAGCCGGCCGCGGTCAGCAGGTGCTTGAGGATGTTGTGCCGCAGGTGCAGCGTTATCTCGACCCAGTACGTCGCCCACGAACGGATGCCAACGATGAAGACGCCGATCCTGCCGACGTCGAGCGCCAGTGCCACGGCCAGGAAGGTCCAGGCGCTCGCGCCTGCTGGCGCAGACCCAGAGAGCGCGTCGAAGACGCCTTTCGTGAGCACGCCGGTCGCGACGGGCAGCAGGTGGATCGCCAACCAGAGCGCCGCCGACCGTACGAAGAGCCAGCACCTCTGCCTCACCAGGCCGAGGGTGAGGCGCAGCGGGTTCGTCGCGAAGTTCATGCCAGGTCCTCCAGAAGCTCGGCCTCGTCGGCCGATAGTCGCCGCACCGCACCGGTACCGCCAACGTTGACGTCGAGCGATAGGGCGGCTCGCCTGAGGCGGGCGTAGCGGCTGTGCCTGTCAGCTGCGAGCGACTCGCGTGGTCCCGCCTCCAGGACGCGCCCGTCCCCCATGACCATGATCTCGTCGACGCGCTCCACCGTCTCGAGCCGGTGCGCGATGATGATGGCCGTCCTGCCGTGCAGCAGGCGTTCGAGTGCCCGCTCGAGCCGCCGCTCGGTGACGGGGTCGAGCCTCGAGGACGGCTCGTCGAGGATCACGACCCCAGGGTCCTTGAGGAACACGCGGGCGAACGCGATCAGCTGCGCCTCGCCGGCCGAGAGGTTCCGTCCGCCGGAGTCGAGCTCCGTATCGAGGCCGCGCTCCTGACCCCGGTACCAGTTCCCGAGGCCCAGCTCCTCCAGCACCCGGAGGATCACGTCGTCGTCGACGCTGTCGTCGAAGAAGCTGAGGTTGTCGCGCAACGTGCCCCTGAAGAGCTGCACGTCCTGGGTCACCAGGCCGACGCGCGACCTGAGCAGCTGCAGTTCGACATCCCTCGTGTCGACCCCGCCCACCTTCACCGCTCCGCCGCTCGGGTCGTAGAGGCGGAAGATGAGCCGCGTCAAGGTCGTCTTGCCGGAGCCGGTGCGCCCCAACAGGCCAAGGCGCCTGCCGGGCGCGAGCGCGAAGCTCACTCCCCGGAGCGTGAGCTGGTCAGGCGAGGCGTCGAGGTAGTGGAAGTCGACGTCCGCGAACTCGACGGACAGCGCGCCGCCAGGCAACTCCGCGCTGCCGCCCTTGGCCAGCGCGGACTCGGTATGGAAGAGCTCGCCTACGCGCTGCACGCCGGCCGCGGCCTTCTGCAGCTCCTGCAACTGCTGCGTGATCTGCTCTATCGGGTTCTGGATCATGAACAGGTACTGGAAGACCATGTAGGCGGCCCCGACGGTCATGTCGCCGCGACCGACGAGGTAGATGGAGCTACCGACCGTGACCGCAAGGCCGATGACGAACAGCCCGTAGCTCGACAGCCACACGACGCTGCGCAGCATCCACGCGCGCCGGGTGTCGAGGTATACGCCGCGCATCACCGTGCGGAAGCGGTGAAGGGAGTAGGCGCCCGCTCCGTTCGCCCTGATGTCGTCCAGCCCCTGGAGCCGCTCCTCTATGAACCCGAACTGCTTGGCGTTCGCCTCTCGCTCCAGGTTGCTTGCCGGCACGCCGACGCGCCTCGTGAGGCTCAGCGTCAAGATCTCGAGGACCACGAACCCGGTGAGGACGACACCCATTAGCGGGTTCTCGAGCCACAGGGCGACGAGGATGCCGACGAGCAGCATCAGGCCGCCGAAGACACGGACGGAGAACTGCGAGAGGAAGTTCGAGAGGCTGGTGACGTCACCGTCGATGCGCTCGATCATCTCGCCGGCGGTCCGCGAGTTGTGAAAACCCATGTCCAGGTCGAGGGTATGGCGGGTCAGGTCCTCCCTAAGGCTGTTGGTCGCTCGCCAACCGACAGACGCCGCGACGTACGTGGCGACCGCGTTGAGGAGCTGGGTGACGACCGCCACGACGAGGAACAGCACGGCGAGTGTCGTCAACTCGCTGCTGGCCACGGCGGCCATGGCACCGTCTATGAACCGGCGGAGCAACTGCGGAACGAGGAGTTGGAGACCGGTCGCCGAAAGCAGCAGTACGGCCATGAGCACCGCCATGCCGCGCTGAGGTGCCAGGTAGCGCCTCAGTAGCGAGAACATCGAGGTGCGCGCCGGCACCGTCGGTCTGGTTGTCACTGCTCGGGTGGTCATGTCACCTCTTGGGTAGTTCGCTTCTGTCGTGCCTGTCTGTCGCGGCCCTGGCCGAGCACGAAGAACCGGCCGCGGGCAATCTCTCTGGTCGCCCCTCGGCCGGGTACTGGTTCTCGAACTATCTGGTGACTAACCGGCTACGAGGCAGACCTCTCCCACACCTGCGAGGACGCCGACCGGCGCCCTGCGGACCATGTGCGGGAACAGGTGGTCTGCCATAGCTGAGAGACTCTAGATGAGCCGGCACCCCTCTGTCAACAGACCCGCTCGTCAGCCGCGCCTCAGCAGCCACGCCAGCCGCAGAAGCACGTTGACGGCGCCGAGGACCCCGACCACCGATAGCCAGGCCATGACGCCGATCATCGACCTGAACAGCGTCAGGAGGTCGAACGACCGGCCCGACGAGCCGAGGACGATGGCGGGCATCCCCGCCACGATGACGAGCGGCAGGAGGCTCAGCACGGAACCTGCTACGTGCCGCCATGCCGGCACTCCGGCGGCCATGCTCGTCCACGCCGGGAACAGTACGAGAGCCCTGACCCCGAGCGCCGCCCCCAGCACGGTGAGCGCGGCGAAGACGATGCCCCAGTACCGGACGTCGAAACCCCCCGTGGCCGGCTCCTCACCGAGGATCAGCGACAGCACGCCCTCCTTGATGCGCGGGAAGCCGAGAAGGTCATGGGCCAGGCTGTGGACGTCGTAAAGCAGCACCAACCCGTAGCCGCTCTCAGGCAGCAACACGGCGTCCGTTGCGAAGGTAGAGAGGATGCCGTTGTGCTCAAGCGCGCGGGTGCCTGACCGGTCGCGCTCGAACCAACCCATGGCGTAGTGGCTGCCAGGCGGAGGCGAGAACAGCTCGTCGATGCTATGGGGCGACAAGATCTCGTCCCCATCGCGGCTGCCGCCGCTCGAGAGCATGATCAGGTACCGCGCCATGTCGTCAGCGCTCGAGACCACCCCGCCGCTGCCGCCTAGATAGCCGGACTCCTCTCCAGCCCCTATGGGCAGCCCGAAGGCGAGCAGGTGCCCGCGCGCGACCGCGCCTGCGGCCGCGGCCAACTCGCTGGACTCGATGACGTTGAAAGTGCTCGTCATGCCCAGTGGCCGGAAGACGCGGTCCTCGAGGTAGCCCGAGAGCGGCTCGCCGCTGACCACCTCGACGAGCCGGCCGAGCACCTCGTAGTTGGGGTTGAAGTAGTGGAACTCCGCGCCCGGCTCCGAGACGGTCCTGGCGGTCGCCAGGCTCTCGACGCGCTGCCGGGGGCTGTCCGGCAACTCTCGAGGCTCCCTGAACCCGGCGTCCGCCAGCCCGCTCGTCTGGTTGAGCAGGTGCCTTACGGTGATGGCGTCCGCCGTGCCGGGCTCGGCAAGCGTGAAACCGGGCAGGTAACGCCGCACGGGAGCGTCCAGGTCAACTTCACCCGACTCCGCGAGCTGCAGAACGGCGATGGCGGTGAAGGACTTGCTCAGCGAGGCCACCGGGAACAGCGTTCCCGACGTGATCGCCTCGCCCCTGGCGTCCACCCCGTAACCCTTGGCGTAAACGACCTGATCGTCGTGCGTTATGGCGAGAGCCATGCCAGGCACCCGCTGCGCTCGCATCTGGGCGGCGACGAAGCTGTCCACCATGGCGGGGTCCAGCCCTGAGCGGGCGAGAGCCATATGGCTCAAGAGAAACAGGTTGACCAGGATGTGAGGAAGTGGCCTGGTCATGTGACTCACCCTACGACCGCCCTTCATGAGCACGGGGGAGGACCGGCGCCAGCTTCTCCGCGCGCGGTAGTGGTGAGCAGTTTGCCCGGGCCGCACGCGTTTGACAACCGCACGGGGTTACACCTACCCTCAGACGTCCAGACATGCAGCCTCGCGTTGCCTGACCATCACGTCTCTCTCCACCCCCCGGTTGCTATCTCTCGTTCATCGGCCGGGCCGACAGGAGGCCACATGACACGACTGTCAACCCTCGCCCTCACCGCGCTGCTCTGCTTCTCCGGAGCTGTGTTCGCGCAGCAGTCAGGCGGCACGCTCGAGGCGGCTTGGAACCAGGAGCCCGTGGGTTTCGACCCGCACATCGTCAGCGCCGTATCCAGCCATCAGATACTCACGAACGTCATAGACAACCTCGTGACGCTGGACGCCGAGCAGAACATCGTCCCTGAGCTCGCGAAGTCGTGGGAGGTTAGCGAGGACGGTCTCACGCTGACGTTCACCCTGCGTGAGGGCGTGCGGTACTCGAACGGCAAGGCGCTCGAGGCGGCCCACTTCAAGACCGTCTTCGACCGCATAATGGACCCCGACACCGGGTCCGGCAACGCTTTCCGCATGGCGGGCGTCGAGAGCATCGAGGCGCCTGACGCTCGCACCCTCGTCCTGAACCTCTCTGCTCCCACACCGGGGCTGCTCGGGCACCTCGCGGTGTCCAAGGCGCTCGGCGTCTTCGACCCGGCCGGCATCGAGGACGGCACGGTGAACACTCACCCCATCGGCACCGGCCCGTTCATGATCAGCGACTTCCAGCCAGGCACGCGGGTGTTGCTCGAGAAGAACCCGTACTACTGGCGCGAGGGCCTGCCGTACCTCGACGCCGTCAACGTTCGGATAATCCCTGACGAGACCGTCAGGCGCACCGCGCTCGTCACCGGCGAGATCGACTGGGCGTTCGCGATCCCCGCGCAGTCGGTCGCCGAGCTGAGGGAGCGCGACGACGTCGTCATCGACTCGACTCCGGCAGGCGCCTACTACTACATCGGCGTCAACGTGCGGGAGGGCCCGCTCTCCGAGCCCGCCGTGAGGCAGGCGATCTCCTACGCCATCAACCGCGACAACATCGTGCAGGCCGCCGAGTTCGGCAACGCAGAGGCCACCCAGGACCCGATCCCTTCGACCTCAGCCTGGGCTTTCAACTACGCGCCGTACGAGCAGGACCTCGAGCGCGCGCGTGAGCTGCTGGCCGAGGCAGGGTACGCCGACGGCTTCTCGATGGCCATCATGCCGACCACCCAGGTGCCGGCGACGATCCGCGCCGCGCAGGTCATCCAGGCCGACCTCGCCCAGGTGGGCATCCAGGCCGAGATCAACACGCTCGAGTGGGCAGAGTGGCTGCAGGAGCAGGGCGCCGGGAACTACGACACCTTCGTGTGCTCCTGGAACGGGCTCGTGGACCCTGACGACTACTTCTACGCCCAGCACCACACGGGCGAGGTCTTCAACTTCACCGGCTACTCGAACCCGAGCGTCGACGAGCTGTTGGACGAAGGGCGCACGATCGCCGACTTCGACGCCCGTTACGACGTCTACGAGCAGGTGAACCAGATGATCGTCGACGACGCCCCGTACATCTACCTGTACAACCCGCTGCAGATCCACGCATACAAGCCGTACGTCCATGGCTTCCACACGCGGTCGGACCAGTCCGTGCGCTTCCACGAGACCTGGATGGAAGACCACTAGGCCCCCGCCGGCAAAGGGTGGTCGGCGCCTGCCCGCACGGGTAGCGCGCCGACCGCTTTCGCCCGCGGGTCCGCGCCCGTGAGACCCGCAAGACCACCGAGTTGAGCCTCCGCTACCTACTCAAACGCCTCGGCACGATGATCCTCGTGCTGTTCGGCGTCAGCGTCCTGACGTTCGCCATAGTGCCGCTGCTGCCCGGCAGCCCAGCCAGGGTGGCGCTGGGCGTCCAGGCCACGCCGGAGGCGGTCGCCGCTCTCGAGCAGAGGATGGGCCTCGACCGCCCGCTGGCGGTCCGCTACTTCGACTGGATAGGCGGCATAGTCACGCGCGGCGACTTCGGGCAGAGCCTTATAAGCGGCTCGACGATCGGCGGCGAGGTCATGCGCCGCGCTCCCGCCACCGCGAGCCTGGCGTTCGTCGCGCTGCTCATAGGCCTGCTCATCGCCCTGCCTGCAGGTTTCCTCTCCGCACTCAAGCCCGGCAGCGGCAGGGATCTCGGGGTCTCGATAATGAGCCAGGTCGGCGTCTCCGTTCCAGACTTCTGGATGGGGATACTGCTGATTCTCCTCTTCTCCGAGACGCTGGGTTGGCTGCCGTCTTCCGGGTACGAGCCGCTCTCGGCCGGGTTCTGGCCTTGGCTAAGCCATATCCTGCTGCCGGCCGCGACCGTCGGCATCATCAGTGGCTCGATAATGGCGCGGTTCGTCAGGTCTTCTCTGCTCGAGGTACTGGGCCAGGACTACGTTCGCACGGCCCACGCGAAGGGTGTCCCCAGGCAGAAGGTGCTGCGCAAGCACGTCACCAGGAACGCTGCGATCTCGATCGTCACGATCGTCGGGTTGCAGATGGCGACCCTCCTATCGGCCGTCGTCGTCGTCGAGATAGTCTTCGCGTGGCCGGGCCTGGGTCAGCTCGCCCTTACGGCGACGCTGCAGCGCGACTACCCCGCCCTCCAGGCAGCCGTGCTGCTCTCGGCCGTCATCTTCACCGTCGTCAACCTGGTGACCGATCTCTCGTACACGTTCCTCGACCCGCGAGTCTCGTACACGTGATGGGAAGCGCCGCCGCTACAGCGGGCCACGACGCTGTGGGGCCCAGGAGCCCGAGCTTCTGGCGACGCGCCCTCCGCCACGGGCTGGTCGTGGCGGGCGGAGCGATCGTCCTGCTGCTGGGAGCGGCGGCCCTCTTCGGGGCCGCCCTCTCGCCGCACGACCCGAACCAGATGAACTTCTCTGCCCTGTTCGCTCCGCCGTCACTCGCTCATCCGTTCGGGACCGACGAGTTCGGGCGCGACCTCTTCTCCCGCATCCTCCACGGGGCCGCGGTCAGCGTGAAGGTGGCGTTCATCGCCGTGGGTATATCGGCCGTGGCCGGCGTGACCCTGGGACTGCTCGCCGGCTACTACGGCGGCTGGCTCGACGAGGTGCTCATGCGCGTCATGGACGTGTTCTTCGCCCTGCCCGCCGTCCTGCTCGCGATCGTCGTCATGGCGATCCTCGGGCGCGGGGTGGAGAACGCGATGGTCGCTATCGCGATCGTCTACGCGCCCATCTTCGCGCGTGTGACGCGTGGGGCCGTCATCGCCGTGCGCGACCGCGAGTACGTCAACGCGGCGCGGGCCCTGGGACAGAGCAGCCCACGCGTGATGTTCGCCCACGTGCTGCCCAACGCGATGGGTCCGATAATCGTCCAGACCTCGCTGAGCCTCGCGTTCGCCATCCTGGCGGAGGCCGCCCTGTCGTTCTTCGGCCTGGGGACGCAGCCGCCCGACCCCAGCTGGGGCCGCATGCTCTCCGAGGGTCGCGCGTACATGAGACAGGCGCCGTGGATGGGCATCTTCCCGGGCCTGGCGATAATGGTCTCCGTGCTCGGCTTCAACCTCCTGGGCGACGGCCTGCGTGACGTCCTCGATCCCCGGTACCGGGGGCGCGGCTGATCGATCCACTTGAAACCAGCGTGTCACGGCCGCCATCCGGCCACCTGGGTGCGTTGGCGCTGCTCGCCGCTGGCGGGCTGGCGTACGAGATCGCCCTCACGAGGCTGCTCTCGGCGCTTCTCACCAGTAGCTGGGTAGGACCTGTGCTCGCGGTAGCTCTGCTTGGCGTGGGGGTAGGGGCAGCCCTCGCCGCGTCACTGCAGCAGCTGCGCCAGAAGGCGACCGCACAGGCGCTGGCCGCCTCCGGGGCCGTCTTCGCCGTGCTGTCCCTGCCCGTTTGGCTGTGGGCGGTAGCAGAAGGGTCACCGCTGCTGGGCCTCGCGGTGCCGCTGCTGGCTTACCTCTGCCTGGGTGCCGCTTCCGCCGCGATAATCTCCTGGCACCCAACCAGCGCTCCGTCCCTCCTCTGCGCCGACTACGGCGCGGCAGCCCTCGCCGCGGCGGCGACTCCTCTAATGCTGTCGGTCCTGGGTCTGGGCGTGCCCGGGGCCATGCTGGTGATCGCCGCCCTGCCCGCGCTGGCGGCGGTGGCGCTGGCAACCACCGCCTCTGACCCTCGCGCCGGCGCGTCGGCCACCCAGGACTTCGCTGTCGGCGCGACGCTGCTGGGTGTCGCCGCGCCTCTACTGGCTGGCCTCGCCATCGCCGTAGGCAGCCTCGAGGTCCGGCCCGCTGTGCACCTGTCGGAGAAGCCCATCTCGCTCGCGCTCGCACGCGGTGGCAGCGTCGAGGAAACGAGGTGGGACGCCACGGCTCGCACGGACCTGGTGGCGACACCCGACGGCGCGCGCTACCTGTACATGGACGGCGGCGCTGGCTCGCTCGTGGCCACACCGGATCCCTCAGACTGGTCGGGCGACGTCGGAGGGTTCGCGTTCGCTATCCGTCAGGCGGAGAGCGCCTTCCTCATCGGTCCGGGTGGCGGTCTCGACGTCGCTCAGGCCCGCGCCTTCGGCGTGACCGACGTGGTCGCCGTGGAAGTGAACGGAGCCGCCGTCGAGATCGTGAGAGACCTAGGCCGCGCAACAGGCCTCGTCTACGAGGAGCCGACCGACGTCATCGTCGGGGACGGCCGCAGGGTCTTGGCGGGAACCGCCGACCGGTACGACGTCATCACCCTCGCCAACGTGGTCACCGGTGCCGCCGAGCTGAGAGGCGCCGCTCTGACCGAGAACCTCGTCTACACCGTCGAGGCGTTCGAGGAGTACCTCTCGCATCTCGAGCCTGAGGGTCACCTGGCGCTGAAGCTCTACGACGAGCTGACGCTGACTCGCGCGCTCACCACGGCCCTGACGGCCCTCGTCAGAGGCGGGCACGCGGCCGATGAGCAGGCGGCCATG
>CAZMFX010000028.1:0-26236 GCA_964565625.1 uncultured bacterium
CTCGTACGGTGACACGCGCCTGGGTCAGGGCAAGGAGAAGGCAGTAGAGCTGCTCACCACCAGGTCAGACCTCGTCGACGAGATCAAGAAGGGCGTCCTGGACACCCTTCAGAAGGCAGGGGCCGTGAAGCTGTCAGCGCCGCCGGTAACCGACCTCTCGGACGACGACGACGACCCCTACGGCCTGGAGGCCTGAGAGAGCGGGGGCATGGGGCCGGGCGCACCGGTAGGCGTCCGTTCCCGGCTCCATGCTCCGCATGTGACAACGTGCGCGTCTGACGACCGCCCCAGGCGGGGTACCATGCCGCCAATCGACATGGCGGGCGACCGTTCCAGGTCGCTCGCACCGTGTCGTTCCGGGAGCGGGGGGCCCGTGCGCGGGCGCAACGCACGCCCCGTCCCGCCGGAGGTGCACGCATAGCTATGGGCGTCCCCGAAACGTTGAGCGGCCCGCGCGTCGGTGAGGACCCGGGCGCGGTAGTCAACGACTTCTCGATGGCAGTAGCGACGGCGAACGGCACCGGCAGCCAGACGGCCAACCTGACCCTGCTCCGGTCGTTCTTCAAGATGGGCATACCCGTGCACGGGAAGAACATCTTCCCATCGAACATCCAGGGTCAGCCCACCTGGTACCACATACGGGTAAGCCGGCATGGATACATAGCGCGCAGGCCGCCGGAGCTCCTCGTAGCCTTCAACCCCGCGACGGTCCACGCCGACGTCGCCGACCTCCCGGCCGGAGGGGTCTGCGTTTACAACGCTGACATCAGGTACCAGCCGGAGCGCACCGACCTGACCTACTATCCCGTGCCCGTCAAGGAGCTGCTCTCCGACGTCGAGGTCAAGGGCAAGCTGAAGGACTACATAGCGAACATGACGTACGTCGGGGTCGTCGCCCACCTGTTGGGGATCCCGCTGGAGGTCATAGAGCAGGCGCTCTCCCACCACTTCGGCGGCAGGGCGAAGCTGATAGACAGCAACATGGACGTCGTGCGCCGATCCCACGCCTGGGCGGTCGCGAGCATCCAGAAGGTAGATCCGTACAGGGTAGAGCCAATGGACGCAACCGACGGCCTGATACTCATGACCGGGAACGAGGCAGGCGCCCTTGGTTCCGTCTTCGGCGGCGTGAGCGTGGCCGCCTGGTACCCGATCACGCCGTCGACGAGCTTCATCGACGCCCTCAGGGAGTTCCTCCCGAAGCTTCGCTCCGGCGAGGACGGCCGCCCGACGTACACGGTCATCCAGGCCGAGGACGAGCTGGCCGCGATCGGCATGGTCGTGGGCGCCGGCTGGGGCGGCGCGCGGTCAGTGACGGCGACGAGCGGCCCTGGGGTCTCGCTGATGGCCGAGTTCCTCGGCCTGGCGTACTACGCCGAGGTGCCGGCAGTGGTATGGGACATCCAGCGTGTCGGGCCCAGCACCGGGTTACCGACCCGCACGAGCCAGGGCGACGTAGCCTTCGCGTACGGAGTGGGGCACGGCGACACACGCCACGTGCTGCTGTTCCCTTCCTCGATAGAGGAGTGCTTCGAGTTCGGCTACAAGGCGCACGACCTGGCGGACCAGCTCCAGACTCCCGTGCTCGTTCTCTCCGACCTCGACCTTGGCATGAACAACTGGATGGGCGAGCCGTTCGAGTACCCCGACGCGCCGCTCCAGCGCGGCAAGGTGCTCAGTGCAGAGCAGGTCGAGGCGCTCGAGAAGTTCAGTCGCTACGCCGACGTCGACGGTGACGGGATCCCGTACCGCACCTTGCCAGGCAACCCCAACCCGCGCGCTGCCTGGTTCGGCCGCGGCACGGGCCACGACGAGGACGCGCGCTACACGGAGGACGCCCAGGAGTGGCTGCGCAACACCGACAGGCTGGCGCGCAAGCACGAGACCGCAAGGTCGTACGTTCCCGCTGCCGTCGTCGATCGGCACCCCGGAGCCGCCCTCGGCCTCATCCACTTCGGCACCACGCGCTACGCGATCGAGGAGGCGCGCGACCAGCTCGCCGCTCGCGGGATCACGCTCGACCTCATGCGGCTGAGGGCGCTGCCCTTCGGCCCGGAGGTCGAGGCTTTCATCGCCGAGCACGAAGACCTGCTCGTCATCGAGATGAACCGCGACAGCCAGCTCCGCAACATCCTCAGGGCAGAGCTGCCCGCGCACGCGTCGAGGCTGGCGGGCGTCGGCTACCTAGACGGCATGCCTCTGACGGCCGAGTGGGTGGTGTCCACGGTGCTGGAGCACATGCAAGGGAAGGTCAACTGATGGACCGTGTTCAGAAGCTCAACCTCGCCGGCCTGTCCAAGGCCGATTACGCTGCCAGCCCCTCGACGCTATGCAAGGGATGCGGCCACAACTCGATAGCCAGCCAGATAATCCAAGTCTGCTACGACCTGAGCCTGCAGCCGCAGGACGTGATCAAGCTCTCTGGCATAGGCTGCTCCAGCAAGTCGCCAGCCTACTTCCTCGGACAGTCCCACGGCTTCAACAGCCTGCACGGCCGCATGCCGTCGCTCGGCACCGGCGCCTTGCAGGCCAACCACAGGCTGCGGGCGATCGGGATAAGCGGTGACGGCGACACCGGTTCCATCGGCCTCGGGCAGTTCAAGCACATGGTGAGGCGCAACGTGCGCATGGCATACATCGTCGAGAACAATGGCGTTTACGGGCTCACCAAGGGGCAGTTCTCTGCGACGGCAGAGCACGGCCAAGAGCTCAAGTACGCCGGGCACAACGACTTCCCACCCATCGACGTCGCTGTCGAGGCGATAGTCGCAGGAGCCGGGTTCGTTGCCAGGTCGTTCGCCGGCGACGCCAAGCAGGTGCGCGAGCTGCTGAAGGCGGCGATGAGCTTCCGCGGCCTCGCCGTGCTCGACATAATCAGCCCGTGCGTCGCCTTCAACGACGAGGACGACTCCCACAAGAGCTACGCGTGGGGGAGGGCGAACGAGCGCGCCCTGCAGGAGCTGGGGTACATAGCGCCGCAGGAAGAGATATTCATCGAGGACTACGAACCGGGCACGACGCGCGTCGTAGAACTCCACGACGGGTCGCGCCTCACGCTGCGCAAGCTCGAGGCGGAGTACGAGCCTGACGACAGGTTGAAGGCCATCGAGCGGCTGCACCGCGGCGAGGAGAACGGCGAGCTGGTCACGGGCCTGCTCTACTACGACGACTCGAGGCCGTCGCTCGCCGAGGTGAGCGGTTTCGGCGACACGCCGCTGTCCCAGCTTCCGGATTCCGCCCTGCGCCCCGGACCGGACGCGCTGAGCGGGTTCCTCGCGTCCTACGCCTGACGACGGGGTGCGACAGACCAATCGGGCCGATGCGCTAGCCGAGCCGGGTACGGCAGTTGATCCTGCCGGCCGCGACGGCCTGCGCGTTGCGCTCGTGACGGAGACGTTCCTGCCCAAGGTCGACGGCGTCGTCACGAGGCTCGTCGCCACCCTCCATGCGTTGGAGCGACTGGGTCACGAGGTGCTCGTGCTCGCCCCTCCCGGCGCGCCAGACACGTCTGCCGGCGCACGCGTCGTGGCTGCCGGCGGCCTGCCGTTCCCGTGGTACCCGGAGCACACGATCGCCCTGCCGTCCGCCAGGCTCGGCCGTGAGATCGACGCGTTCGGGCCCGACCTAGTTCACGTGGTCAACCCCGTCCTCTTCGGCACATGGGGAGCCATCGTCGCGAGGCGAAGGCGACTACCGCTCCTCGCTTCGTTCCACACGGATCCCAAGGTCGTGAGGGACCTCTCGCTCGGCTGGATCGAGAGGCCGCTCGAGGTACTCGACCGCGAGGTCCACAACCTGGCCCACGTGAACCTCGCGACCAGCCCACAGATGGTCGAGCTCGCTCGTGGCCTCGGCATACGGCGTGTGCGGCTGTGGCCGAAGGCGGTGGACGCCGAGCGCTTCCACCCCCGTCACAGGTCAGAGGAGATGCGCGAGCGTCTCTCCGGTGGGCAGCCGCGGGTACCGCTGGTCGTCTACGCCGGCAGGGTCTCTTTCGAGAAGCGGGTCGACGTGCTTGCGGGCGCCGCCAGGCTGCTGCATGGCGAGGCTCGCGTCGCGGTCGTCGGCGACGGGCCGGCGCTCGAATGGCTCAAGTCCGAGGTCGAAGGTACAGGCACTGTCTTCACGGGCTTCCTCGACGGTGATGACCTCGCCGCCGCCTATGCCTCAGGCGACGTCTTCGCGTTCCCCTCCGACTCCGAGACTCTGGGCTTCGCCGCGCTCGAGGCCATGGCCGCTGGCGTCCCTGTCGTAGCGGCGCGGGCGGGCGGGATACCCCATGTCGTAGACGACGAGAATACCGGCATACTCGTGGAGCCGGGCAGCGCGGAGGCGCTCGCCGCCGGCGTTCGCCGCGTGCTGACGGACGACGGGTCGGCGGCTAGACTCTCGGCGGCCGGGAGGCGCGAGGCGGAGCGGTGGTCGTGGACCGCCTCTGCCGAGCGGCTCGTCGAGTTCTACAGGCAGGCAATGAGGCTACGCGGCTGGGAGTCGTCGAGACGGGCGTGAGCCGCCCGGCCGGGCATGCCGACCAGCGCAGGGGCCTCCTGGGCCTCGACGAGAACGGGCGCAGGCTCGCCCTCGCCATCTACCTTCCGACGGCCATACTCGCGATCGGCGACGGCATACTCGTGCCGACGCTGCCGCTCTTCGTCGCGGCGTTCGACTCCTCCCTCGCGCTTGTCGGACTGGTGCTCGCCGGCGAGGCGCTCGGCATGCTGCTCGGCGACGTCCCGGCAGGCTGGTTCGTTGGGCGCACCTCGCCCAAGACCGCGCTGCTCGCCGGCGGCGGTATCGCGATGGCGTCTGCGCTGGCGACCGCCTTCGCCGGTGACATCCTCACCGTGCTCGTGCTGCGGGTCGTCGCCGGCTTCGGCATAGCCCTGTTCAACCTCGCGAGGCACGCTTACCTCGCCAGGGCAACCGTCGTCGGCGGGCGCGGGCGCCTGATAGCGCTGTACGGCGGCGTCAACCGCCTCGGCGGCTTCATCGGGCCGGCGCTCGGCGGGGCGGTGGCGGCGCTGTTCGGGCTCGCGTCGCCGCTGATCCTCTACGCGGCCGTCGTGCTCTGCGCGCTCGTGCTGGTTGCTGTCGTGCTGCCGAAGACGGCGCCCGTCGAGTCGCGGCCGGCGCTTGCCAAGGCTCGCGAGGCGATGCGCGCCGCCGTCCCGGTCCTCCTCAACGCCGGCTTCGGTCAGGTGCTCGGCCAGGCGGCCAGGGCGGGGAGGCGCGTGCTCATACCGCTCTTCGGCGCCGCCGTCCTTGGCCTCGACGCCTTCGCTGTAGGGCTCATCGTCAGCGCGGGAGCGCTCGTGGACATGCTCATGTTCTACCCGGCCGGCTGGCTAATGGACCGGAAGGGCAGGAAGGCCGCGATCGTGCCGTGCTTCCTACTCATGGGCGTCGCTGTCGCCTTGATCCCTCTGTCGACCGGTTTCTGGTCGCTGCTCGGCGTCGCCGTGCTCGTCGGTCTGGGCAACGGCCTCGGCTCCGGCACGATGATGACGCTGGCGGCAGACCTGGCGCCTCCCGCCGCCGCACCCCAGTTCCTCGGATGGTGGCGGCTCATCGGCGACGCTGGGATGGTCGGCGGCCCGCTCGTCGTGGGGGCCGTCGCACAGGCGGCGTCCCTCGGCCCGGCCGCCGTGGCGGTCGGCATGGTGGGCGTAGCTGCCGCGGCGTGGTTCGGTAAGCGGGTCCCAGAGACCCTCATCCCGGTATCATCTAGCGTCGAGGGCACAGGCGCCGCCTGAACCGCGCGCCTCCAGTCGGTGGGGGAGCGTTCACGCCCGGAACGGGACAGATGGAGGAGCGTACGCACAGCCCCGGACGGGCCACGGAGGCCTTCTTCCGCACTCATCCTCAGGCTGTCGTCGTCTACGACCCTCAGACGCTCGACCTGCTCGCGGCCAACCCTAGGGCCGGCGAGGTGTTCGGTCTGCCAACGGGTGGTGCGCCGGGGAGGGCGCTGCCCGACCTGCACGCAGGCGAGCTACCCGCTTCGGTACGCCGCGACTACGGCTCGGCTCAGACGCCGTTCCTCGCATGCGAGAACGGCGCAGCCTCGATCAGGCTGAAGGGCAGGCGCGGCGAGTTCGAGTCGGTGGTGAGCGTCTTCGAGCTCGTCTACGGCGGCAAGATCGCGCGCATGGCCATCTTCGCGGAGCTGGGCGCGCGTCGAGCGGACGATGCGTTCTACGAGGAGCGCAAGGCGCTCGAGCAGCGCGTCGACTACCTCGCGAACAACGACCCCGTGACCGACCTCCCCAACAGGCACCGCTTCGAGTCGCTGCTGCTCGACGCGCTTGCATCCGCCAAGTCGACGAAGCACAAGGTCGCCGTCCTCTACCTCGAGCTTCACGGGTTCAGGCTCATCCACGACGCCGTTAGCCAGGACGCGGCCGATGACATGCTTCGGCTAGCTGCGAGGCGGCTGAAGACCGTCGCGCACGGGTCGACCGTCGCACGCTTCGGCACCGACGAGTTCGCGATAATCACCCGGCCGCTGCAGGACACTGTCGACGCCACCGACATCGCCCAGCGCGTCGTCAGTGGGCTGGTCGAGCCCGTCGTCCTCGGGGGACGGAGCGTGACGTTCCGGCCACGGGTCGGCGTCGCCGTGTTCCCCGACCACGCAGAGACACCAGGCACGCTCATGAAGGCGGCATCCCAGGCGAAGTACAGGGCGAAGGCGGCTCGCGGCCCATCGTTCGCCGTGTTCCGGCCGGCGATGCAGGTGAAGGTGCAGGAGAGGCTCGAACTGGAGGACGAGCTGAGGCAGGCGTTCGGCACCGGTCAGCTCGTCATCTACTACCAGCCGCGCGTCGAGTTGCGAACGGGCCGGCTGGCCGGCGTCGAGGCGCTCGTGAGGTGGCGCCACCCGGACCGCGGGCTCCTCAGCCCCGACACGTTCATCCCGCTAGCCGAGGAGACCGGCCAGATAATCGCCCTCGGCAAAGAGGTGCTGGGCCAGGCGCTCGAGCAGCTGGTGAGCTGGCAGCGGTCAGGCTTCTCCGTGCCGCGCGTCGCGGTCAACGTTTCGCCGTTGCAGCTGCGGGGCGGAGGGTTCCACGAGGACGTGAAGCGGGCCCTGCAGCGCTCGGGCCTTTCCGGCTCGAGGCTGGAGGTCGAGGTGACGGAGACAGCAGCGCTCGCCGACAGGCGTCGCGGCTCCGACGTGCTTTCCGAGCTGCGCAGGCTCGGCGTGAAGGTGACCCTCGACGACTTCGGCACCGGCTACGCCTCGCTGGCCCACCTCCAGGAGCTGCCCGTCGACGCGATAAAGCTCGACAGGGCGTTCCTCGAGCAGGGTCATGCCAGGCAGGCGGCCGGCGGCGAGCTGGCGATACTCAAGGCCGTCGCGGCGCTCGGCAAGGCGCTGGGGGTCGAGGTGACGGCGGAGGGCGTCGAGACGGAGGAGCAGCTGCACCAGGTGGTCGAGGCCGGCTGCGACTCCGTGCAGGGTTACCTGGTATGTCAGCCGGTTGCGGCTGCGCTGGTGAACGACGCGGCCCGTAAGGGCATGAGCGTGCTGGAGCGGGCCCGGGTCAGGGGTCGCTAGCCCTTGTCCTCGATCACTCGCCCCAGGTCAGCCTCAGCACCCTGAGCCAGTTGCGGTAGCCGACCTTCTCGAGAGTCTCGCGGTCATAGCCAACGCTCGCCAGGGCGTCGAACAGCCTCTGCACTCCGGCGACGTCGCCGATGGCGGACGGCATCGTCGCGCCGTCGAAGTCAGATCCCAGCCCGACCCTGTCGGGGCCGAGCCGCTCGACGAGGTAGTCGACGTGCCGCACCATCACGTCGAGCGGCATGTCAGGGTCGGACGAGCCATCGTCCGAGAGGAAGCCTACGTTGAAGTTGACGCCGACCATGCCGTCGGTCTCCGCGATCGCCTTCAACTGCTCGTCGGTCAAGTTGCGGGGAGAGGGGCACAGGGCGTGCGCGTTCGAGTGCGTGGCGACGAGAGGCGCGTCCGAAAGGTCCGCGACGTCCCAGAAACCCTTCTCGCTTATGTGCGAGAGGTCGATCATGATCCGCAGCTCGTTGCAGCGCTTCACGAGACTCACCCCGTGAGGGGTCAGGCCCGGAGCGACGTCGGGCGACGACGGGAAACCGAAAGGCACGCCGTAACCGAACGCGTTCGCCCGGCTCCAGACGATGCCGAGCGAGCGCAAGCCGGCAGCGTGGTAGACGTCGAGCGCCGCCAGATCGAGATCTATAGCCTCTGCGCCCTCGAAGTGCAGGATCGCCGCCAGGGCCCCAGCGCTCATCGCCTCCTCGATCTGGGCGACGCTGCGCACGATCCTCAGCCTTCCCTGCGGGTCGGCGTCCCACGTGAGCAGCTGCGAGACCATCTTGTCCGTCGTCGCGACCGCGTCTGCGTGTTCGAGCACGGGCGGCACCGGCCTGGCGGTCGAACCGTCGCGACGCACGAACGACATCTGTATCCCAGGCGACTTCCGCGGCGGCGGGAACGCGGCGAAGAACGCTCCCGCAAGGCCGCCGTCGCGAGCGCGCTGGAAGTCTATGTGGCCGCTCTCGTGGCGCGCGAAGAAGTCGCGCTCCGGCTGGTCGAGGTGCAGCAACAGGGTGTCGTTGTGGCCGTCGATGACGGGGATCATGCGTGAGGTTAACCCGCAGGCGGGGCCATGCGATGCACGCGCCGCTCGCGGTGCGCTAGTATGTCGCCGATCGACCAGGAGAGGCGGTGAGCTGACTATGGACAACGTGATCGTCAACAAGCAGTCGGCACCGCGCTGCCTCGACCCTGGTGGCATCTCCGTCCACGGCTAAATGCCAGCGTAACCAAGAGACACCAGAGAGAACCAGCGTGAGAGCGGGGCCCTGCGTCAGGCCAGGGACCGGTTCGTTGCTCCGCGGCGCGGCGCCGGCACGTCAACGGTACGTCACGACGTCGAAACTTCCAGCCCGCCCGTGGAGGACGGAACTTGCCTAGGTACGAAGACGACGGCGCCTTCGAAGGCGCCCACATCAAGACGAGAAGCGCTCGCAGCTCCGCGAAGATCAAGCGGCGCCAGAAGCGGATCAAGAAGAGAAGGGGCGTCTCCGACCTCGTGTGGGACCAGGACGCCGGCCCCGCGCCGACGACGGACACGCGGTTCAGCGATCCAGACCTCCAGTCGCTCTTCGAACGGGGGTACCTGGAGGAGCTAGGCAGCCGCCTGCGCGGCGGCAAGGAGGCGACGGTCTACACCGCGAGACGCGGCGACGAGTGGTTGGTGGCGAAGCTATACACCGACAGGTCGGTGCGCTCGTTCAAGGACGACGCAGCGTACTGGAGCGGTTTCTGGATAGGCGATCAGCGCATAGCCAAGGCGATGCGCAAGGGCTCGCGAGCCGGGGGAGAGGCGAGACAGGCCATATGGGCGCTGCGGGAGTACACCATGCTGTGGCGCCTCCACCAGGCGGGCATGCCGGTGCCGAGGCCGGCGGTGGGGCCGGAGGCCAGCGAGCTCGGCAAGGCGGGTAGCGTCGTGCTCATGGAGCTGATCGGCGAAGACGACCTGCCAGCCCCACGTCTCTCTGACGTCAGGCTCGACGAGAACGACGCACGGTCGGCGTGGGAGCAGTCGTTCGACGTGCTGCTGCGCCTCACGGAGATGGGCCTCGTGCATGGTGACTTCTCGACGTACAACCTTCTGTGGCACGAGCGGAGGGTGTGTCTCATCGACGTGCCGCAGACGGTCGAGGCGGCGGCATCGCCGCAGGCGTATGAGCTGCTGCGTCGCGACCTCACGTCGCTCGCGACCTCGTTCCGGCGCCTGGGCGTGTTCCCAGACCTTGCGCCGCTGGAGAGGCGGCTCGTCGCTACGCTACGGGAGGCAACGTGACTCGCGGTTTCACTTGTGTGAAGCCCGTCCCAGGCGCGACAATGTAGGTACATGACCAACAGGGCCGGTGACGGCGACCC
This sequence comes from uncultured bacterium, assembly GCA_964565625.1. Classification (GTDB taxonomy): domain Bacteria; phylum Deinococcota; class Deinococci; order Deinococcales; family Trueperaceae; genus DASRWD01. The sequence continues at coordinate 9,932 of CAZMFX010000028.1, forward strand.
GGTAGAGGAGTTGCGGGCTTCGCTGGAGGGGGCGAGGGCGCTCCTCGACATGGACGACGCCCACTCAGCCAAGGCTCAGGTGTTCCAGTGCCTCGACGCCATCGAGGAGCTGTGCGGGCTGGACCCCCTGGACGTGAGCGGCATGCGCCTGCCTGAGCGTCTGGCCGCGCTCGAGCCTGACGGCGTTCCTGAGGATGTCGGACAGGTGATCGCCGAGACCCTGAGGCTGGGCCTGCGCAGCGCGATGCAGGCGAACGACGTCGCGGCGGCGTTGCCGTACGGCCGCGCCGCACTCAGGTTCGCAGACCGTCTCGGCATGCCGGTGCTGGCCGCACAGGCCCACAACGACCTCGCCTCCGTCTACGGGGTCAGGGACTTTCACGAGCGCGCCATCCACCACCTGAGGTCCGGCATCGAGGCGCTGGAGAAGGCCGGAGAGCCGGTGCTGCCCGCGCTCGTCAACAACCTCGGCAACGTGTACATGGAGTCAGACAGGATCGAGGAGGCGCTCGCGTGCTTCGAGCGCGCCGTCCAGGACTCACAGGAGCTCGATGACCCCTTCAGGTACGCGATCGCGCTCGCCAACCGCGGCAGGGCGCTGGGCGTGCTAAGGCGCCACGCAGAATCGATACGGAGCCTCGAGACGGCCCTCGAAGTCTTCCGTGACCTGGGCCGGAAGGCGTACGTTGCCACGACGCTTGCGAAGCTCGGCACGGCCCACGCGGCGACCGGCGACCTCGCTAGGGCGCTCGCGCTCTTCGACGCGGCCAAGGACGAGATGGCCGACGAGTCGCTGCCGTTCCGCGGAGAGGTAGCAGAGGGGCTGGGTCGCGTGCTCCTGGAGGCGGGGCGCTTCGAGCATGCCCTGCCGGAGCTGGAGCTGGCCGAGCTGCTTCATAAGCAGGGCGGAGCAGAGGGCGCGGCGGCGGACATGCTGCGGGAGCAGGCGCGGGCGCTGGCCCAAGTGGGACGTTACGAGGAGGCGTACGACCGCCTCAGCAGGCATCTGGAGATGAACGACGTACTGCAGCGGCAGCGCGGGGAGGTGCTCGTCGGCGTGCTGCTCGTCGAGCTGGAGGCCGGGCTGGCCCATGACAACGAGCTGCCTATCGTCACGGGGCGAGTCCTGGCCGAGGCGAACAGGGCACTGCGGGCGCAGGCCGAGCGCCTCGAGCGCATGAGCTCAACGGACGAGCTCACGCAGGTGCACAACCGCAGGTACCTCAACGGCCGGTTGCAAGACGAGGTGACACGTTCCCGGCAGCACAACGGGTCCGATCTGTGCCTCGTTCTCTTCGACGTCGACAACTTCAAGGCGATAAACGATCAGTACTCTCACCTGGTGGGGGACGAGGTGCTGAAGGTGACCGCCCAGGTGCTGGAGCGCACCTTCCGGCGAACCGACGTCGTTGCGCGCTGGGGCGGCGAGGAGTTCGCCGTGCTGCTGGTCGGGACGGGAAAGGCGGCGGCCGGGCCCGTGACAGACAAGGCGCGGGCGGCGGTCAAGGCCGTCATGTGGGACGAGATAGCAGACGGCCTGGAGGTGACCGTGTCAGCAGGGATCGCCGCGATGAGCGAGCTCGAGAGCGTCGGTCAGGCCCTCGACCTTCTCAAGCTCGCCGACCGGCGTCTCTACCAGGCGAAGAACAGCGGTCGTGACCGTGTGTCTGTAGGCGACTGACCGTGGGTCGCCTTCGCCGCCCCCTCGGCGTTAGGATCGCGTCACAGACGATCTAGCGGGCCGTGGAGCCGGACGAGTCGTGCTGGCGCCTCGCCCCTCGAAAGGGGTCAAGATGTCTCCACTCGATCCGAAACGCACCGTCGACGAGCTCAAGGACCTGCGCTCCCGCACGGCCGACGAGAACGGGGCATGGCGGGTGGCGTGGACCGACACGTGGCTCGAGTCCCGCGCCTGGCTGAGGGAGAAGCTCGACGCCCTGGGCCTCGAGACGCACTCCGACGCCGCGGGCAACGTCTGGTCGACCATGCGCGGCGAGTCGGATACCGAGCTGCTCATCGGCGGCCACATGGACTCCGTGCCCGGTGGCGGTTGGCTGGACGGGTGCCTCAACGTCCTCGCGGGCCTCGAGACGCTAAGGCGGATAAAGGAGGAGTACGGCGGACGACCGCCGGTGACCGTTCGCCTCGTCGACTGGGCGGACGAGGAGGGCGCGCGCTTCGGCCGCAGCCTGCTCGGCTCGAGCGCGGCCGGTGGGACGCTCGTGCCTGACGAGGAGCGCGATCGCAAGGACGCTGACGGCATCCGGCTGGAGGATGCGCTGAGGCGGTGCGGCGTGGAGCTGGACAGGATGAACGACGCCCACCAGGAGCTCGCCAACGCGGGCGCGTACCTCGAGCTTCACATAGAGCAGGGGCCAGTGCTACTGGATCTCGACCTTCCACTCGGCGTCGTGCTGGGCACCTTCGGCGTCGAACGGCACGCCATGCACTTCCGGGGACAGGCGGCCCATTCCGGCTCGACGCCGATGGACAAGCGTCGCGACGCGTTCCTGGCGGCCGCGCGGATGAGCCCGGAGATATACCGGATCACCGACAGGCGTGGCGGGGTCTGCACGATCGGGTCGTGCCAGACGCGACCCGGCATAGTCACGTCAGTCGTGGCGGAGTGCGACATCACGCTCGACCAGCGGCACCTCGACGGCGAGCAGTTGGCAGGCATGCTCTCGGACGCGAGGGAGGCGAGCGAGCGCTTCGCCGAGGAGGGCAACGTAGAGGTCTCATGGAGCCACCTCTGGAGCATCGACCCCATGCCGTTCCATCCCGATCTCATCGAGCTGGCTGACGAGGCCGTGACCGAGGCGGCCGGCGTCTCGCACCGGCTGCCGAGCGGCCCCCTGCACGACGCTGCCGAGGTGGCGCGAGCAGGCGTTCCCACGGTGATGCTCTTCACGCAGAGCCTGCACGGCATCTCGCACAACAAGATCGAGGACACGAAGGAGGAGCACATCGAGATGTCGGTCGTCGCGCTCGACCGCCTTGCGGAGAAGACGATGGCTTGGCTTCGCTCCCGTGCGTGAACTGGCCAACGTCTTTCTACTTGCGTTACGCTGTTTAATCGTTGGTGGGGGAGATGGGCATGGTGTCGGGGGATGCCTACCGAGACTGGAGCGGTCTCGCACGTCGGCGCTTGGAGCGGTCGTAGGGGCACGGCCGGTCGCACCGTAGTCGCCGCACACAGGACCCGCGACGTGCTGGTGGTGGTAGGAACGGACGTTTCGCGACGTGCCTAGCAGCCGACGCGCGCTGGCACGATTGAGAGATCAACAGAGGCAGGTCGTCAAGGGCTTCCTGTGGGTGCTCTTCGGCATCGTCGCGCTGTCCGTCGTCATCAACGCCGTCCTGTTGGGAACCGAGTTCGTCGCGCCGGCGACACTCCTTTCGAACCTCGGGCTCCTCGTGCTCGTCGCCGGGACCATCGCTCTCAACAACATCGGGCGCATGCGCCTGGCTGTCGGGGTGGCGGCCGGACTGATAATGGTCACGGCATCCCTGCCGCCTCTCCTCGTGGGGCTCGAGTCTGGCGGCATCGCCCTCGTCCTCTTCTACATCCCTGTCGTCCTCGCTGGCCTGCTCATAAGCCGCCTTGCGCTGGGCCTCACGACGGCGTGGGCGCTCGCCGTCGCCATAGCTTCACCGATCATCCACCGGGTGCCACTCGGCGTCGGGGACTCTGGACCAACGGAGCAGAGCTGGCTCGTCGCCCTGCAGTTCACGCTCGTCCTCATCGTCGTGTCTCTCCTGCTCGACCGGTTCGGACTGCGGTTCCAGCGCATCATGCGTGACGCGCTGACCGAGCAGGCCCAGGCCGAGTCGGACCTGCTCGACGAGAAGGGCTTCTCGGACGCGATCATCGAGAGCCTGCCTGGCGTCTTCTTCGTGCGCAACGACGAGGGCAGCTACGTACGCTGGAACAGGCGCTTCCAGCAGCTCTCCGGGTACACGGACGACGAGCTCGCGAGGTTGGACCCTCTCGGCCTCTTCGACGATGAGACGAAGCCGCTCGTCGGAGGCTACATACGTCAGGTCTTCGATGAGGGCTCCGCCTCCGCAGACCTTCGCATAACTTCGCGCACGGGCGAGAAGCATCCGTACTTCCTGAGCGCGACGAGGGTCGTACAGGGAGGTCAGCACTACCTGGTCGGCACGGGCGTCGACCGCACTGACATAGATCGCGCGCAGGCGCACATCGACACACTCAACGAGGCTCTGCAGGAGCGCGTCGAACGCCTCACAGCGCTGAGGGAGATCGACAGGGCCATCATCGGCTCCCTCGACATAGACCTGACGCTCGGCGTGATGCTCGACCAGGTGACGGGCAAGCTACACGTGGCGGCGGCGCGGATACTGCTGTTCGATCAGACGGAGCAGCTGCTGCGCTTCGGCGCGAGCAAAGGTCTTCCCAGCTCCGGGATGCGCGCCTTCAAGGCGCGCCTTGGTGAGGGCCCGAGCGGGACCGTGGCGCGCGACCGGGAGACGCTGAGGATAGACGGCGCAGACGAGGTGAGGCGAGCGTTCCAGGGCCACAGGCTCAACGGCGAGCGCGAGATGGTCGGGTACGCCGGCGTGGCCCTCCTCGCGAAAGGGCATCTGCAGGGCGTGCTGGAGGTGTTCGACGACAAGCCCTTGCCTGCCTCCGACGACTGGCACGACTTCCTCGAAGCCCTCGCAGTGCAGGCAGCTATCGCTCTCTCGAACGCGAGACTCTTCGAGGACCTCGAGCGATCCAACATCGAGCTGAGGCTCGCGTACGACACGACGATAGAGGGCTGGTCCAGAGCGCTCGACCTGAAGGACGAGGAGACGGAGGGGCACAGCCGCAGGGTCACCGAGTTGGCCGTCCAGCTCGCGGCCCGCCTAGGCCTCAAGGGCGAGGAGCTGGTTCATGTGCGTCGCGGGGCGCTCCTGCACGACATCGGCAAGATGGGCGTCCCCGACAGCATCCTGCTCAAGCCGGGGAAGCTGGACCCCGAAGAGTGGGAGATCATGAAGCAGCACACGACGCTCGCGTACGAGCTGCTTAGCGGCATCAGGTTCCTCAGGCCGGCGCTCGCCATCCCGCACTCGCACCACGAGCGCTGGGACGGCACCGGCTACCCGCTGGGCCTCAAGGGCAGGGACATACCACTTGCAGCGCGGCTGTTCGCGGTCGCGGACGTCTACGACGCGCTCACCAGCGACAGGCCGTACCGCCAGGCATGGCCGAAGCAGCGCGCCGTCGAGCACCTGAAGGAACAGTCAGGCACACACTTCGACCCAGACGTTGTCAAGGTGTTCCTCGAGATGCTCGCGGAGCGGGAGTCGGAACGCGTCGAGCAGCGCCGCGAGACGAGGCGAGGCGCCGCCGAGCGCAAGGACCCACACAAGACCGACGCATAGGCGTGCCCGGGAACGTTCGCTCCCGCGTATCGGCCGTGTGGGACGGTATCCGTTTGGTGGGCGGTGAGGGATTCGAACCCCCGACCCTTCGCGTGTAAAGCGAACGCTCTCCCGCTGAGCTAACCGCCCGGGACGGACATCTTACCGTGACGAATTGCAGGCGGATGCAACCGCATCGCACCTCGGTATAGGCGGGCGTGGGCCCATGGGACAGCGCTCACCTCGCGTACAGGAACGTGTTGAATCCTTGCCCCCGGCGCCGCCGCAGCCACACGCCGCGGCGCCGGTGGGGAGTGTACCCATGAGGATCAACCGCGCACTGGCGGCCGCTGTCGCTGCACTCGGTGTCCTGCCCATGGCATTCGGGCAGGACGGCCAGGCGGCGGAGGGCTCGCGACAACAACAACAGCAGCGGGCCATCCTCTTCGAGGACGTCAACGTCTTCGACGGCGAGGGCTCGCTCGGCGTCGTCGACGTGCTCGTCGAGGCGGGCAGGATAGCTGAGGTAGGAGAAGCCACGAGCGTGCCTGACGGCGCCGAGGTCATAGACGGCTCGGGCCGCACGCTGCTGCCAGGGCTCATCGACTCGCACGTCCACACCTTCACGCCGGACATGCTCGTGCAGGGGTTGGTATTCGGCGTCACGACCGTGCTCGACATGTTCACGGACGAGACGTTCGCCGCCCAGATGAGGCAGGAGCAGGAGGAAGGCGCCGCCAACTACCGGGCGGACCTCTTCTCGGCAGGGTGGCTGGCAACGGCGCCAGGAGGGCACGGGACACAGTTCGGCGTCGATATCGAGACGCTGACGAGCCCCGAGCAGGCCGACGAGTGGGTGCAGGGCCGCGTCGACGCCGGCGCGGACTACATAAAGGTGGTAATCGAGACGTTCGGCGGCATGGGCCAACCCCCCATCCCGACGCTGGACCCAGAGACGGTGGCGGCCGTCATAGAGGCTGCCCACGACCACGACCTGCTTGCCGTAACCCACGTGCAGACGCTCGAGGCCGCGCAGATCGCTATCGACGCGGGGACCGACGGGCTTGGCCACATGTTCTCCGACGCCCTGCCGCCCGCCGACCTCGTGCAGGAGATGGTCGAGCAAGGCACCTTCGTTATCCCGACCCTGAGCGTGTTCCAGAGCATCGGGCCAGACGACCCGGTGGACGAGACGCTGGCCAACGATCCCCATATCGCGCCGTTCCTCACCCAGACAGACCTCCAGAGCCTCGCCAACCCGTTCCAGGTCGACGGGACGCTGAGCTTCGAAACGGCAAGCGACGGCGTCGCGATCCTCCGAGATGCCGGCGTGCCGATCCTCGCAGGCAGCGACGCCCCGAACCCCGGCACTGCTTACGGCGCCTCCATCCATAGGGAACTCGAGCTGCTCACCCGCTCCGGGTTGACGGCCGAGCAGGCGCTGGCCGCGGCAACATCCGTGCCGGCACGCATCTTCGGGCTGGACGACCGCGGGCGCATCGCACCCGGCCTCGTAGGGGACCTGCTGCTGGTGAACGGCGATCCGACGCAGGACGTGCTCGCCACCCGCGACATCGTCGGCGTATGGAAGCGCGGCGTGCGTGTCGATCGCGACGCGTACAGGGAAGCGTTGGCGGCGGCAAGAGAGTCGGCTGCCGCGCAGGCTGACGCCCTCTCACGAGGCGAGAGCGCTCCCGTCAGCGACTTCGAGGGGGGCGACCTGAGCGTCGGCTTCGGCAACGAGTGGGCCGCTACGACCGATCAGCAGGCGGGAGGCGACTCCACTGCCAAGGTCGAGGTGGTCGAGGGTGGAGCGGGCGACAGCGCGTACTCGCTGCAGGTGACAGGCGAGGTCGGCACGGCGTTCTCGCAACCGTGGTCGGGAGTCATGTTCATGCCCGGTACCCAGCCGTTCGCGCCTGCCGACCTCTCGAGCAAGCCGAACCTGGGCTTCAGCGCCAAGGGCGAGCCCGGTACCTACCGCTTGCAGCTCTTCTGCCAGAACCTTGGCCAGGCCCCGGCGGAGACCGAACTCGACGTTACGGACCAGTGGCAGGAGTTCGACATCGACCTGGCAGAGGTAGGTGGCTGCGATCCCGCAGGCGTGATGGCCGTGATCTTCTCATCCGGTCGGCCGGGAGCGTACTCGCTGCAGCTGGACGACGTCGTGTTCAGGTGAGGCCCGTTCTGCGCTAGGTTCCTTCTCTCCGCACTTCGGCCATCCGGATCCGGCCGGTACGCGTCCCGGGCGCACCGGCCGGTCTCTCACCTGGACGCTCCCCTTCCGGCGCCCGCCATGAGGGCAAGGACCCGCTCCAGGTCCGGTATCGCCTCGCGGCCCATGCCGGTGCACGCCAGCGCCGCCGCCGCGGATGCCAGCTCGGCCGCTCGCAAGGCGCCCCAGCCCCTGGCGAGCCCGAACGCGTATGCCCCGTGGAAGACGTCGCCGGCGCCGGTGGTGTCGACCGTCTTCACGGCGAACGCGGGCACCAGTTCTGTGCTGCCGTCCACGTCGATGAGGACGCCGCGCTTCCCCAACGTGACTCCGACGACCTGGCCGTCGCGGCGTCGCAGGACGGCAAGCGCGGCCTCCGGGTCGTCCCTGCCCAACACCTCGGTCGCGCACTCGTGTGACACGATCAGGTGGTCTACCTCGTCAGCCAGCTCCCAGTAGCGAGCGGCCGAGACGTCGCCGACGCTCGGGACGCCGCCTACCCTCGCCGACTCGAGCGCCGCGTCCGTGAACCTCGGCAGGCGCATGTCAACGAGCACAGCCCCGGCTCCCGTCACAGCTGCGGCGACGACGTCTTCGCCGACGGCGTCGCCGAGAGCGTCACCGAAGTGGGGGAAGATGTGCCGCTCGCCGCGTCGGTCGACGATCACCCCGCTTACTGCCGTGCGGCCCCTCCTCAGCTCGCGTGCGACAGAGACGTCGACGCCGGAGGCCTCGAGGTCGGCGAGCGCCCTCTCGCCTTCGGCATCGTTGCCGACGACGGTCAGGAGCGAAGCGCGTGCTCCGAGGCGGGCCGCGGTAACCGCTGCCGTTGCCGCCGGTCCACCGCCCGAGGAGCGGTAGTCGGTCGCCGGAGTGCGGGAGCTGCGCGGCGGGAACTCCTCCACGCGCCAGATGTGGTCGATCGTCGTGAGGCCGACGCACGACACTCGCGGCGCGCCGCTCACCGTTCCGGGGCGCTCACGCTGACGAGCCCGGGGTTCAGAAGCGCGCTCCCTCCGGAAGGGCGTCTGGCCTCTCCACAGTGCTTTCGACGTCGATCCATGCGTGGTCCGCCGCCGCGTCCAGGACGCTCTGCATCGTGTCGAGCACGTGATACGCCAGCTCGCCGCTCGCCCTGTGCCTGCGACCCTCCGCCATGCCGGCGATCATGTCGGCGAGCCCCAGGCCGCGACTGTTCACGGCGTAAGGGCGGGTGACGGGCAGCTCCTCCCACTCCTTGTCGCCAGCCCGCCGCACGCGGAGCGGACCGCCGAACGTGTTGGGATCCGGGAGGCTGAGGGTCGCCTCCGTCCCGTATACCTCGCACCAGGGGAGCTGCGACGCGGGCGCGTCGAAGCTCGTGACGAGCGTGGCGACGATGCCCGTCCCGAACTCCAGCAGCGAGCTCACGTGAGTAGGCGTGCTCACCTCGACGGCGCCGCCCCTGAGCGGCGCGCTGAGGATCGGTCGCGACGCGCGCGCGATGACTGCAGATCCCGCGACCCTGGCGACCGGCCCGAACAGGTTCACCATGGCGGTCAGGTAGTAGGGGCCCATGTCGAAGAGCGGACCTGCGCCGGGCGCGAAGAAGAACGCAGGGTCAGGGTGCCACCTCTCGGGACCGCTGCTCATCATGAACGCCGTTGCCGCCACCGGCCGCCCGATGAGCCCGGCGTCGATGACCTCCCGCGCCGTCTGCAGGCCCGCCCCCATGAAGGTGTCGGGGGCGCAGCCGACGCGCAGCTCACGCTGCTCCGCCACGACCAGCAGCTCCGCGGCGGCCGCCCTGTCGGTGGAGAGCGGCTTCTCGCTGTACACGTGCTTGCCGGCCTGAAGCACGGCGCGGCTCACCGCAGCGTGCGCCGACGGCACGGTCAGGTTGACTATCACGTCGATGTCTTCGTCTCCCAGGAGCTGGGTAACGGTGCAGGCTCTCACGCCGTGCGCGGCCGCCTTGACGCGGGCCCGCTCCGGGTCGATGTCGGCGATAGCCGTGACGGAGAAGCTCGCGAACCCCGCGCTTATCCGCAGGTAGTGGTCGCTTATGTTGCCTGCCCCGACGATGCCAACTCGAGCCGGGAGAGCCGCACGGCGCGCGAGGCCCGTAAGCCCCGCGCCCGTCGCTGGTGCCCCCGGCGACTGCGATCCGGCTGCCCGTTCTTCCATGGACGCCAACTCTTGCACACATAGGGCCCGCCTGGAGGCGTCGAAAGCGTCAGTTAGCCGGGTGTTTTTCAACGTTTATCGACACACTTTCCCGGCCGATCCGCGTCACGAGTGTTGGAATGAGTGGGACGTTAGAGGATCATGTGATAGCCTCGAGCGAGTCGGGACGGGAGAGCCCGGGCATGCTCGCAGAGGAAAGACGCCAGCACATACTGAGCCTGCTGAGAGAGCGTGGGTACGCGCGCACGATGGACCTCGCGCGTCGCTTCAACGTCTCGGACCAGACGATCAGGCGAGACCTCCAGGAGCTCGCCGCCTCCGGGCACGTGTCGAAGAGCCACGGTGGCGGTTCGCTCATCAACTGGGGCGGCGCTCCCTTCAGCGACCGCACCCTCGTCAACCGCCAGGAGAAACTGGCGATCGCGGAGGCCGCCTCCCGCTACGTCAGGCCGGGGATGACCGTCGTGGTTGGCCCGGGAACCACCACAGGAGCGGTCGCGACGCTGCTGGATGGCAAGGCCATACGGTTGGTCACCAACAGCATGGCAGTGGCGCGCAACGTCACCAGCCCAGAGACAGAGGTCTGGCTCACCGGCGGCCGCTACCGCGCCGACGCCGAGCTGACCGTAGGCGACTGGACTCAGCTGAACCTGGACCGCCTCTTCGCAGACGTCAGCTTCGTCGGCGTGAGCGGCGTCGACATCGACACCGGCTACACGGTAACGGAGGAGGACGAGGCGCTAGCCCTGCGTCACGCCATAAGGGTCGCCAAGAAGGCGGTCGTCGTCGTCGACTCCACCAAGTTCGAGCGCGTCGCCAAGGCCGTCGTTGCGCCCCTCGGCGCCGTGCACGCGCTCGTATCAGATGCCGGCCTCAGCGGGGACTGGCGCATCCGCCTTCAGGCGAACGGGGTGGAAGTGGTCACGGCGGCCCCTCGATGACGCTCCGCGTACGCCCTTCTCGCTGCGTGCGGCTCCGTCAGATGCACGACTCCACCGTCGCGCCCCTTTACTCCGTCGTGTGCGCGGTCCTATCCGCCGTCATGGCGGCGTACGCATTCGCACGCCTCGCATCGCCGGAACGTGGGATCCTTTCAGGCGTCGTCCTTGCCACCGTGTTGATGCCTATCGCGCTCATGAAACCTCCGTTCAACGACTTCACCCGCTTGCCCGCCTTAGTGGGCCGCAGGTAGCGCCCGGTCCTCGCCGATGACTGCAAGCACGTACACGAAGCCTCACTACCAGTCGACCAACTACCGCTTGGAGGTCATGACCGACAGGCCATACGTCCGGCTCGTGACCCCCAAGGGCGAGCCGCTGCTCGAGCTGTTCGTGCCGTTCGGCGTCGACACGGCGTGCTGGTCCTCAACTCGCTCGGCTGGCCCCGCGGCGGTGAGCTCGAACTGCCATTGCCGCCGGGCGGCGGGAGCGTGGCGGCGCTGGACGACGACGGTCGGGCCTTGCCGAGTCAGGTGGTTGGCGACGGTCGAGACCGCAAGGTCCTTGTGCGGGCGCCAAAGGTCCCATCGCTCGGCTACAGATGGGTGCGCCTCGGGGCAGGGGACGGGCCGACGACCGCCGGACGGGGGCCGAGCGTCACGGCAGGGAAGCGCTCACTCGAGAACGAGCACTACGTTCTCGAACTGAACGAGTGCGGCCACATCTCGAGGCTGTACGACAAGACGAACGGCCGCGAGGTCCTCGCACCTGGCCGAGCCGGCAACGTCCTCCAGCTCTTCGAGGACAAGCCGCTGGCGTTCGACGCCTGGGACATCGACATCTACTACCGGGAGTCGCTGCGCGAGGTCACCGACCTGCGTGAGTGCGTGGTGGAGGAGAGCGGCCCGTTGCGGGCCTCGCTGCGGTTGAGGTGGGCGTTCGGAAGCTCCGAGGTGGTCCAGCGCATCGTGCTCCGGGCAGGCGACAGGCGCATAGACTTCCGCACGAGGGTCGACTGGCTGGAGCGCCGGACGCTCCTCAAGGTCGCCTTCCCCGTACGGGTCCGCTCGCGGCACGCGACCTACGACATCGGCCTCGGTTCCATCGAGAGGCCGACGCACTGGAACACGAGCTGGGACTGGGCGAGGTTCGAGGTCCCTGCCCACCGCTGGGCAGACCTTTCGGAGGGCAACTACGGCGTCGCGCTCCTCAACGACTGCAAGTACGGCTACGACGTCAAGGACGACGTGATGCGGCTCACGCTCCTCCGCTCCCCTGTGCGGCCGGACGCGGACGCAGACAGAGGCGTTCACGAGTTCACGTACGCCCTGCTCCCGCACGCGGGTGACTGGCGCGCCTCCGACGTCTTGCGGCAGGCTCAGGACCTGAACGTCCCGTTGCGCACCGCGCGGCTGCGTACGGGTTCCGCTGCCGCACATGCCGGCGCGAGCGGTGAGGACGTGCAGCCGTTCGGGCTCGCCTGGTCAGACGCTGGCAACGTCGTCATCGAGACGCTCAAGCGCGCGGAGGACGGTGATGGATGGGTGCTGCGCATCTACGAGGCCACCGGATCGCGTAGTCACGGGGTGACGATAGGGTTCGGCGTACCCATCGGCCGGGCGGCCGTCTGCGACCTCCTCGAGAACGAGGTCGAGCCTCTCGACACTCGAGGCGACAGCGTGAGCCTCTCGTTCGGCCCTTACCAGGTCGTCACCCTGAGGGTCTGGAGAGCGGCAGGTTAGGCGCTCCGGGACCGGATAGAAACGCCCCTGCGCTCAGCCGCCCTCCAGCAGCCCGAAGTGGCGCAGCCTCTCCTTCACGGCGAGCGTCCCTGCCAGCGCAACGAGCACGGGCGAGAACAGGAACGTCACGCCGACGAAGCGCACGCTTAGCACGACGAGAAGCAGCAGCGCGAAGCCGATGATGAAGCTGTAGAGCGGGCTCGCGAAGGCCGTGAGCGCCCCGTTCCTCACAGCCAGCCTCAGCGAGCGAGTGCCCTGCGCGAAGAGGTAAGGCAGGGCGAAGAACTGCACGAAGAGCCAACCGAGGACGATGAGCGCAAGCGCCATCTCCGCGGCTCGGGCCCAGAGGTCGCCGAAGCGGGCGTAGAAGGGTAGCGCGACCAGAAGGCCGCCGACGAGCGCCAGGCTGGGAAGCGCCCAGAGCCAGCCCTTGAGCAGGTTCCTCCTTATCTCCGTGAGGAACTCGCGTGGGGACATCTCGTCGCCGGCGACGAGCCGCTCGAGGTAGGCGTAGACGGCGAGGGTCACAGGCGGCCCCAGCACGACGACGAGCCAAGAGGCCATCCATATCAGGTTGAGGGCTGTGAGCCTCAACCAGTTGCGCCACCACTCGACGACGGCGTCTCTCAGTAGCACTACCGCCTGCATGGGTAACGCTAACCGTAGGAGGCGTGGTAAGGAGACACGGATGAGAAGAGCACTCGTCTTCCACGGCGGCTGGCAGGGCCACGACCCGGAGGGATCGGCCGAGCTCGCACGAGGTCTGCTGTCGGCGGCGGGCGTAGCGGTCGACGTACGCGACTCGCTCGACGTCCTGGATGACGAGGCCGGCCTGCTCGCCTACGACCTGATCGTGCCCGTCTGGACGATGGGCGAGCTCGACCAGGTGCGCGAGCGCAACCTCGTCGCTGCGGTCGAGGCTGGCACCGGGCTGGCAGGCTGGCATGGCGGGATGGGCGACGCGTTCCGCGCGAGCCTAGGTTTCAAGATGCTCGTCGGTGGGCAGTTCGTCGCCCACCCGGGCGACGTCAGGCGCTACAGGGTGAGGATCACGGATCGCGACGACCCCGTCACCAGCGGGCTGAACGGCTTCGAGATCGAGAGCGAGCAGTACTACATGCACGTCGACCCGTCGAACCGGGTCCTGGCGGATACCGTCTTCTCCGGTGACCACGTGCCGTGGCTGCATGGCGTCGTCATGCCGGTGGCATGGAAGCGTCGCTGGGGCTCGGGCAAGGTCTTCTACCTCTCGATCGGTCACGTCGTCGCCGAGTTCGAGATACCACAGGCCAGGATCCTGCTGGAACGCGGCATGCTGTGGGCATGCCGCTGAGCGCAGACGAGAAGAGGCGCCCGTCTCCGGACGCCTCATACCCTTGGTGACCCCTACGGGATTCGAACCCGTGCCGCAACCTTGAAAGGGTTGTGACCTGACCGCTAGTCGAAGGGGCCCTCTGTCAACGGTCGCAAGCGCCTGTCAGCGGTCTGCGAGCGCGTTGGCGATTGTACAGCATGGGCGCGCGCCGTGGTCAACAGAAGTGGACCGTCGTCGAACCGCCCTGTTCAGCGGTCCCCGAAACGCGCCTTGAGGTGCTCCCACGCGACGGGGTCGACCAACGGGCCCTCCACCCACCGCTCCTCAAGGTTCTCGACGCCGAAGAGGTCTTCCAGGGCGCTCTGGGTCGGCTGGTCCCAGACGCCTGACGGGGCGTGCTCCAGCCGCCCCTGTTCGCGGAGGACGCCCTGTAGCCAGCTGATGTCCTCTGCGGCCAGGCGCAAAGGTGCTGTGCTGGGCTTGTCCAGGTAGACGCGGTGCAGCTCCAGCAGGCGTTCCAGCTCGGACGCGGGTTCGGGGTGGTCGTCCACGCGGAGGTCTATCCATCGGTCGTTGAGGCCGGCGTAGCCCTTCGCGTGACCGACGACCAGCAAGGCCGCGGACTGCCTGCCCCTGCTGTCGCCGCCTGCGGCGTCGGCTGCCTTCAGCGCGGCCACCATCCTCTCCGGGAACGGCTGCGCGGAGCCGAGGAACGTATCGACCAGCGCGTCAACGACCTCTGGCCCGGTAAGGATGTTGCCCTGGGCGGCGTAACCGGGTCCGGACCTGCCGCCAGCCCATGCGTGGCACTGCGATCCGGTGAACGTGACTGACTGGCCGTCTGCCGCCACGACGCCGAACTGCCGCTGCTGAATGCCGGCGTCCGTGCGCTTGAACTCCTCCGCGCACTCCGCAGGCGTCTTGCCTGCCTTCAGCATCTCGATCGCCCTGGGACCGAAGGTCACGTTGCTGAACGCCTGTGTCGCGACGGCGCCCACTCCGGCCACCGCCGTCGGCACATAGGCCCCCACCCCAAGGAACTTGCTGGCGACGACGACGCCCATGTCGCCTGTCGCATGGTCTCGCGCCGCTAGCGAGAAGGTCGCGATGGGTCCAGGATGCATGCTGCGACGATACTGCGGCAGATTCGTGTAAGGCTCTCCTTGTGACCCCAAGGAACGCTGATCCTGTGCTGAGCGTCGAGAGCCTGAGCGTGAGGCTGGGCGGCGTGGAGATCGTCTCGGATGCCGACCTCCGGCTCTCGCCGGGCGACCTTGCCTTGTTGACCGGTCCCAACGGGGCGGGGAAGAGCACGTTCCTCAGGGCGCTCGTTGGCTTGGTGCCGTCGAGCGGGGACGTCGAGATAGGCGGTCGACCTCCCGCCACGCTGTCGGGCCGGGAAGGCTTCGTTTTCGTTCCGGACGAGCCGGCCCTGTACGAGGACCTGACGTTGGAGGAGCACGCCTACCTGAACGCCGTGCTCTACCGAGACCCGGACGCCGAGGCACGCGCCCTGAGCCTGCTGGAGGCCTTCGGGCTGGAGACCCGGCTGGGTGAGTTCCCGGGCACGCACTCCCGCGGCATGCGCCAGAAGCTTTCTCTGTCCCTGGCGATCGCACTCGAGAGGCCGCTGACGCTGCTGGACGAGCCGTTCAACGGGCTCGACCTGGAGGCTCAGGACCGGCTGGCCGCGCTGCTCAAGGCGCTCTGCGAAGGTGGACGCGCCGTGCTGCTCACCGGGCATCAGCGGGACCTGGCCGGCGTGCTCGAAGCCAGGGTCGTGGAGATCGTCGATGGCCAGCTGAGGGCAGCGGCTGCCAGCGGCCGTGCAGGCGTCCGCGGCGCGCGAGCCGGGTGAGCGTGGCACTAGCGAGCGCGAGCCGATCTCGTGCGGGCATGGCCTTCCTGCGCGGCCGCACGGTCGCCAGGTCCCTCAGGGCATACGTGCGCTGGGTGGGGCGGGCCATCGGCTGGTGGACCGTCGGCTACCTGATCTTCTGGCTCGTAGTCTTCGGCATCTCGGCTTTCGAGGCGCTGCCACGCGCAGCCCAGCCGCTTGGGCACGACGTCGTGTACTACGCCAGCGCCCTGGTCGCGCTGTGGCTTCTCTCCGTGCTGCTGTCGGGGCGCGTGCCGCCTCTCAACCTGGACAGCCGCGACCTCTACAGGCTGGCGTTGGCCCCGGTCAGGCCACACGCGGTCCTCTCGTACAGGCTGTGGCTGCGGAGGGGCACGCGCGCTCTGGGCGGCGCTGCCATCGGAGGCATGTGGGCGCTGTTCTCCAGCGCGCTGCTGCACCAACCGGCGCCGTGGGCGCCCCTCGTTGCCGCGCTGCTATCGGTCGCGCGTTTCGACGCCGGATGGCTTAGGTACGCGGCAAGGTCACCCGCACCAACGAGAGCGTCCGACCCCGGGCGAGTTTCCGTCCTCCTGCCGGCGCTGGGTGCGGCGTCAGCAGCGGTTCCGGCCGCCCTGTACTTCGCCGCCGGAGGCTCGCCCGGCGCCGGCGCCTCCCCCGCCCTACTTGCCTTGTTCGTCACCTCTGGGCTGTGG
>CAZMFX010000029.1:0-25251 GCA_964565625.1 uncultured bacterium
CGCAGCATGCCATCGTAGCCGTGGTGCTGGTTCTGCACGCGGGCGACGACCGGTCGGCCCGTGCCGACGTCCACCTCGTAGCGAGAGTCGGTGCCGAGGTAGTGCGCTGCTGCCACCGAGCCCGTCATGCCGGACTCCGCGCGACCGGCGGGAGCCGCGTCCGCGTCTGCCGGCTCGACGCTCAGCTTCTCTGGCCTCACCGCCAGCGCTACCGGGCCCTCGGTCACCCCGGGGTCGCGCAAAGTGCCGCGTAACGAGGTTCCGTCGGGCAGCCTCACGACGCCCAGTTGGCCCTCCATGGCGACAAGGTCCCCGTCGAGGAAGTTCGTCTCGCCGATGAAGTCGGCTACGAAACGGCTTACCGGCCGCTCGTAGATGTCGTCCGGCGGGCCCACCTGGAGCACCTTGCCCTCGTTCATGACCGCGATGCGGTCGGCCATGGTGAGCGCCTCCTCCTGGTCGTGGGTCACGTAGACGAACGTGATGCCGACCTGCTGCTGTAGCGTCTTCAGCTCAAACTGCATGGCCTTGCGCAGCTTCAGGTCCAGGGCCCCGAGCGGCTCGTCGAGCAGCAGTACGGCCGGCCTGTTCACCAGCGCCCGCGCCAGGGCGACGCGCTGCTTCTGCCCGCCGGACAACGCGGCGGGTTTGCGCTCCGCGACGTGGGGCAGCCGCACCAGCTGCAGGGCCTCCTCGGCCTTGCGCCTCGCCTCCTTCGCGGGCACGTTCGCCATCCGCAGCCCGAACATCACGTTCTGCATGACGGTCATGTGCGGGAAGAGCGCGAAGTCCTGGAAGACCGTGTTCACCGGACGATGGAACGCGGGTACGCCCTTCATCGCCCGCCCGCGCAGCAGCACCTCGCCACCGTCGGGCTGCTCGAAGCCGGCGATCATCCTCAGCGTCGTCGTCTTGCCACAGCCGGACGGTCCGAGGAGGGCGAAGAACTCGCCCTCCGCGATGTCGAGGTCGATACTGTCCACGGCGAGGACGCGGCCTGCCGAGCGTCTCTCGACGAACTCCTTCGTCAGCGCAGACAGCCGGACAGCCGGCGTGCCGGGCCGTGCCGGTCCAGCGCTCGTCAAGACCCCGGCAGCGTCGGTCACGCCAGCGCTCCCAGATGCGTCAGCGTCCGACGAAGATGCGGATCTCGTCCCACGCTTCGTTCAGCAGCGCCTCGCGCTCCTCGTCCTGGACAGCGAAGAAGAGCCGCTCTTGCGTCTGCGGCCCCGGGTAGATGCCGGGATCGCTCGCCAGCTCCTCGTCGATGAGCCCCATATCGAGCGCCGCCTGGTTGGGCGTTCCGTAGGCCGTGTAGTTCGAGATGTCGGCACCGACCTGAGGATCCAGGACGTAGTCGATGAACGCCTCGGCGAGCGCCTTGTTGGGCGCGCCGGCCGGGATTGCGAGGCTGTCCACCCAGAAGTTCGCGCCCTCTTCCGGGATCACGTACGCGTATGTGTCGCACTCGCACTCGTCCATCACCTGGAAGATGTCGCCCGAGTACTCGATGACCATGTCGACCTCGCCGCGGACCAGCATCTCCTGGCCGTCGTCGCCGGCTATGTAGACGACGTTCTGGCCGTTGTCGATGAGGAACTGCTTGGCCTCGTCCAGCTCGTCCGGATCCGAGCTGTTCGGGTCGTGCCCCGTGAGGATCAGCGCGACGCCCAGCATCTGGGTCGTGTCTGCCAGCCATGCGACTGGACCGTCGTGCTGGAAGAGGTCCATCCAGCTATCGACGTCGCCGACGCGCTCAGTGTTGTAGCCGATCCCGGTGGTACCCCACTGGTACGGGACGGTGTAGGCGTTGCCCGGGTCGAAGGGAAGGTCGAGGAACGTAGGGTCGACGTTCGCCAGGTTGGGGATGTTCGAGTGGTCGAGCTCCTCGAGTAGGCCCTCTGAGATCATGAGCGTCGCGACGACGTCCGACGGCACGACTACGTCGAAGCCCGGGTTGCCCTGACGCAGGCGCACGAGCATGTCGTCATCGGTCGGGTACGTGTCGTAGACGACCCTGACACCACACAACTCCTCGAAGTTCGAGATCGTGTCCTCGGCTATGTACGTGCTCCAGTTGTAGACGGAGAGGGTCTGCCCCTCGAAGCCGGCCGGGCACGTCCAGCCTTCCTGTGCGAGTGACGTGCCGACGAGAAGTGAGGCCAGGGTTGTCGCGAGTATCAACGCAGTGCGGCGCAACTTACATCACCTCGTTCATCACTTGTGACTTGCGTGAAGTACCAGCTTGCCATTTCAACGCGTTCCGGGAGGATAGCACCGGCGCTGTGAGGCGGCAGGAGCGGAGAAGGCCGGCGGTTTCATCCCGCCTTCACCGGCGGGTCGCTCTTATCAGCCTGTCCATCAACGGGTCGCTTAGCACGCGCCTCAGCACGTTCACGAGGTGGGCGTCGGACCCGACGAAGTAGCGAGTGCGCGGGCGCCGGTCCGTCATGGCGCGGTGAACGGCCCGCGCCACGGCGGAGGGTGGCGTGCCGGTCGACTCGACCTCCCTCGCACCGTCGAGGACCTCGTCCATGAGGCCCTGGTAGTAACGCAGTGCCTCGGGTGGCATGCGGGCGATGCGGTCGTTCGCGTCCGCCAGGGACTTCGACCAGATCGGGGTGGCGATTCGCCCCGGCTCCACCAGCGAAACGGGTATGCGCCAGTCGGCGAGCTCGCGCCTCAGCGCGTCGGACACCGCCTCGAGCGCGAACTTCGAGGCCGCGTAGGCTCCGAGGAGCCGCGAGGAGACGAGCCCGGAGATGGCGCCGACCATGACGATGCGGCCGCGGGAGCGCCTCACCTGTGGCATGAAGGACTGGATCGTCGCGACGGCGCCGACGACGTTCACCTCGAGTTGCTGCCTCAGGTCGTCGAGCGGCACGAACTCGAGCGGGGCCGCGACCGCGATGCCGGCGTTGCTCACGACGCCGGCCAGCTCGCCCGCCTCGGCCTCAACGGTCTCGGTAACGGAACAGAGTTGCGCCTCGTCCGTCACGTCGAGCATCACCGGCCGCACCCGTCCGGGCCCGGCAACCGTATGCGCCCGTAGCGCCTCTTCGTCCTCTGGGGTGCGAACGCCGGCGAAGACCAGGAACCCACGTTCGGCCAGCTCCAGGGTTATTGCCTTCCCGATGCCGCTGGAAGCCCCCGTGACGACTACCGCCCGCTCGCCCGGACGCCTCTCGTCGGACTGCACCACGTCATCTTACCCGTAGTCGGCGTGACCATCGCCCCCGAGCAGGGCGGAACGAAGGTCGTCAGGCACGCGCGTCGGGCGCTGGGCCTCGTAGTCGAAGCACACGACGACGGCGGTGAACCGCGCCGCGGGCTCACCGTTCGCTCTCAGCGTCTGCGCCAGCTCGAAGCTCGTGTTGCCAACCTTCACGACGCCGGTCACCATCTCACAGTCGTCTTCCAGGTGGACCTGGCGCAGGAAGTCGATCGACAGGTGAGCGAGTATCAGCCCCTTGTCCGTCATGCCGAGCTCGCGCAGGAACGCCAGCCGACCGAGCTCCGCGAACGTCGCGAAGACCGCGTTGTTGACGTGACCGAGGCGGTCCGTGTCGGAGAAGCGCAGCTGGACATGGTACGGGGCAGACACGACGCCGCCCCGGGTCCGGGCCGCGTCGTCCCGCGTGCCCCGCGAGCTCAAGCCGCGCTCCTGGCCTTCGCCGCCCGCCGCGCGCGCGGTCGCCTCTGGCAGTTGGGGCAGTGGACGGTGCCTCTCTGCCCAACGACGCTCTTGACGAGAAGCGTGCCGCAGCGCGGGCACGGCTCGCCTGCCTTGCCGTAGACGGCCAGCCTCTCGAAGAACTCGCCGGTCTCGCCGCTCACGCGGCGGTAATCCCTCAGCGTCGTCCCGTTCGCGGCGATGCTCTCGGCCAGCACCGAGCGGATCGCAGCGAGCAGCTCGGCGGCCCGGGGAGCGGGCACGTCGCGAGCAGGCGTCAACGGGTGCACGCGGGCGCGCCACAGCGCCTCGTCAGCGTAGATGTTCCCTACGCCCGCCACCGGCCGCTGGCTCATGAGGTAAGTCTTCACGGCCATGCCGGACCTGGCGAGGTTCGCAGCGAAGACCCCGGCAGTCAGGCCCTCGTCGAACGGCTCGGGCCCCAACGCAGCCAACGTCGGAAGCGACCCGTACTCCCCTGCCGGCACGACGAGGAAGCGACCGAACCGGCGCGCGTCGCGGAAGTACAGGGTCGAGGGGCCGTCACCTGCGAGGTGCAGTCGCACCCGCACATGACCGGCCGCGGGGCCGGAGGGCTCCTGAGCCGATATCGAACCCGTCATGCCAAGGTGGATGACCAGCTCGTCGCCACCAGATAGCGGCGCGAGGATGAACTTGCCGCGCCGACCGACGTCAAGCACCCTCTGCCCCGCCGCTCGCTCTAGATCGGCGTACTTGGGGCCGGCGGGCGCCAGTCTCTCGACCTCGGTTATGACGCGGCCGGAGAGCCACGGCTCGAGCTCGCGCCTCACCGTCTCGACCTCAGGCAGTTCTGGGATAGGTGATCTTCCCTTCGTAGAGGGCGCGGCCCACGATCGCGCCCTGAAGCCCGAGCGCCTCGTAGAGGTCGAGGTCGGCGTCCGAGCCAACGCCTCCACCCGCGTACAGCGCTCCGGGGAAGGCTTCTCGCACCTCACGAACCGGGGCGTCGTCTACCCCCCTCAGCGTGCCGTCCCGCGATACGTCTGTGAATATCAGCGTGCGCACCCCGGCTGCGTGCATCGCCCGCGCCAGGTCGTTCGCGCGGACGCCGGTCGACTCCGTCCAGCCGCTGACCGCAACGTCGCCGTGCCTCGCGTCAACCGACACGACGACGCGGTCCGGTCCGAAACGCTCGAGCAGGTCGCGTACCAGCCCCGGGTCCCTTACCGCGGCGGTGCCGATGACCACCCTGTCAGCGAACTCCAGGCGCTCCGCGGCGTCCGCCACACTCCGGATCCCGCCCGCGACCTCGACGCCTGCCCTCACGCCGCGGCACGCCTCCTCTATGGCCCTCAGGTTGTTGCCCGTGCCGAGTGCGGCGTCCAGGTCGACGACGTGCAGCATGCGCGCTCCCGCGGCGTCGAAGCCGCGCGCGGCGGTCAGGGGGTCGGCGTGATAGACGGTCTCGCGGTCCGGGTCACCCTCGAGCAGGCGAACGGCCCTTCCCTGCCGGACGTCGACGCATGGGATGACCTCGAACATGCCTCGCAAGCCTAACGCCTTCGGGCCGCGTCGGCCCACGCGGTGCCGACGTGCCGCGCGCCCGTCGACCGCCCGGGTTGCGGTCGACCTGATCCCGCTGTCACCGGCGTTCTTTGCATCGCGCGGCCTTGACTGCCTGCATGGAGAACCGATATTTTACTCGGATGCAATCTCGCAGGGACGCGATCCTCAACTTGGCCTCCCTGCTTCACCACGCACCTGGTAGCGAGTCGGAGGTTGAAGCAGAGGGCCTCCTGGACCCCAGCCCCGAGCTTCTGGATGCTGACGGCCTGAGGCTGGAGGGCCCGGCAGAGTGGGAGCTCCACGTCATCAACACGGGCGGTGACGACGACTTCGTCGTCGACGGCGAGGTACGCGCCACCGCGGTCCTCGAGTGCAGGCGCTGTCTCACAGACGTGCCTGTAGATCTAGAGACCGACTTCGTTTACCCGATGGTCTACCGGCCATCCGAGAAGCCGCTGACCTTGGAGGAGCTCGACGAGGCCGAGGAGGAGCTGCTCGTCTTCGGCAAGCCAGAGGTCGACTTCGCCCCGCTCCTGACCGAGCTCCTGGCCATCGAGGTTCCGCTGACGGCGCTGTGCAAGGAAGAGTGCCTGGGGCTCAACGAGGAGGGCGTGAACCTCAACGAGCATCCGGAGCTGGCTGGTAAGAGCCAGGCGAAGCAGAACGGCACTGCTAAGATCAAGGGTCTTGACGAGGCCCTGAGGGAGCTCGACAGGAAGAACAGGGCCTGAGACCCGGGCAGTGATGCGGTTCCCGAACGCAGGGGGCCTCTAACCCGTAAGCTAACGGACGGCCCACAGAAGGGCCACCAGGAAAGAGACGATAAGCAGATGGCCAAGCATCCAGTACCCAAGAAGCGCACCTCGCGCGCCAGCCGTGACGCAAGGCGCTCCCACCACGCACTGAAGGAACCGACGCTCGTCGCCTGCCCCCAGTGCAAGGAGCCGAGGCCCCCTCACGTCGTATGCCCTGAGTGCGGCTACTACGACGGCCGTCAGGTCTTCGCGGAGGCCTAAAGTCATAGGAAACGTCGGCGCGAACGGGCGCGAAGCCACGAGGGCGGGAATAACGCTCCTCGGCGCGTACGCCCCGCCGAACGTCCTCACCAACCACGACCTCGAGCGGATGATGGACACGTCCGACGAGTGGATAACGTCGCGCACCGGCATCAAGCGAAGGCATGTGGCCGGCGAGGACGAGTACACGAGCGACCTCGCGTTCAGAGCGGTCGAGGACCTGCTGGCCCGCCACGGCGATGACGCCCTCGCGGGTGTGGACATGGTCATCGTCGCGACCAACACTCCGGACGCGCTCTTCCCGGCGACCGCCGCCCTCGTTCAGGACCGCTTCAAGCTGTCTGCCGGGGCGTTCGACCTGTTGGCGGCGTGCCCCGGTTGGATCTACGCGGTGGGCGTAGCGCGCGGGCTCGTCGAGTCCGGCCAGTGCAAGCGCGTGCTCGCGATAGGCAGCGAGGCGCTGACCAAGATCGTCGATTGGAACGACCGCTCGACAGCCGTCCTCTTCGGGGACGGCGCGGGCGCTGTGATCGTCGAGGCCGTGCCGGGCGAGTTCGGCATCAGGTCGATGGTGATGGGCGCAGATGGATCCGGGGCCGACCAGCTTCACCGCCGCTCTGTCGGCCGCTGCCTGCCGAGCGGGACGCCGCTGGCCGAGCACCTGTACATGAACGGCCGCGAGGTGTTCAAGTTCGCCGTGCGCGTGATGACGACGTCGACGTTCGAGGCCATCGAGAAGGCAGAGCTAAGACCCGAGGACATAAGCCTCTTCGTTCCCCACCAGGCGAACCTGCGCATCATCGACGCCGCCCGGGAGCGGCTGGGGCTCGAGCGCGAGCGCGTAGTCGTGACCGTCGACGAGTACGGCAACAACTCGACGGCAAGCATCCCGCTCGCGATCCGACACGCTGTTGACAACGGACAGGTGCACGAGGGCGACAACCTGCTTCTCGTGTCGTTCGGTGCCGGCCTGACGTGGGCCGCCTCGGTGGTCACGTGGGCTCCGACTCCGGTTTGAGCTTCTCACCAAGACAGGTAGTCGGGATCTTCCCCGGCCAGGGCTCGCAGCGCGTCGGGATGGCGCGCGAGCTCTACCACTCGTCGAGCGCGGCGCGTGAGGTGCTGGACGCCGCCGACTCCGCCCTGCCCGGGCTCCTCAGCCTCATGTGGGAGGGCCCGGAAGAGGAGCTGCGGCTGACCGCCAACCAGCAGCCGGCGCTCGTCGCGGCAGGAGCCGCCGCCTACGCCGCGTACGCGTCCGCCGGGGGGACGGCTGCCTCCTACATGGCCGGCCACAGCCTTGGTGAGTACACGGCCCTCGTCGCGGCGGGAGCGCTCGACCTTGGTGACGCCGTGCGACTTGTGCGGGCGCGAGGGGAGTACATGCAGGAGGCGGTGCCGGCGGGCGTTGGGGCGATGGCAGCGATCCTCAAGGTCGACTCGGAGACCGTCGAGCGGGTGCTCGCAGGCACGAGGGGTGGCGGCGTTGTCGAGGTCGCCAACTACAACGCTCCGGGCCAGACCGTCATCTCTGGCGATGCAGCTGCCGTCGAGGCGGCCGCCGCCGAGCTCAAGGCCCTGGGCGCACGATCGGTGCCCCTGAAGGTCTCCGCTCCGTTCCACTGCAGCCTCATGGAACCGGCGGCCCGGCGCCTGGCGCGAGACCTGGCCGCCGTCACGTTCAGGGAGCCGCGGGTGCCGGTCGTCAGCAACGTGACGGCGACGCCTCTGCCTTCGGCCGCGGCGGCGGCCGAGCTGCTGACCGCTCAGGTAACGGGCAGCGTGAGATGGGTAGAGACCGTCAGGTGGCTTGACGCTGCGACGTCTGGACAGGCGGCTTTCGTCGAGTTCGGTTCCGGTGAGGTCCTGATAAACCTGGTAGGGAGAACCCTCGCCGGTGCCGTCACGGCCTCCGTCACGGACCCCGAGAGCTTGGAGGAGGTGCTTGCGTCGTGATCGATGGCGAGTCAGGGGCGGGCCGCACGGTGATCGTCACCGGTTCGAGTCGCGGCATCGGGCACGAGACAGCCGAGCTGCTCGGCGCTCTCGGGTACAGGGTCGCCGTGCACTACGCCTCCTCCGGGGCACCCGCACTGGCGCTCGTCGAAGCCCTCAGGCAAGGCGGCTCCGAAGCCGAGGCGTTCCAGGCAGACGTCGCCGACCCCGGCGCCTGCCAAGAGCTCGTGAAGGCGGTGGTCGACCGCTTCGGCGGCCTCGACGTGCTGGTGAACAACGCGGGCATCACGCGCGACGGCCTCGCGCTGCGCATGAAGGACGATGACTGGCGCAGCGTCATCGACACGGACCTCTCTGCGGCGTTCTACCTGTCACGCGCCGCCCTCCGGCACCTGCTCAAGTCCGCGGCCGGCCGCATCGTCAACATCAGCTCGGTGGTGGCCCTCAGGGGCAACGCAGGGCAGGCCAACTACGTCGCAGCGAAGGCTGGCCTGATAGGGCTGACGAAGGCGTTGGCGCGCGAGTACGGGGGCCGCGGCATCACGGTCAACGCGGTAGCGCCCGGTTTCATCGAGTCGGACATGACGGACGCCCTGCCGCCCGAGTTGCGTGAGCGCTACCTGCAGGAGATCCCGGCAGGCCGCTTCGGGAGCCCGCGCGACGTCGCCCATGCCGTCGCGTTCCTGGCGAGCGTGGAGGCCGGCTACGTCAACGGTCAGACGCTGGCGGTTGACGGTGGCATGGTGATGCCGTAATGATTCGGGGGCCTTCGGTAAGGCCCAACACGCGCATGCGGCCGCCACTCGAACGCCGCGACTGACGGTGGCAGCCAAGGGGCGAGTTCGCCTCGACGCCGACACCCACACCGCAAAGCGCGACTAGGATGGCTCAGGAGGAAAGTCACAGTGGACGAGCAAGAGATACTCGAGAAGGTCAAGGACATAATCGCTGACAAGCTGGACGCGGATTCCGGCGAGGTCACGACGGAGTCACGGTTCCAGGAGGACCTTGGCGCAGACTCCCTTGACGTGGTTGAGCTGATCATGGGGCTCGAGGACGAGTTCGGGGTCGAGATCTCGGACGAAGAGGCCGAGGGCATCCGCACCGTCGGCGACGCCGTCAAGTTCATCGCGGACAAGCAGTAAGCCTCAAAAGACGTTCGGGTACAGCCTTGGACCGTGCCGTCTAGTACCCTTGGCTTCGCTATGAGACGTGTCGTTGTGACGGGGCTTGGGCCCGTGACGCCCATAGGGGTGGGAGCAGCAGAGTTCCTGAGCGCCCAGCACGAGGCGAGGAACGGCATCCGCCGCATAACCAGGTTCGACGCGTCGGATCTCTCCGTACAGATCGCCGGAGAGGTCGACGTCGACGTCGGCGCCTACATAGACAGGCGCGAGGCAAGGCGCCTCGACCGGTTCGTGCAACTGGCGCTGATCGGGGCCGCCCTCGCGCTCGAGGACGCTGGCCTTAAGGAGGAAGAGGTCGCGGGCGAGCACGCCGGGACGTGCATCGGCTCAGGCATCGGCGGCCTCGAGACGTGGGAGGCGCAGTCCAAGATCGTTCACGAGCGCGGCGCCATGCGGATGAGCCCCTTCTTCATCCCCATGCTCATCGCCAACATGGCGAGCGGCCACGTCGCGATGCGCTACCACCTCACGGGGCCGAGCTCGAGCGTCGTGACGGCCTGCGCGACCGGCTCAGGCAACGTAGGTGACGCTTTCAGGATGATCCAGCGCGGCGATGCCGACGTGATGTTCGCGGGCGGCACCGAGGCTTGCGTGACGCCAATGGGCATCGGCGGCTTCGCAGTCATGCGGGCTCTCTCGACCCGCAACGATTCGCCGGAGACCGCCAGTCGACCGTTCACGGCCAGCCGTGACGGTTTCGTCGCAGGCGAGGGAGCCGGCATCCTGGTGCTCGAGGAGTACGAGCGCGCCGTCGCAAGGGGCGCGCGCATATACGCCGAGATCGTCGGCTACGCGACGAGCGCAGACGCGCACCACATAACGGCCCCCGCACCAGGCGGGCGCGGCGCGGCCCGAGCGATCCGCTGGGCGCTGCAGGACGCGGGGCTCGAGCCGGGCGACGTCGGGTACATAAACGCCCACGGCACGAGCACGGAGGCGAACGACCTCAACGAGACGCTCGCCTTCAAGTCGGTGTGGGAGGGGAGCGGCCCCGTGCCTCCGGTCAGCAGCACGAAGTCGATGACGGGTCACACGCTCGGCGCGGCAGGTGGAATCGAGGCGATCGCGACCGTACAGGCCATCGACTCCGGCGTGCTGCCGCCTACGCGCAACTACGTCGATCCCGACCCGGAGCTGGACCTCGACTACGTCCCTAACGAGGCGAGACGTGAGCAGGTCGACGTCGCGATGTCGACGAACTTCGCCTTCGGCGGCCAGAACGCCTGCCTGATCTTCAAACGCCTGTGAAGCCGTGGCCGCGGCGACGCGCCACGGCCCTCGAGTACGTGTACGTCGCTGCGCTCCTGACGCTCGCCGTCATGGGCGCACTGGCGCCCGACCCGCCTCTGCCGGACGTGAGCACGTGGTCCGGGCCCTTCCCCGTCGTCCAGGCGCGGACGGTCTCTGGTCTCGACGTGCCCGTCGACGGATCCGACTCCGACCTGCCTTCGGTGCCAGTGCACTCGAGCATCGACATAGAGGTGCTCACCGCGCCGCCGAGAGGTGACCCGTTCGACGCCGTCGCCGCCGCCACGTTCGTCAACGCCGCGACAGGGGAGCGGTACGGCGTCGAGGCCTTCTACGTGGGCGGTCGCAGGGGCAGCGCCGTCTACAGGTTCCGCTTCACGCCCACCAGCCCGGGCTCCTGGTCGTTCACGACGACCTCCGACCTGCGGGGGTTGGACGGCATCAGTGGAACGGTCAGGGCCACGGCGGGCGCCAAGGAAGGCGTGATGACCGGGGTCGCCGGGCGGTTCTCCTCGAGGGCCGCCGACGGCTCGCGGGCGCCGACGACGTACAACGTGTATGGGGCGGGCGGGCGGCTGCTGAATGGCCTCGGAGACCTGCCACGCACCGCAGATGGCATGGTGGAGGCGCTCTCACCAGTGCTCGACGAGGTGGCAGGCTTAGGCTTCGACGCCCTTCACGTCGCGGTGAACAACGAGTGGTTCAGCCTGGGTGACCCGCGCTGGGACCGGCACGGCAGGGTGCAACCCGACCCGGCGACTTTCCGGCTCCTAGAGACCCTGCTCGCCGCCGCCCATGACCGCGGGCTCTTCGTTCACTTCTGGATGTGGGGTGACGAGTCCCGGCGCTACACGCCCCTCGGCCTGCAAGCCGACCCGCTCGTTCCCGGCGACAGCGGTGGCGCCACAGGAATCGCGTTCGACAGGCTCCTGCGCTACATCGCTGCCCGCCTCGGCCCGCTGCCCAACTGGACTATGTCGTACGGCTTCGACCTCGACGAGTGGGCGGACGAGAGCGACGTCGTCGCGTGGTCGCAGCGCCTGACCGGGCTCCTGCCGCTCCAACACCTCCTCACCGCGACCGAGGAGGGCAGCGGGTCCCGCACCTTCGACCTGTCTGGCCGTCAGTTGGCAGTCGTCTCGCGCGACCTCGATCCTTACGAGATGGACGTCGCCCCGTTCGACCTGGCGCGAGACCAGCTAAACGCGAGCGGTGGGAGACCGGTCATCTTCGAGGCCCGCTACCCGCTGGTCGCGGGCGAGCAGGCGGACGGCGACACGCTGCGGCTCCTGTGGGGCTACGCGATGGCCGGCGGGGTCGGAGCCATCGTTGACAGGGCGCCGGAGGTCGAGGTGCCGGCCGGCGTGAAGGACGCCTACCTCACCTTCCGGCGCTTCTGGGACGGGCGCATGCCGGACGGGTCCGCGTCCGCCCGGCGGCTGGCCACAGGCGAGCTCTTACTTGTCAGCGCAGAAGCCGGCCGAGGCGTCCTCTACGCTCAGGAGGCCGGCTCCGTAAGCCTGTCAGAGGTTCCCGACCACTCGGTCGTCGTGGCGGTCGACGCGAGAAAGGGTTACGAGGAGCTGCAAGTGGACGCCGCGCAGGGCGTCTGGAAGGCCCCGGCCGTCTCGGACTGGGCGCTGGCGTTCGCCCCAGCGGAATAGCTCAAGCCATGACGCCGTCATGGCAACCGGACGTCGTAACGCTCGCCTAACGCCCCCGCCTCAGCCAGCGCGCGACCGAGGCGACCTCAGGCAAGCCGAGGAGCGCGCCGAAGGCGGCGTAGGTGACGACGAACGCCGCGGTTCCGACCGCGAGCTCGATCAGGCTGCCGGTCCAGGTGGCGGGCGTACCCAGCAGTCCAGGTACGAGGCGACCGACGACGCCCGCTGCGGCCGCCGCGGCCCAGGCAGCCGCCGCGTGCCTGCCGAACGCCGCGAGCGAGAGCCCCTCGCGCCTCGCGACGAACGTCGCGGCGAGGACGACTTGGACCCAGGCAGCAACTGCGACGGCGGCTGCGACGCCGGTGATGCCGAAGGGCCCGGCCAGCGCGTAGTAGAGGACGCCCTGGAGGGTGAGCGACGTCAGGGCTATCGCTACCGGCGGTCCCACCCTGCCCCTCACGTAGAAGGTGCGCACCAGGAGCGCGTGTGCCGCGAGCGGGAAGACGGCGAGGCCGAGCGGCACCGTCGCCCGTACCGTGTAGGCGCGTAGCCCCTCGTCCATCGGCTGGCCGAACAGCGACCGCCAGTTGTAGAGGACGTCGACGAGCTGCGGCGCGAACACGAGTATCGCGACGCCGGCGGGGACCGCGAGGAACGTTATGAGCCTCATGCCCTCCGTCAGGGTCGGCCCGAACGCGTCTTCGTCCCTGCCGGCGTGGGCTGCGAGCCGCGAGTAGTAGGCCAGCGCCGGCGATATGCCGAAGAGCCCGAGCCCCAGGCTCAGGAACAGGTCGGCGAGGTAGAACGCGCCCTGAGCGCCCGCGTCGATGCCCGTTACGACGTTCGACGCGACGACGTTGACTACCTGCCTGCCGCTCGTCGTGACCGCGAACGGCACCATCAGCAGCGCGACGCCCGCCAACGCCGGGTGCCACGGGAGGCGCGGCCGCGGCATGAGGCCGGCGCGCGACAGAGCCGGCAACTGGAACAGGAGTTGCGCGAGGCCGCCGAGCACGTGAGCCACCGCCAGCATCGTCGCCTGGCCAGGGAAGGCCGCCATCAGCCCGGCCGTCACGACGTTCAGCGCGACAGGGGCCCAGGCCGGCGCCAGGAAGCGCTCCTCCGCGTTCAGCAGTCCCATGGCTAGGGCCGACAGCGATATCGCGGGCAGGAACGGGAAGACGATCCGCACGAGCCTCGTCGTCAACTCGAGGTCGACGTGACCGGCGTCGGCGATGAGCAGGCGCGCAAGCAGCGGTGCCGTCAGGTACGCGGCCAGCATGAGCGCGCCGTTCAGGATCACCAGCAGCGAGAGGACGGCCCCCGTCAGCCTGCGCGCGTCTTCCGGCTCGAGCCGCTTGTAGACCGGAACGAAGGAGGAGACCAGCGCCCCCTCCGCGAGCAGCTCGCGGAACAGGTTGGGCACCTTGAACGCCGTGACGAAGGCGTCGACGACAGCGGTCGGGAAGAACTGTGCCAGCAGCGAGTTGCGGACGAGGCCCGTCACGCGGCTCGCGAGCGTGCCGCCCATCAGCGTAAGGGCGCCCCGCCGCGAGGACGTGGCGGCCGAGGCGCTCTGCGGTTTCGCGTCCCCGGGCGCGTCCACGCGGCCATAATCGCACGGTGCGCGCTATCATCTGACTGCGCATTGCCGAGCCGCAACGGAGGGAGCGCCATGGAGAGCACCGTCACCGCCAACTTCGAACACCCGTCCGCAGCAGAGGACGCCGCGTCGGCGCTCGTCCAGGCCGGCTTCCAGGAGTCTCAGGTACTCGTGTTCCCTGGCGACTCTGACGACGTGCTGCGAGCGAAGCGGCTCGCCTCACCGAACCTGATCAACAGGGCGGTAGTGCCGCCAGACGTGGGCGCCGCCATGGGCTTCACCGCCGGCTTCCTCGGCGGCGGGTTCGCCGGCCTGCTGCTCGGTTCCGGCGTCCTCAACGTCATGGGCAAGGAGGCCGCGATCTCGGTGGGTCCGTTCTGGTCGGCCGTCATAGGCGCAGTGGCCCTGGGCCTCATCGGGGCCCTCGCCGGCCACCTGTTCAACGTGCCGCTCCCGACCCTGGATCCCGCGCCTGCCGAGCCGGCGTCACCTCGCCTCACGGTGGTCTCCGTGACGCTCCCGGACGACCGGGTTCAGGAGGCCGTCGACACGATAAGCGGGAAGGCTCCACGAGACGTGCGTGTATGGCGCCGTGTCTCGGAGGTCTGGGTCCCGGCGTAAGCACCGGGGCACCGGGTGAAGTGCGCCACGGCTCCCGTGGCGAGCCTGTCTGTAGCATCTCCCAGCAACTGCGAGCGCCGCTCGGAAGTGCGTGCTCCGGGTCGGTTATGCCGAACCAGATAGTGTTACAAGACACTTTCAACCGAACAGGGCCTGCTTTGACCCAGAGTTGGCTGGGGCAACTGCCCCAGGCGCCTTAACTTTCACATCCGGAACACAGGGTTCTCACCCTACTAGTGATACGTTTCACCAGGAAGCGCCGTAGGTAGTTGTGGTCGGCGCTACCGCAACGATTGAGCTCCGCGTCCGCCGCTGGCGGGCAGGGGGGAGAGGATCGGAAAGACCGCCGGGTGGAACGGCGTGGGCTATACCACATCCGTTCTGATCTCCGCATGACGGTGGTGTTTCTTACGAGCACACCGTGCGGACCGGCAATAGAATCGCCGGCATATCCAAGGGGAGGCGAAGTTCTCCTCAGAGACGTTGAAGCCCGTCCCGCAATTTGGGCGCCTGGGACGAGCCGAGTCAGTGGCGCAACCGGCTGACGAGAGCGGAGCTTCCATAGCCCCTCTCGAAGTACTTGAGGCGGCGTGCTCAGGCACGCCGGAAGAGAGAGGGGCAGTAGATGCACCATCCCCGTTTGCGCATATCGCGCTCGGGTACCCCGCGGCTCCGGTCGCGTACGCAGTACCAAGTAGTTCTCATCTCAGTTCTAGCGTTGATCATCGCCGCCTGCGCGCCGTCCGGCCCCGGCGGGAGGATGCCTACCGTCATGCAGGCCCTCGAAGCCGAGGACGCCGTTCTGGAAGGCAGCAACCTCGCGGTACGCGACGAGCCCGGGACCTCTGGCAACAAGGTCGTCGTCGCCACGACCAGGCTCTCCCCTGCCAGCGAAGGCGTCGAGGACGCGTTCGTCCCGTTCGAGATAACCGCTGACGGCGAGTACGTACTGTGGGCGCGCATCAAGGGCGCATCGACAGACGAGAGCGCCATGTACCTGGGCTTCGACGGCGAGGTGGAGCGCGTAGAGCTCTTCCACTTCGGCGAGTACGTATGGGTTGCCGCCACGATGCAGGAGCTCCTCAGCGGCGAGCACCACATATCTATCGGCCACGCCGAGCCCGAGACCGTGATCGACGCAGTCGTCGTCTCGTCCCGGCGAGACCTGACTCACGACAACCTGGAGACGTACCTCATGACGGGGGCGCTGCCAGACGGCTTCCCCGGCGACCCCTCCGCAGAGGAACCGGGCGGCGAAGCCCCACTGCCCGGCTCGACGAGCAAGTTCGACCTCGTCGGGAACGCGAGCTTCGACGCCTCGCAGCTACCCGCCGACGCCCAGGTCTGGTACCGCCGCATGTGGAAGGCGATCGACGACTCCGTGTACGACGTGTACGAGTGGGCGGCCAGCGACGACCTCTACCGCTACGCCCGCGACCTGCACACCCACGTTCAGTTCCTGCTCCACGCGTTCCGCGTTACCGGCGACCTGAAGATCCTCGACGAGATCGACAAGATCGCACAGATAATGCGCGGCGAACTGCACGACTCATGGCGTGGCGTGCTCGTCGGCTCCTCGTCCGACGGCAAAGACGGCTACCTGAACTGGGTATGGCGCTACAGCAGCGGCGACGAGTACGTAGGCAAGGACACCAACAAGCTCGACGAGATGAAGACCCACGCCCTAATCGCCAACATCGCGTACGCCCTCGACTTGAACCGCAACCTCAAGAGCCCCGACGGCATCGACTACGGCGCGCACGCCGACTACTGGGTCGACTACCTCGTCAACCACTTCGAGGCGAAGTGGCGCGAGCGGGAGGACGAGCCCAAGGGGTTCCCGATAATGATCCGCCCCGGCACCCACACCTACTACTCGTGGATGAAGTGGCACTACTACATGTCGCTCCTCACTGGCGAGTCGGGCTACATGAAGGAGGCGGAGCGCATGGCAGGCAAGCTCCGCGAGGACGTTAGAGAGGTCGAATCCCCATCCGGCACGGCGTTGGTGTGGCCCCGCGGCGTGGTCTCCGAGGGCAGCAGGTCCGGTTACTTGCACCCGACCGTATACGCTCGCTACGCCTTCCACGACGCCCTCGACTTCTACTTCGAAGGCTTCGGCTGGTGGAACGAGGAGACGATAAAGGAGATGGCAAGGACCATCTCGGAGTGGGTGATCGACCCGGAGCACGCCACGGGCAGCCGCGACTGGTTCTCCGGCGACATCGGCGGCGACCGGTCTCGCGGCGGCATCGAGAGCAGCGACGACTGGAACCGGATGGACTACTACCGCTACGAGGTGAGCGCGTACTCCGAGTTCGCACCCTGGGACAGCACCGGCAGGATCGCCGACATCACCGACCGAGTGATGGACAAGTTCGGTGGCTCCGACTACTCGCGGTACATCGCTCTGCCGGTAGCCAAGCTCATGAACTCGATGCTGACCGTCAACTGAGCGCGGGATAACAGGCCCAAGACCCGAGGGAGGGCGCGGTTCACCCCGCGCCCTCCCTCTCCTGTGATGTCGACTCAGAACGCTGAAGCGAACCCCGTCTACACTGGGAGTAACGAAGGCAAACTGCTCACGTTGCCGGTGAGCGGCGCCGACCTGACTCAGACCATGGACGAGCCGTTCTTCACAGTCATCATCCCGACCTATCGGCGGCCTCTGCTGCTGGAGGAGGCGCTTCATAGCGTCGAGGCGCAGACGGTCCGTCCAGCGCAAGTGATCGTGGTGGACGACGCTGAAGACGCTGCAGCCCAAAGTGTCGTCGAGCGCTTCCCGTGGGTCGAGTACGTAGTCAACACCAACGCGAAGGGCGGATCCGGCGCCCGCAACGCCGGCATAGCCTTGGCCAAGGGCCGCTGGATAGCTTTCCTTGACGACGACGACCTGTGGCTCCCGAACAAGCTGGAGGCCATCCAGTCTCTGATCGCCGGCAGCTCGAACGAGCTCGGGCTGGTATACAGCGCCGCCGAGCACTTCGACGCTGACCAGAGAAAGAGCTTCATGCGCACGCGGCCGCGCCTGCGCGGCCGGGTGCTCGAGCAGGTTCTCTACAGGAACTCTATAGGTGGGATGTCGGTCGTCGTCGCGAGGCGTGACCTGCTGGAGCGCATCGGCGGCTTCGACGAGCGGTTCCCCGCCATGCAGGACACCGAGCTCTACGTCAGGCTCGCCCAGGTCGCCACCTTCGACTTCGTCGACGAAGTGCTCGTGCGTGTCAGGGCCGCGAACCACGAGCGCATAACGCTCGACTGGTCGAAGAAGCTCGCAGGGTCCAAGATGTTCGCCGACAAGTACGCAGACCTCATGGCGAAGAACCCGCGGCTCAGGCACAGGGCCGCTGCGCGCACCCTGATATTCGCCTCGGCCGCAAGAGACGTGCGGACGGCGCTCGCTAGCCTCCCGTGGACGCTGGCTGGCCTCGTCGTAGACCCTCGCAACGTCCTGCACGTACTGAGAAGCCTGGTCGCCAACTCTCCTCCGCTCGAGCTGATCAAGTCGAGGAAGGCCGGCGCCCTACATTGAGCATCCTTCTAAGCAGCGCACCGTCCCGCCCGCTCGTGCGGGGCCACGGATGACGACTACAAGCCTCCCTTCGGTCGGCGCTTCCAGGACGCGGCGGTCCGCAGATCGGCTGGTGACGAGGCTCCTGGGAGCCTCGGTCGTCCTCTTCGTCACCACCGCCATGCTCCTCAGCGAGACGGCGTTCTCGAGGGTGCCGCACTTCTTCGTGATCGTCTGCTTCGGCCTCGTCGTGCTCAAGAGCACCCAGGCCCCCATACGGATACGGCTCGACGCGACGCTTATGGTCGGGGCGGCTTTCGTCATCTACGCGCTCGCCAGCGTGCTGTGGTCGGTCAACCAGTCGGTAGCGCTCGTGAGCAGCATCGGGCTCATGGTCGACTTCGTCGGCGCAGCCCTGGTCTGGACCGCGCTGCAGAACGGCGTGCCGCTCAGGCTCGTCGCGTGGAGCGCCGCGACGGCGGCGGGCATCCAGGGCGCCATCGCCTTGCACCAGAGCTACGTCCAGGGGTTCGCCCGCGCCGAGGGCCTTACAGGCAACGCGAACGCCCTTGCCATCCAGCTCTCGCTGGCGGCGTTCCTGCTGCTGCTCGCCGGTTCTCGCAACAGGTGGGCCAAGATCCTGGCTTTGGCCTTCATCGTCATCGCAACGCTCACGACCGGGACCCGCAAGCTCGTCTTCGTCTGGTTCGCATACTTGCTGCTGCTGCTGCGCAGCCTCTCCCCGCTGTTCCGCAGGCCATCCGTCGGAGCCGCGCTCGTGCTGCTGCTGGCGCCGGTGGCGGTCTGGGGCTCTCTCACATACGGGCCCGTGCTGGGCTTCGGTGAGGCCGTCCAGGACATAACCTTCTTCCAGCGTGTCGAGGACACCGTGACCGAGGGCAGAGCGACGTCTGTGCGGTCGGCAATGATCGTGGATGGTCTCGACGTCTGGTGGAGCAGGCCCGCGTTCGGCAACGGCATCAACCAGTACCGCTTCGTCGGCTCGTTCACCACGTACTCGCACAACAACTTCGTAGAGCTGCTCGCGAACTTCGGCGTCGTCGGCGCCTTCATGTTCTATCTCATCTACGCGATAGTCGGTTACAGGACGGTCGTGGGCGTCATCGCAGGCAGGCAGTCGGCGTGGGTCGTGCTCGCCACGCTCATCGTCCTGCTCCTCATGGATTTGGCAAGGGTGTCGTACACCGACAGGTTCACGTGGATCCACGTGCTCGTCCTCGGGCTCGTAGCCGCCGGTGGCGCAGGTCCGGACGCCGAGACGGAGCAGGGTTGACCGACGGCAGGCAGCCGGGGGCCCGCAGGCAGCGGTTGACCGTCTTCCTCGCCGACCTCATGGGAGGTGGGGCCGAGCGCATGATGGTCGTCATCGCCAACGGCATGGCCGAGCGCGGCATGGACGTACGGCTCGTCCTCGCGGCTGCAGAAGGCCCGTATGTCCCGGAGGTGTCGGAAGACGTCGAGCTCGTCGACCTGGGGGTCGGCTCCGTCAGCAGGGCGCTGGCGCCCCTGGCAAGGGACCTGAGGCGGAACCGGCCGGATGTGATGCTCACGACGCTGCCGCACACCAGCTTCGTCGCCGTGTTCGCGTCGCGTCTCGCGGGAGGCGTCCCGACCGTCGTGCGAGAGGCGATAACGCCCCGTCGTGGAAGGCGCGCCCAGGCCACGATGATGTCCCGACTCTCCCACATGCTCGCGCCGCTGACCTACCGGCTGGCGGCAGGCACGATCGCCGTCTCGGACGGCGTGAAGGACGCGATGGTCGACGTACTCGGCGTGCCACCACAGAAGATCGCCGCGCTGTACAACCCCGTCGTCACACCCGAGCTTCGCCGCCTCGCCGCGGTACCGCTGGATCATCCTTGGTTCGCTCCCGGCGAGCCGCCCGTGATCCTCGGCGTCGGGAGCCTCTCGCAGCGCAAGGACTTCGCCACGCTGATAGAGGCGTTCTCGCTCGTCCGGGACCCAGCGGCTCGGCTGGTGATCCTGGGCGAGGGGCCGGAGCGCGCTGCTCTGGAGGCGCAGGTAGAGCGGCTGGGCCTCGGCGGGCGCGTGCAGATGCCCGGCTTCGTCTCGAACCCGTACGCGTACATGGCGAACGCGGACCTGTACGTCATGTCCTCACGTCTCGAGGGGCTGCCTGGCACCCTCGTGCAGGCGCTCGCCTGCGGCTGTCCTGCCGTCTCGACCGACTGCCCGAGCGGGCCGAGGGAAGTTCTGCAGGACGGCAGCCTTGGGCCCCTGGTGCCCGTTGGCGACGCGCGGGAGATGGCGCACGCCATCGAGGAGACGCTGCGCTCTCCCCCACATAGCGACCGCCTGATAGCCGCTGTGGACCGTTACGACGCGGCGCGGGTGCTGGACCAGACTCACGCCTACCTGGTCGAGATCGCGGGCGGTCGCGCGAGCTGAGCGTTGGCCGTGACGGCCCGCTACGACCGGCCACCCGCGACGTGACCGGCTACCGGGCCCTGGCGCCTACTCCCCCAGGGCCGTGGCCAGGAGGGCGCCGGTCGGGACGAAGACGTTCCACTCGTTCTTACCGCGATGCTGGTGAACGGCGATGGAGGTCTCCTTCACCTCGCCTGTCGCGTCCCACGGCGCCAGCAACGCGAACGGGCTCACGTTGTACACCGACGAATGTATCCGCGAGAAGTCCGTGCTGCTCGGCTCTATGCCTGCCCTCGCCACGCCGCCGCCGATGTCGCGTGCGAACCCGTCACCCTTGCCGTCGAGGATGAACTCCGAGAGCGACCTCGCGAGCATCTCCATCACCGTGTCCTGCGACCACGGCTCCACCCCTTCGAAGTGGAGGTCGACGGCGCTCGCGATCACGTGTCTGAAGTAGATGGAGGGGAGCAGCCTGTCGAGCTTGTCGCTCAACTCGAGGACACCGCGGGTCGATACCAGTGCCGGCCCCGACTCCGTCTGGACCTCCTCGAAGTTGGCGAAGACCCTGTCTGAGAGCCTCTTCGCCTCGGCCGCGTACTCGTCCTTGCCCGTCAATAGGTACATGTAGTGGTGGTAGCGGACGAACTCGATGTTCCCGTGTACGCCGTTGCGCTCGAGGAACGGGAACTCGGGCCACGGCGCGTCGTTGCGCTCGCGCCACTTGGCCTCGAAGTGGTTGACGAGGTAGTCGGTCCAGAAGGCCGCTCGCTCCGCGTAGTCGACGCCGTTCGGGCTCTCGAGGTCGGAGTTCTCCTTGAAGACGTACGCGAGCTGGGCGATGCCGGAGTGCGTGCGGATCTCGTCTATCTCGTTTATGTCCCGACCCTTGTGCGTATCGCTGTAGTCGCGGTCCCATACCCAGTTGAGATAGCCGTCCACCGAGCCTTCACTGAGGCTGTAGCGGCCGAACCATGCGTCCTCCAGCTGGGCGCGCATGTGTTGTGCTAGGCGGTCGACCTCGTCGAGCAGGTCGAGGTCACCCGTTATACGAAAAGCGGTGAGCAGCGCGACGAAATGGTTGTTGATCTCACGGGCGTAGATGTAGAGGTCGCCTCTGGCCGCCCTGTCCGTGAAGTCGGCCGCCCTGCGCGGGTCGCTTATGGCGTTCCACAGCACGTCGTACCAGCACCGGACATCCGTGGGCAGCTCGCTCGGATCGAAAGAAGGGTCGCCCCTCAGGTCGGTCCCTGGCGTCCACGACGTTTCGCCTGCGGACGGAGCGTCTATATGGCAGGTCCCGTCCTCCACCGTCGCGACGGCCATGTCGGGCCGTTCGTACGGCGCGTCCCGCGGGGGCTCCTGCAGGACCGGCTTGGCGGCACGAACGACACCCGGCGGTGCGCACGCCGAAGCGATGAGCGCGCAGAGGACCATCAACGTAAGCAGCCGGTTGAGCCGGGTTCTCGCCATGGCCGGAGTATAGACACGCCCTCTGGGATTCCCGGTGTTCACGTCCCTATCGCAGTCGTTCACGTTCCAACTGTGACCCGCCGCGGTGAGCGTTTTCCGTTGCGCACTCATAGGGGGGCCTTACAGTAGCTGAGCGAAAGGGGCTGGAGTGGATACGTTCACCGCCTCGGAACGGTCGGAGCAGGAAGCTCCAGACGTTCCTGTCAAAGAGAAGATCGCGGTCGTCGGCCTTGGTTACGTTGGGCTGCCCGTCGCCCTCGCCCTGGGAAGACGATTCGAGGGCACGGTCGGCTTCGACATCGACGGCCGGAAGGTCTCCAGGCTCGTCGACGGCCTCGACTCGACGGGCGAGACGAGCGCCGAGGAGATCGCCTCCTCGGCCATACGCTTCACGGCGGAAGAAGAGGACCTGAAGGGCACGACGTTCTTCGTCGTAGCCGTCCCGACGCCGATAACTGCGGACAGGAGGCCCGACCTAGGGTACCTGCGGGCCGCCTCCGAGGTGGTG
The DNA here is from genome assembly GCA_964565625.1 of uncultured bacterium. Classification (GTDB taxonomy): domain Bacteria; phylum Deinococcota; class Deinococci; order Deinococcales; family Trueperaceae; genus DASRWD01. The sequence continues at coordinate 22,415 of CAZMFX010000029.1, forward strand.
GGCAGGGCGCTCTCGCCAGGGTCCGTCGTCGTCTACGAATCGACCGTCTACCCGGGAGTGACAGAGGAGGTGTGCGGGCCGATACTCGAGCGCGTCTCCGGCCTCAAGCGAGGGGAAGACTTCACGCTCGGGTACTCGCCTGAACGCATCAATCCCGGCGACAAGGAGCACTCTCTGAGCCGGGTTACGAAGGTGGTCGCGGGCGAGGACGAGGCAACGCTCGATCGCGTCTCACGCGTATACGAGGAGATCGTCGAGGCCGGCGTCTACCGGGCGAAGAGCATCAAGGTCGCCGAGGCTGCGAAGGTAATAGAGAACACCCAGCGTGACCTCAACATCGCGCTCATGAACGAGCTCGCGGTCATCTTCGACAGGCTGGACATCAACACGGTAGACGTGCTCGAGGCGGCAGGCACGAAGTGGAACTTCCTGCCGTTCCGTCCCGGACTCGTAGGCGGCCACTGCATTGGCGTCGACCCCTACTACCTGACCGCCAAGGCCGAGGAGGTCGGCTATCACCCGCACGTGATCCTGGCCGGCAGGCGCATCAACGACGGAATGGGGGCGTTCGTCGCCAACAAGGTGATCCGCATGCTGGCCGAGGGCGACAAGCCCCTCAAGCACAACCGTGTCGGAGTGGTCGGCCTCACGTTCAAGGAGAACGTGCCTGACCTGCGCAACAGCCGCGTGCCCGACATCGTCACCGAGCTGCGGTCATACGGGGTCGAGGTGCTGGTGCACGACCCCATCGCGGAGCCCGACGAGGCACTGCGCGAGTACGGCATAGCCCTCAGCCCGCTCGCTGACCTGGCGGGCGCGGACGCGATAGTCCTCGCCGTGCCTCACCGTGCCGTGCTCGCGAAGGCGGCAGAGCTCGAGAGCCTCGTGAAGCCGGGAGGCGCTTTCGTCGACGTCAAGGCCGCGCTGCGCGGCTCCGAGCCGAGCCGTCTGCGTTACTGGAGCCTATGACGAGGAGGCACGGCGACGCCGCGGGCACCGGCAGCTCCAGGCCCATCCTCGTGACGGGGGCGGCGGGCTTCATCGGTTACCACTTGTCTGAGAGGCTGCTCGCGCGCGGCGACAGGGTCTTGGGCGTCGACAACGTCAACGACTACTACGACGTCGACCTCAAGACGGCCCGCCTCGAACGCCTCTCTCGACATCAGAGTTTCGAGTTCGAGAAGGTGGACATCTCCGATCCCGAGGCGACAGCTCGCCTGTTCAGCGCGACGCGGCCGGAGATCGTCGTCAACCTCGCTGCGCAGGCGGGAGTGAGGTACTCCCTCACCAACCCAGAGGCTTACGTGAGCAGCAACCTCGTCGGCTTCGCCAACGTCCTCGAGGGGTGCAGGCACGCCGACGTCCGGCACCTCGTATACGCGTCCTCTTCGTCCGTGTACGGGGCGAACACGAAGACGCCGTTCTCGGTACACGACAACGTCGACCACCCCCTGAGCCTCTACGCAGCGAGCAAGAAGGCCAACGAGCTGATGGCGCATACGTACTCGCACCTCTACCGGCTCCCGACCACCGGACTGAGGTTCTTCACCGTCTACGGTCCTTGGGGCCGCCCCGACATGGCGATGTTCATCTTCACCCGCGCCATCCTCGCGGGCGAGCCTATCGACGTCTTCAACTGCGGGGACATGCTCCGTGACTTCACCTACATAGACGACATAGTCACCGGCATTGTCGGGGTCATAGACGAGCCGGCAAAGCCAGACCCCGACTGGACGGGGGCCGACCCTGACCCCGGGACGAGCGACGCCCCATATCGCGTCTACAACATAGGCAACTCGGAGCCGGTCGAGCTGATGAAGCTCATCGGTCTCCTCGAGGAGGCGCTCGGAAGGAAGGCCATTCCCAACCTCCTGCCCATGCAGCCCGGGGACGTGAAGGCCACGTACGCAGACGTAACGGACCTCGAACGTGACATCGGCTTCAGGCCGGCCACCCCTCTAGAGGTGGGGGTCGACCGCTTCGTGCGTTGGTACAGAGACTTCTACGGCGACTCCCCTCCAAGAGACTCGTAATGCTGAGGACCGTAGACGGCAGCTTCGCTGTCGCCCGTAATGAGGACGTGAAGGTGAGGGCGCCGTTCCGCGCCCTCCTTGCCGGCGACCTGCTGGGTCCGGGCAACGCACGTCCCAGCCTCCTGGAACGCCTGGCGCTCCGCCTCAGGCGCAAGGGCGACATCGTGGTGATAACTTCGGCGCGGCCTGGGCGTCTGTGGCGTGCGGCGGACATGTTCATAACCACATGGAGCACGCGCTCGCGCGTCGACGTTGCGGTCATCGACGTCGACGGCGCCGCTGGCCTCAGGCGCGCCGAGCTGTTGACGGACCTCGTCACAAGGGCCAAGGTCCCCGTCGTGCACCTGCTTCGCGGGGCCGACCTGGCTCGGGTCGCCTCAGCCGACCCCGACCGCATGCGCCGGCTGCTCGGTTCGGGTGCAGCGGCGGTGGCGCTGACGGGCTACCTGTACGAGGCGCTCGCATCGATCGGCGGGGTAACGCATGTGATCGCCGACCCGGTGGAGATAGGCGCGTACCCGCACAGAGTGAGGCGGTTCGTCGCGCCCCACCTACTGTGGGTATGCGACGGCGCGCCGACGAACGGCATGCGCACGGCGGTCGAGGTTCTGAGGGAGCTGGCGACGAGCGAGTCGCCGCAGGCGTCGGCGAGGACTCATTTGACGGTGGTCACGCCGGCGAGCAGGGTCAGCGGGCGTGAGGCGCTCGAGCTCGCCGACTCGTACGGCCTACGTGACCGCGTGTCCGTCGCGACGCCGTTGCGAGGCGCGACGGCCCAGGAGTTGTTCGCGCACAACGACGTCT
>CAZMFX010000030.1:0-25145 GCA_964565625.1 uncultured bacterium
ACGTGCTCGCCTCGTACCTGGTGGCGAAGGAGGCGGTGGAGCGAGCGCGCGAGGGGGTCGGCCCCTCGATCGTCGAGTTCGTCGTCTACCGCTACGGTGGCCACTCGTCGGCGGACGACGACGGTCGCTACCGGCCCCGCCAGGAGGTCGACCTCTGGCGGCGGCGCGACCCGCTGGACCGTTACCGCCGCTTCCTCGAGAGGCGCGGGCTGTGGGACGACGACGCCGAGGAGAAGGCGAGGGCCGAGATAGACGCCTCGCTTGCCGAAGGCATCAGGCAAGCGCAGGAAGCGGGCGCCGCCCCGCTCGAGTGGATGTTCGATGACGTTTACGCCGAGATGCCGCAGCGCCTCGTCAAGCAGCGTGAGGAGCTGTTGGGATGACCGCGCCAGAGTTGGCTGAGCAGAGGCGACCTGGCCAGGACCGGACCGGCGTCAAGACGATGGCGCAGGCGATCGCCGCGACGCTCGACCAGGAGATGGCGCGCGACGGCAACGTCGTGATCATAGGAGAGGACGTCGGGAAGCGCGGCGGCGTCTTCCTCGCTACCGACAAGCTTTTCGACAAGTACGGGCCGGACAGGGTCATAGACTCCCCGCTGTCAGAGGCGGCGATAATCGGCGCCGCGCTCGGCATGGCCGTCTACGGCATGCGACCGGTCGCCGAGATCCAGTTCTCCGATTACGTCTTTCCCGGGTTCGACCAGCTCGTCTCGCAGGTCGCGAAGATCCGCTACCGCTCGGGCGGCGCGTTCACGGCGCCGCTCGTTGTCCGCATGCCAGCCGGTGGCGGCGTGCGCGGTGGGCACCACCACTCACAGAACCCCGACGCCCACTTCGTCCACACCGCCGGGCTGAAGGTCGTGTACCCGTCTACGCCGTCGGACTCCGCTGGCCTGCTGCGCTCGGCGATCCGAGACGAGGACCCCGTCATAGTCATGGAGCCCAAGCGCCTCTACCGCTCCGTCAAGGAACAGGTGCCAGACGGCGACCACACGGTCGAGATCGGCAAGGCGGCCGTCCGGCGTGAGGGTGACGACGTCGTGCTGGTCAGCTACGGCGGCAGCATGGCAGAGACCCTGAAGGCCGCCGACGCGCTGACGGAGCAGGGCATCGGCGCGCACGTGATCGACCTGCGCTCGCTGCAGCCGTGGGACGAGGAAGCGGTGCTGGAGGCGGCGGCGCGCGTCGGCCGCGTCGTACTCGTCAGCGAGTCGCCGCGTAGCGCTGGCTTCATGAGCGAGGTCTCGGCGACGATCTCCGAGGAGGTAATGGACAGTCTCCTTGCCCCACCCCTGCGCGTCACCGGGTTCGATACGCCGTACCCTTACGCACAGGACCGCGAGTACCTGCCGAGCCCTAACCGCATCCTCAGGGCCGTCGAGCGGGCCCTCACATACTGAGGTTGGGAGGAACCTGAACACCGTGGCGCGAGAGCTTCTGCTGCCCGAGCTGGCCGAGTCGGTCGTCGAGGGCGAGATAGTCAAGTGGTTGGTGCAAGAGGGCGGCACCGTCGCCCAGGACCAGCCCGTCGTAGAGGTGATGACGGACAAGGTGACGGTCGAGCTGCCCAGCCCGTTCGCGGGCGTGCTCACCAAGCACCTGGCGGCAGAGGGCGACGTCGTGCAGGTGCATCAGGCGATCGCCACGATCGAGGAGGCGGGCGCCGGCTCCTCCGCGGGAGGCGCCACGCAGGCCGCTGCCGCCACCTCAGCCGAACCCCCCGGCCACGGTTCGGAAGAGCGCTCGATAGTCGAGGCAGGGGGCGGCGCAGAGGAGGACGACGGCGACTCCCTTAGCCTCTTCAAGCCAGGAGACTCGCGGGGCGATGAGCCAGCGTACCGGGTCGGCTCTGGTTCCCCCGGCCGTCCGGCGCCAACTGCAGCCGCGACGGGCGTTGCCGTTTCCGAGCCGCCCCCGCGCCCCGGAGGCGACGGCGCGAGCGGCGTGACGAAGGGCCCGTACGGCCGTGTCCTTGCCGTGCCGGCCGCGCGCAAGCTGGCCCGCGAGATGGGCGTCGACATAGAGGAAGTCCGCGGCAGCGGCCCGAACGGCCGCGTGCGCGTCGACGACGTGAGGGCGCACGCCCAGTCTCCCTCTCAGGCTCAGCGCGTCCCTGCCCGCTACACGTCTCCGGCCGGTTACGAGGAGCTCGAGGAGCGCATCCCAGTGAGGGGCCTCAGGCGCGTGATCGCGCAGCAGATGGTGGCGTCACACCTGCAGTCCGTGCGCACGCTACACGTCGACGAGGCCGACGTCACAAGGCTCGCCGAGATGCGGCAGCGGCTCAAGCCGGCCGCCGAGAAGCGCGGCGTCAGGCTCTCTTACCTGCCGTTCGTCATGAAGGCGGTGGTGGCCGCGCTCAAGGAGCACCCTGCGCTGAACGCCAGCCTCGACGAGGCGCGCAACGAGATCGTGCGCAAGCGCTACTACAACCTCGGCATGGCTGTGGCCGTCGACGACGGCTTGGTCGTGCCCGTCATAAAGGACGTTGACCAACGCTCCGTCATCGAGATCGCTTCCGAGATACAGCGCCTCGCGGAGGCCGCCCGCACCGGCAAGCTGACTCAGGACGACGTGCGCGGCGGCACGTTCTCGATAACCAACATAGGCAGCCTGGGCGGCCTGTTCTCGTTCCCGATAATCAACGTGCCCGAGGCCGCGATCCTGGGCGTCCACTCGTTCAAGAAGCGTCCGGTGGTGATGCCGGACGACAGCATCGCGGCCCGCACGATGGTCTACCTGAGCCTCTCCTTCGACCACCGCGTGCTCGACGGCGCTGTGGCTGCGATGTTCACCTCTCGCCTCATAGAGTTGCTCGAGACCCCGGAGGAGCTGATCCTCGACCTCTAGGGGCTCGAGTCGGGCTTCCGAGCGACGTCTGCGCCGCTCCCTGTCGGTGCGTCAGTCGACCCGCCCGCGGATCACGCGCTGGCGACCTCCGCGGCCGGCGGCACGTTGTGGTTGGAACGGAAGACGTTGTGGGGGTCGTACGCGCGCTTGACGCGGCGGAGCCTCTCCCACGTGCCGTTGGGGTAGGCGTCAGGCACGCTGCCCGGAACCCAGTCGTCGAGGAAGCTCGCGAAGCTGCCGCTGCCCTCCGCCATGGCATGCCTTGTGTCCTGCAGCCACCGCTCCGCCGCCAGCTCGTCCGGGGGGCTGCCGAAGCTGGCCATCAGGTTGACCAAGAGGTCCCGCTCGCGGTGAGCGAAGGCCGTGGCGTCTGCCGGTACCTTGGCTATGGCGCCGCCGAGGGGGCGTATCTGGACGGTGCGCATGCCCTGCCATGGCCCGTCGACCGCCGCGACGACGGCCGCGGCCATCGTCTCGTCCCACGAGTCGCGGAAGCACGTAGCGAACCTGGCGCTCATCGGTGCGCTCGGCGGTTCCTCCAGCAGCCTGGGGTACGGCATGGCGTCGAACGCGTCGAGGATCGGCTCTCCCAGCGCCCGCAGGGGAGCCATGGCTGCCTCGCCGCCCGCGCGGGAGCCCGCGAAGCAGCCCTTCACGATGACGATCGGCTTGCCGTGGGACTCTGCAGGCAGGAAGGGCATGGGAGGAGCGCGCAGCACCATGACTATGTTGGTCAGCTCATCCGGCGCGCTCAACGAGCTCGCCACCAGGCCGTGAACGATCTCTGGGGTCGCATGGAGCACGATGGTGCCGCCGTAGACCTCCGGAACCTCCTGAAGGGCGTAGCGCATACGCGTCACGATGCCGAAGTTCCCGCCCCCGCCCCTGAGTGCCCAGAACAGGTCGGGGTGCGAGGTGGCGGACGCCTGCAACACATCGCCGTCCGCGGTCACGACTTCGGCGGACAGCAGGCTGTCCACCGTCAGCCCGTAGCGGCGGCTGAGGAACCCCACTCCGCCACCCAGGGTCAGGCCCGCGATGCCGACGGTAGGCGTGTCGCCGAAGCCCGTCGCCAGCCCATGCTGCGCGGCGGCGTCCGTGTACTCCCCGGCCGTGAGCCCCGCTTGGGCGTCTGCCGTCCTGTTCCTCACGTCCAGCCGCAGGCCCTTCATGGCGCGCATGTCGATGAGTACCGCGCCGTCTCCGCCTGCCAACGCCGCAGGGCTGTGCCCGCCGCCGCGGACGGCGAAGGGCACGCCATCCTCGACGAGAGACACGACGGCGGCGCTCACGTCTTCCGTCGTGCGCGGCCGGACTATGACGAGGGGCTTGGGGTCGATCCGCGGCATCGCCAGGGCGCGGGCGTCGTCGTACGACGCGTCGTACGGCCATATGACATCGCCGGCCATGCGGCGGCCCAGCTGCTCTACCTTCGATCTCAGCTCGTTGGCTCGTATCATCCTCACCTCCACGGGCAGTAGGGTCCGACCCCACGCTCGCCGCGCCGAAGAACATAAGACCTCAAAGCCTTAGATGTCAAACACTTAGGCGACGAAGGCTCGGATATACTCGTCTCCATGGGAAACGAGGGCCGCGAGACCCCGATAGGACGCGCTCTGTGGGACGCGGTTCAGGTCCTGCACAAGGAGTTCGACTCCGCGCTCGCCAGGGTAGGCGGATCGAGGCCGGTCTGGTTCATCCTGCTGGCGCTGTGCAGCGGGCCCGTCGGCAGCCAACGCGAGCTCGCGGAACGCGTCGGCATACAGGACGCGACGCTCACCCACCACCTGACGGCCATGGAAGGTGATGGGCTCATCAGAAGGTTCAGATCACCCGAGAACAGGCGCGTGCACAAGATCGAGATCACGAAGCAAGGCGAGGCGCTGTTCGCGACGTTGCGGGACGCCGCGAAGGAGTTCGACGGCCGCATACGGCGCGGCGTGTCGGAGACCGACATCGCGACCGTGCGCGCCACGCTCGAGAGGTTCGTCGCCAACGCGAGCCAGCCGGCATACGACCCCGTTTAGCTCGATGCAGACGTAATATCTATCGGTGAAGCGCACAGATCTACCGGTCCTGCCACAGCAGCCCGGTTGTTACCTCTTCGTAGACGCCGATGGCCGCGTCATCTACGTAGGCAAGGCGAAGAACCTGCGCAGCCGCGTGCGCAGCTACTTCGGCAAGTACGCCGGCCAGAAGTCACGCCTCCTGACGCGCGACGCCGCTGCGGTGGAGTTCATCGTCACGGCCGACGAGGTCGAGGCGTTGATCCTCGAAGCGAACCTGATAAAGCGGCACCAGCCGCACTTCAACGTCCTGCTGAAGGACGACAAGTCGTACCCGTTCCTCAAGCTCACCAACGAGCGCTACCCGACGCTCATCCTCACGCGCCGGGTCGTCAAGGACGGCGGGACTTACTTCGGTCCGTACCCTAGCGCGGGCTCGGTCAGGCGCGTCATGGACCTCGTATACAGCGTGTTCAAGCTGCGCAAGAACTCGGGCGTGCCGATGCAGAAACGCAAGCGGCCGTGCCTGCGCTACCACATGGGCCGCTGCTTCGCGCCTTGCGTCAATGACGTGGACGACGTCCTGTACCAACAGGTGGTGGCCCAGGTGAAGGCGTTCCTCGAGGGGCGTGTCGGCGACGTCGTCCACGAGATGGAGGAGGGCATGCGCGCCGCCGCCGGAAGGCAGGATTTCGAGCTCGCGGCCACGTACCGCGACCGCCTGGATGCCGTGAAGCGCGTGACGGGGTACGACTCGAGCGTCGTGCACGGGGAAGCCGACGACCTCGACTTCCTCGGCCTCGCCAAGGCAGGCAACTACGCGATGGTGCAGCTCTTCCAGATGCGCGGCGGCCGAGTGGTTGGCCGCGACAAGCGCTTCCTCCAGGGCGCGGAGATCTCCAGCGACGTCGAGATACTGGAGGCGTTCATGGCCGACTACTACGGGCGCGCCATGCGGATCCCGCCGCTCGTCCTGCTGCCCCAGAGCGACCTCGACATGAAGGTCTGGTCCGACTACCTGACAGGCCGTGCCGGCAGGCGCATAGAGCTGAGGACGCCGCGCCGCGGGGACAAGGTCGAGCTCGTCGAGATGGCGATGCGCAACGCTGCGACCGGCGTCGAAGCCGAGATAGCGCTCCTAGAGCGCCGCGGCGAGGCGCCGGGTGTCAGCGAGCTCCAGAACCTCCTCGAGCTGGAGAACGCTCCGTGGCGCATCGAGGGCTTCGACATCTCGAACCTCATGGGCGAGCACACGGTCGCGAGCATCGTCGTGTTCGAGGGCGGCAGGGCGAAGCGCAGCGACTACCGCAGGCTGCGCATCCGCGATCCGCAACGCTCCGACGACTACTACTCGATGAACCAGGCGGTACGCAGACGCTTCACCGGCACGCTGGCGGACAAGATGCCGCTACCCGACCTACTGCTCATCGACGGCGGTAAGGGTCAGATGAGCGCGGCCAAGAAGGCGCTGGAGGAGGCGGGGCTCGACATCCCGTTGGTCGGGCTCGCGAAGAAGCAGGAGACGCTGGTGCTCGAGAGCGGCGAGGAGCTTCTGGTTCCCGTCTCGCACCCCGCGTTGAGGCTGTTGATAAACGTGCGCGACGAGGCGCACCGCGTTGCCGTCGGCTACAACAGGCAGCGTCGAGGGAAGGCGCTCACGCGCAGCGTGCTGGACGACGTGCCTGGGATAGGGCCCAAACGGCGCGACGCCCTGCTAGCGCACTTCTCGAGCGTCGACGAGCTGAGGACAGCGGACATCGGCACGCTCGCCGCCGTGCCGGGCGTCGGCCAGGCGGCCGCCAAGGCGGTCAAGGACTTCTTCGCAGGCGCCGCAGGCGGCCCACGCGAGTCGCCACATGGGCGTGACCGAGGAACGTCCGCTTAGGGGCAGGGGGGCGGCTAGAGTTCGACGACGGCGCGGAGCCTATCCGGCGCTCGCGACCGGCGCCCTCTGATCGTGCTGCTCGCGCCAGGCAGAACGGGTCAGCTCCATGAAGACGTCGATCCTGCCGGTATGGCCGATCCGGCGCCTTACCTCGTGGAAGCCGACCTTCTTGAACGCGGCCTGGGCGCGCTCGTTGTCACCGAAGGTCTCGAGTCGCACCAGGTCGAGGCCCAGCTGGGCGAAGGCGTAAGTGAGGAGGGCCCGCATGGCCTCCGGACCATAACCGCGCGACCAGTGCGTCTTCTCGCCGATGATTATCCCGAGCGTGGCGGAGCCGGCCCTCACGTCGTAAAGCTCCGTCGTGCCGATGAAGTCGTCGCGTTCGTCGAAGATGCCGAAGGTCGCCCTGTCGTGGCGCGCCGCGTCGGCCTTGAGGAGGCGCTTGAGCAGCCATAGAGGCATCCGGTTGGGGGGCGTGCCGTTGAGGTACGAGATCTCCGGGTCGCGGAAGTGGCTCTGGAGCCTCCGCCAGTCCGACTCGGTGAACTCATCCAGCGGCCTCAGAGTCACCCTGCCCCAAGCTGGCCTCATGCGTGAAAGTCTACTCGCTGCGGCGGTAGGAACCGCGTTCCAAGCCTTATACTCGTGACTTACATGAACACCGGACCGGCCGTGGGAAGCGCCAGCGAAGCGTTCCAGGAGAAGTTCCGAGAGCTCCTGACGAAGATCTCCAGCGTCATCCTCGGTCAGGAGGCGGTCGTAGAGGAGCTTCTGGTCGCGGCGCTGGCGCGGGGCCACGCGCTCGTCGAGGGCGTTCCCGGCCTGGGGAAGACGCGCCTCGTGAAGGCGTTCGCCGAGGCGACAGACCTGTCGTTCGCGCGCATCCAGTTCACGCCTGACCTCATGCCTGCCGACGTGACGGGCACGACCGTCTTCGTAGAGGGCCGGTCGGCCTTCGAGTTCCAGCCAGGGCCCGTGTTCGCCAACGTACTGCTGGCAGACGAGATAAACCGCGCGACGCCCAAGTCGCAGTCCGCGCTGCTCGAGGCTATGCAGGAGCACGCGGTCACCGTCGCGGGAACGCGGCACGAACTGCCAGAGCCGTTCATGGTGCTCGCAACGCAGAACCCGCTCGAGATGGAGGGAACCTACCCGCTGCCGGAGGCGCAGCTCGACCGCTTCATGTTCAAGATCCTCGTGAGGCGCCCGGACGCTGCGACCCTCCAGCGCATCCTCATCGTCACAACCGGTTCGTCCGACGGGCAGGTCGAGCAGGTGTTCGACCGCGAGGAGCTCCTCACGTTGCAGCGCATGCTGCGCGCGGTGCCCGTCGCAGAGGCGGGCCTCGAGTACGTGGTCGCACTGGTGGAGGCCACTCACGAGCACCCCCTCGTCCGGCTCGGCGCGAGCCCTCGCGGCGCGCAGGCAGTGACCCTTGCCGCCAAGGGCTTCGCGCTGGCGGCCGGGAGGCCGAACGTCGAGATCGAGGACATACGCCGGGCAGCTCTGCCCGCTCTGCGTCACAGGCTCATGCTCAGCTTCGAGGCGGAGGTGGAGGGGGCCGAGCCCGACGCCATCCTGCAAGATGTCATCGCGGCCCTAGACAAGAAGCGTTGACGCCGTAGGACCGTGCTGAGCGCCCGCAGCCGCGCCATGCTGGACCGCTACGCCCTCGCCTCCAGGGCGCTGTCGGCCGTCAGCGGGGAGCGCAGCAGCCGTGACCCTGGGCAGGGCGTCGAGTTCCTTGACTTCCGGCCGTACCAACCGGGAGACGAGCTGCGCTATGCCGACTGGCGTGCTTACGCCCGCACCGGCCGCCTGTACACACGCCTCTACCAGGCGGAGCGCGCCGTGCGCCTACACCTCATCGTCGACGACTCGGAGAGCATGGCCGTCGGTGGCAAGCGCGCGTACGCCAACACGCTCGCCCAACTGATCAGCTACGTCGCCCAGCGCGACGCCCCTACCCAGGTCCACCGCATCTCCGGCGGCAGCAGCAGACAGGCTCAGGGGAGGGCTGCGATGCGGCAGACGTGGGAGTTCATAGACGAGTCGACGGGCGCCAGGGGCAGCGGGCCCGTTAGCGGCATCAAGACGTTCGCCCTCGGCCTCGCGCCCCAGCGCGGCAGCGGGCTCGCGATAGTGATATCCGACCTGTTCGAGGACTCGCCGCTGCGGCCGGCGCTCTCTGCGCTCAAGGCGCGCGGGCTCGACGCAGCCTTCCTGCACGTCGTCGCGCACGAAGACCTCGAGCCGCCCGTCGGCGAGCTGGAGGTGCACGACGTCGAGACGGACGAGCGCCGGCCCGCAGGGCCGGACGAGGTCGAGGCGTACCGCCAGGAGGTGAGGCGCTTCCTCGACCTGACGAGGGAGGCGATCCTGCGCGCCGGGTTCCGCCACCTGCTCCTCGTCGCGCCGGAAGACGGCGCGAACGTTACGCGCCTGGAACTCGAGAAGCGCGCCTTCGCCGACCTGCTGAGGGCTGGCGTGTTGGTGAAGCGGTGAGCATGCGGATCATCGGCACCCGCTTGGCGGGCGGCCTGCAGGTCCTGCGCGAGCTGGACAGGGGGGTATCCTCCCGCGTCTACCTGGCCAGCGACGGCTCCCGCCTCGCGGCCCTGAAGCTATTCAGGGAAGAGGACGCGTGGCGCGCCGAGCGTGAGCTCGAGGTCGGGCGCGGGCTCGATCACCCGCACCTCAACCCGGTAGACGGCGCCGTCACCGTCCTGGGGCGACCCGGCGTGCTCATGCCGTTGGTGCTCGGTGTGCGCTACACGAGGTGGGCAGACAAGGGCGCGACCCTCGAGCAGCGGCTCGCCGCGCTGGCCGGCGTCGCGCGCGCCCTCGCGCATCTCCACGAGATCGGCGTCATGCACCGCGACGTCAAGCCGGAGAACATCCTCGTCGACGCCCGCGGTCACGCCAAGCTCCTCGACTACGATCTCGCGACGCGTGTGGGCGTGCCTGCGCGACCCGGCCCGGCCGTGGCCGGGACCATCGCATACCTGAGCCCGGAACAGGCGCGCGGCCGCCCGGCCCAGCCGGCCTCTGACGTCTACGGCCTCGGTGCCGTCGCTTACCGCGCCCTCACTGGGCAGGCGCCGTTCACGGGCGACGTTCGGGAGGTGCTCAAGGCGCACGCCGAGAGCGAACCGCCTGCCCCTTCCTCCGTGAGGCCGGACCTCGCGCGCTTCGATGACCTCGTCTCGAGCCTCATGAGCAAGGACGCGAGCGTGAGGCCGACGGCTGCGGAGGCTGCGGAGTCGCTCGAGAGCGCGTCCCTTATGATTGGCCGCGTGAGCGGCACATGAGCGACCGCCTCGTAGTCGTAGCCCTCGCGCTTCTGGCGGCGCTCGCCCTTGCGGTCGCACCGTGGGGCGCCGTCAACCGGGAGACCGGCGCGCGCAGTGCCGTGCTCCTGCTTCCCGAACGCTACATCGACTTCACGGGCCGCACGGATCCTGTCGATTTCCCCGAGAGCCGCACGGTGCTCATCGTCACGGTGCTCGGCGCAGCGCTGGCGGCGGCCGGAGGCGCGGTGCCCGGCCGTGCACGGCACGCGGTCTGGTTGGCGTCCGCGATCGCCCTGATAGGCGTCACGGTCTGGGGGCTCGCGCGCTTCGGCGACGCGACGGACGCTGCGCGGGCCAGCACGGTGCGAGCGCAGGTCGAAGCGGCGATCGCCGACCCGTCGCCCAGGCAGGACCCGCAGGTACTAGGGGAAGCGCTCTCGGCCTTCGATGAGCGCTCGCTCGACGAGAACATCGCCGCCCTCAGGGCCGGCGGCCTCGTCATAAGGCGGCTGCCTTACACCAACACAGGGCCCGGCCTCGCGTCCTTCCTCGCCGTACTGCTCGGCCTGGTGGCCGGTGTCGCCGGGTTGCGGGCCGGGCCGCGGCTGCGTCGCGGCATAGACGCCTTCCTGCGCGGGGCTGCGGTGCCGGGGATCTCGATCCTCCTCGCCCTCGGGGCGGCGGCCGTCGTGATCCTGCTGCTGCAACCGACCCCTACCGGCTCGGGAGTGAGCCCCCAGGGGTTCGAGGCGCTCGTCGGTCGGCTCGACACCCTCTGGTACGCGTACTACACGATGTTCCACGACGCGCTCGGCACCGTTGGAGGCTTCGCGGAGTCGCTCAAGTTGGCGACGCCGCTGATCTTCACCGGGCTCGCCGTGGGCTTCGGTTTCCAGGCCGGTCTCTTCAACATCGGGGCGCCAGGCCAGATGGTTACAGGGGCGATCGGCGCCATGCTCGTAGGCGTCTACCTGCCGGGGCCGCGGATACTGGTGCTGCCGGCCGCGATCCTCGGCGCGTTCGTCGGGGGTGCGCTCTGGGGCGCCCTGCCCGGCTGGCTGAAGGCGCGGTTCGGCGCCAACGAGGTGATAACGACGATCCTGCTCAACTTCGTCGCCGCCTCCGCTCTGCTCTTCATCCTCTCGGCCGGCAACGTCTTCGCCGCCGCGGCGCTGCGCATACTCACGGTCGTCGGGATATTCGCGCTCGTCGCCATGGTGCTCGCGTTCGTGCCGGCGGTGCGGCACGCGGTGATGCGGGCCCCGCGGCTGGTCCTCGCCGTGGCCGGGGTCGCGCTGCTTGTCGGCTGCGTGGTTGCTGGGCAGCCGCGTCCCGGAGACGCCCCCGTCACCGTGCAGATGCCTTTCAAGGTGCCGGGCAACGAGCCGAAGTCCCAACCGCTCAGCGTAGAGTCGCGGCTGCCCCAGCTACCCGCGATGGTAGGCATCGACACCCGCACCTCGCCTGGCACGAACGTCGTGCGCATCGATTACGCTCGGCTCCTCGCCCCGCTGCTCGCGGTGGCGTCGCTGTTCTTCCTCGCCCGCTGGCGGCGCTTCTCTCGTTGGCCCGCCAGGCTCCTTGGCGCGGCCGGAGTGGGCGTCGGCGCCTACCTGGTTCTGGCGCTCGCGGGCCTCGACGGCGTCCCGACAGCGATACCGCCTACGAACCTCAACGCCTCTTTCCTCATCGCGATCCTCGCAGCTGCGCTCATCTACGTCCTGCTCTTCAAGACGAAGTTCGGCTACGAGGTGCGGGCAGTTGGCCTTGCTCCCGGCGCTGCGGAATACGGCGGCGCCAACATAGGCACGACGACGATAGTGACGATGGCCATCTCCGGCGGCCTCGCCGGCCTCACGGCCGCACACTACGTGCTCGGCGGCGCACTAGAGGACTACTCGCTAAGGCAATCGATACCGACGAACGACGGGTTCGACGGGATCGCTGTCGCGCTGCTGGCGGGCAACCACCCGTTCGGCATCCTGCTCTCCGCGCTGCTCTTCGGGGTACTGAAGTTCGGCGGGTCGGTCCTCAACATCACGTTCCCCAACCTGACGCGCGAGGTGGTGAGCATGATCCTCGCGCTCGTCGTCCTGTTCATCGCCGCACGCGGCTTCCTGCCGCGCGCGTTCGTGAACCCGGCGTTCAGGCGGCGCATCTCTCACGCCGGACAGCGCGACACGGTAGAGGGTGAGGAGCCGCAGCCGGTGAGCGGCGCAGCCGACCCAGGGCAGGTGGCCGATCGCGACGAGCCGGCGGGAGAGGGGGCGTAGGCGATGGACACCGTGCTGCTGCTCGCGCTCGCTTCATCGATGATCAGGGCAACCACGCCGCTGCTGTTCGCGGCTCTCGGGGGCCTGTTCAGCGAACGCTCGGGCGTCGTCAACATCGCGCTCGAAGGCATAATCCTCTTCGGCGCCATGGCTGCCGCCATCACAGCCCAGCTCATAGAGGCCCCGTTCGTCGAGGCCAACCGCGCGGCCAGCGTGCCGTACGCACCGTGGCTCGGCGTCCTGGCGGGCGCAGTGGTTGGTGGCTTCATCGGCTGGATACACGCCGTGGTCTCGATCCGCTACCGAGCCGACCAGATAATCTCCGGCACGGCCATCAACCTCATGGCGATAGGGATCCCGGCCGTCGTCCTGTCCGGCCTCTACAACAACACCGCGACGTCTCAACCGATCCGCAACCGCTTGCCGCAGTGGGAGCTCTTCGGGATCGACCAGCTGGCGTTCAGCCCGCTCGTCTACCTGGCGTTCCTGCTGGTGCCAGTCGTGTGGTTCGTCGTCTTCCGCACGCCCTTCGGGCTGCGCCTGCGCTCGGTCGGCGAGCACCCAGCCGCGGCCGACTCGCTCGGCGTGAACGTCTACCGCATGCGTTACGCCGGCGTCATCCTCTCGGGCGTACTGGGAGGGCTCGGCGGCGCGTACCTGTCCATAGGCAACCTCAACCAGTTCGTCAGCGAGATGTCGGGCGGCAGAGGGTTCATAGCGCTCGCCGCGCTCATCTTCGGCAAGTGGCATCCGCTCGGCGTGCTGGGCGCGACGCTCCTCTTCGGCGCGTTCCAGGCTACCGGCGTGTTGCTGGGTGGCGGGTCGCTGCTGCCTGGCACGCTCGTACAGAGCCTGCCGTACCTGCTCACGATAATGGTGCTCGCCGGCTTCGTCGGCAGGTCGATCGCGCCGAAGGCGGCGGGCAAGCCGTTCGTCAAGTAGGCGGGCGTGACAGGCCGCGCCCCGACCTTCGAACGCGCCGCCGGCGTGCTCCTGCACCCGACATCGCTCCCCGGGCCGCACGGCGTCGGCGTCCTCGGGTCCGACGCGCACCGGTGGATCGATTACCTCGCCGCCGCGGGTCAGCGCCTGTGGCAGGTCCTGCCGCTCGGACCTACCGGCTACGGTGACAGCCCCTACCAGTCGTTCAGCACGTTCGCCGGGAACCCGTACCTGATAGACCTCTCGCGCCTCGTAGAGGACGGCTGGTTGGATGCGCGCGGGCTCGAGCCGTTGGGCGCCTCCGACGCGCGGGCTGTCGACTACGGGGTCCTATACCATCACAAGGTTCCACTGCTGGCAGAGGCGGCCGACGCCTTCATCGACGCCGGCGCGTCGCCCGGGTTCCGGTCCTTCGTGGAGGAGAACCGGGTTTGGCTCGACGACTACGCGCTCTTCATGGCCCTCAAGTCGGAGGCGGACGGCGCTCCCTGGACGGGCTGGCCGGCCAGCCTGAGGGCGAGGGACGAGGGCGCGCTGGCGGAGGCGGCACGCCGGCTCGAGCGCGAGGTCCTCAGGCAGCATGTGTGGCAGTTCTGGTTCGCCGCTCAGTGGGCGGAGGTGAAGGAGCACGCATCCCGTAACCAGATCCGCGTGCTCGGCGACGTTCCTATATTCGTGGCCCTCGACTCGGCCGACGTGTGGGCGAACCAGGAGATGTTCGAGCTCGACGACGCCGGCAGGCCGACGGTGGTGGCCGGCGTGCCGCCCGACTACTTCTCGGCCACCGGTCAACGCTGGGGCAACCCCCTCTACCGCTGGGACGTGATGAAGGCGACGGGCTACGCCTGGTGGGTCAGACGTCTGCGCCACGCCCTTACGCAGCTCGACGTGGTGCGGATAGACCACTTCCGCGGGTTCGCGGCCTACTGGGAGATACCGGCGGACGAGCCGACGGCGGTCGAGGGCCGCTGGGTAGAGGGGCCGGGCGCCGACCTCTTCCGGACTCTAGATGCCGAGCTGGGCGGTCTGCCCGTCGTCGCCGAGGACCTGGGCGTGATCACGCCGGACGTCGAGGAGTTGAGGGACGCGTTCGAGCTGCCTGGCATGAAGGTCCTGCAGTTCGCTTTCGCCGGCGGCGCGGACGACCCGTACCTGCCCCACAACCACGTACCCAACTGCGTCGTGTACACGGGGACGCACGACAACGACACGACGCTCGGCTGGTACGAACTCGCGCCGGAGGCCGAGAGGGACCACGTGAGACGCTACCTTGGCAGGCCGGACGCGGAGGTCGTCGATGGGCTCATAAGGGCTGCGTACGCCTCTGTCGCGGACACCGTCGTCGTGCCGTGGCAGGACCACCTCGGCCTTGGCCCTGCGGCGAGGATGAACACGCCGGGCAGGGCGCAAGGCAACTGGTCGTGGCGTTTCGGATGGCAGGACGTTCCTGGTTGGCTGGCCGACCACATGGCCGGCATGGCGAGCCTGTACGGGCGCGTACCGTCCGGCGGCCCAAGGGACACCCCGTACCGTCAGGCGAGCCTGTGAGCGGCGCGTCCCTGGCGGCCTAGGTCGCTGCTCCGGCACGGCGGGCGTGCGCTCAGGCCCTGAAGATGACGTCCTCGCGCGTGAAGTTCCTGTATGCGAAGACCAGGAGCACGACTATGAGCACGACGAGCGTGCCCCAGGTGACGAGTATGTTCGGAAGCTCGGCGGTGCCCTTGACGATGTCGTCCATGAGCAGCAGGGCGTTGAACACCGGTATCGCGTAGGCCCCGTCGCCGATCCCTATGAGGTCCTTGAACTGCAGGCCGACGGCAGGGACGATGAAGAGGAACGAGAGCGGGGCGATGTAGCTCTGCGCCTCCTTGAACGACCGGGCGAAGAGGCTGATGCTGAGGAGCACGGCGGCGACGACTGCGGACAGCAGCACGGCGCTCAGCAGCAGCAGCAGTATGCCCTGGGCGTCCACAGACAGCGATCCGCCCATTATGTTGACGAACGAGCCGCCCTCGTCACCCAGCATGGGCAGGAACACGCTTCGCATGACGTAGCCGCCCAACAGGAAGCCGACTATCGCCGCCAGAGACGCGCTGAGGCCGAACGTAAGCGTCGCGAAGAACTTGCCGACGACGACCTCGCTGCGACGGATCGGCGCCACGAGAAGCGATTCGAGGGTTCCACGCTCCTTCTCGCCCGCCGTGGCGTCGATCGCTGTCATCTGCCCGCCCGTGAGCGTCCAGATGGCGATGAAGAAGGGTATGAGCCAGGACATCTGGCCAGACGACCGCTCGGCCTCGGAAGACGCGTCTACCTTGGCGACGGTCACGGGCTCCAGGATCGATCTGTCGAGGCCCTCCGCGCTGAGGCGCTCGGCGACGACCTCCTTCTGGTACTCCGTCACCGCGCCCTCCAGCTTGCCGGCGTTCAGCTCGCTGCGCAGGTTCCCCGCCTTGCTGTAGATCTCTACTGTCGAGTTGCCCCCAGCCGCTATCCGGTCCGAGAAGCCCTGGGGCACGGCCAGCGCGGCAGGGTACTCGTCTTCACGCACCGCCGCTTCCGGGTCCTCGACCTCGACCAGCTCGACGTTCTGCGCCTCCAGGGCTGCCCTCAGCTCGGCCGGGACCTCGGAGCCGGCCGCCAGGCCTATCTGCGTGACGGTCGTTGTCTCGCGCTCGAAGAGGCCGCCGAGCAGCAGCGGCAAGCCGAGCATTATCACCGGGAGCAGGATCAGCGGCAGCAGCAGGTTGGAGGCCAGCGCGCGGTGGTCGCGCCACGTCGAGAGGACCTCCTTGCGAGCAACGTCCCAGACGCGCCTCCACCTCACGCAGGCACCTCGCGTGACACGTCGCCTGTGTCCGTACGCGACACGAGCCGGAAGAACGCCTCCTCGAGGTTGTGCGCGCCGGTCTCGGCCGTCAGCTCGGCGACGGATCCCTCCGCGATCTTCCTGCCCTGGTAGATGATGCTGCAGCGCTGGCACAGCTCCTCTACCTCGCCCATAACGTGCGTCGAGTAGACGACCGCCCTTCCCTCCGAGGGGTATGCACGCACGAAGTCGAGGACGTTGCGCCTGGCGACGACGTCGAGGCCGCTCGTCGCCTCGTCGAAGAAGATTACGGGAGGGTCGTGCACGACGGCCCTGGCGATAACGATCTTCTGCTTCATGCCCGTAGAGAACCCGCCCGCCTTGCGGTCGAGGGTGTCGCCCAGCTGGAGCAGGTCGTCCAGCCGCTCGATCCGGGCGTCGATGGCCGAGGGCTCCATGTCGTATAGCTTCCCGAAGTAGTGGAGGATCTCGCGGCCCGTCAACCTGTCGTATAGGCCCATGCCGCCGTTGACGACGCCGATCTTGGCCCTCACCCTTTCGGCCTGGCTGACGACGTCGAGCCCCGCGACGGTGGCGGTGCCGGAGTCCGGCTTCAGCAGCGTTGCCAACATGCGCAGGGTCGTCGTCTTGCCGGCACCGTTGGGCCCGAGCAGGCCGTATACCTCACCGGATTCGACCTGGAAGTCGAGGTGGTCGACGGCCACGACGCGCTTGCCGCCCTTGCCCCCATCGAAGGTCTTGGTCAGCTGGCGCGCCTCGATCGTTGGTCCGCTCATCGCGACGCAATGTAACAGGTGCCACCTGGAGCAGCGGTCGGCCACGCGGCGGGCCACGAGACGCCGCCACCGGGTCGGTAAGGCGCGTCGGCAGCGGATATCATCGCGTTCACGACATGGACACCAACGACCTGGCAGCTCTCGACGCTTACCCGCTGGTGCCGCGGGTGCTTCACGATGTTGACGCACCCGACCTGAGCACCGACTTCGGCGGGGTGACGCTCGAGTGGCCGCTCGTCGCCCGGCTACCTGCCGGCTCTCCGTGGGCAGAGGCCCTCAACCGGCCGACAGGTGCGACCGCGGACGTCTCGAGGTTGGCCGCCGTCGACGCCGCGGACGTAACGGCGGCGAGGCTCAGCGAGGTCCAGGCGGAGTCGGTAGTCGCCGTGTCGCCCCCGATGCGGATGGCGGAGCTCGTGCCGGAGTTCAAGCGGCTCGCGGACCTGGGGGTCGGGGGCGTGGGGATCGACCTGGCTCCGCTCGCCGACTCCGCGCCCTTCGGCAAGGAGCCTTTCCGCCCGCGCACACGCGAGGACCTGGCCGAGCTCAGGGCTGCAGCCGGCAAGCCGATGTGGGTCTTCGGCGTTGGCGGCGTCGGCGACGCCGAGGTGGCGGCCGAGGCAGGCGCGGACGTCGTCGTCGTTGGCTCGCGCCTCGGCTCCAGGCTGCGCGGCGCAGCGACCATCGACGTGCTCCCCGAGGTGATCGATGCGGTGGCCGGCATGCTCACCGTCGCGGCAGGGGGGCGGGCCCGCGACGGGCTCGACGTCTTCCGTTACCTGGCCGTGGGAGCGGAGCTCGTCGTCGTCGAGGGCGAGAGGCCGCTCGCCTCCGTTGCCGCCGAGCTCGCCTACGCCTTCAAGCTGACGGGCTGCGCGACGTTGGCAGACGTCGGTTACGACGCGCTCTTCGCCCCGCTGTTCACCGAGCCGTGATCGCCTTCGTAGAGGGAGAGGTGACCGAGGTCCTCGACGCGTCCGTCGTCGTGCAGGTCGGTGGTTTCGGCGTCGAGGTCCAGGCGCCGGCGTCCACGCTCGGTCACTGCACGGTCGGGCAGCACGTGCGCCTGCGCACGGCGCTCATCGTGCGCGACGAGCAGCCGACTCTTTACGGCTTCCACGACCGCGACATGCTCACCGTGTTCAGGCGCTTGCTCGACGTCAGCGGAGTGGGACCCAAGCTGGCGCTCGCCGTGCTCTCCGCCCTGCCGGTGCAGCTGATCGCGTCCGCCGTCGCGAACTCGGATCCCGGCCTGCTCACGAGCGCGCCCGGGGTCGGGAAGCGCACCGCCGAGCGCATCGTCGTGGAGCTGCGCAACCGCCTGCCAGAGCACCTGACTGCCGCAGTGGGCTCCGGCGCTCAGGCCACCATCGGAGAGGCGGGCCAGGACGCGGTCGACGCGCTCCTGGCGCTCGGGTACCGGGAGTCTCAGGTGAAGGGCGTCGTGGCCGAGCTCTTGCGCGAGGAGCCAGACGCCACAGCTGAGGTGCTCATCCGGAGGTCCCTCGCGAAGGTGAGGTAGCGCCCCCCTGCCCAGCCGACTAGGCGACGGCGGCCCGCAGGGCGCTGTCCGGCGGCGTGTACGTCATGCCGAACGCGTCGGCCACGCCCTTGTGTGTCAGGTGGCCGCCGTACGTGTTGAGCCCCTTGAGGAACGCGGGATCGTCCATGAGGGCGTCGAGCCCCTTGCCGGCGAGACGGAGCAGGTACGGCAGCGTCTGGTTGGAGAGCGCACGCGTGCTCGTGTTCGGCACGGCGCCAGGCATGTTGGAGACGCCGTAGTGGACGACGCCGTCGACGACGTACGTCGGGTCGTCGTGCGTGGTTGGCTTGATCGTCTCGATGCAGCCGCCCTGGTCTACGGCGACGTCGACTATCACGGAGCCCTCCTTCATGCCGGCCAGCATGTCCCTTGTGACGAGCTGGGGGGCCCGGGCGCCGGGGATGAGCACCGCGCCGATGACCAGGTCTGCCCTCGGCAGGATCTCGACTATGTTCCCCAGGTTGCTCGTCATCGTCTGGATGGCCCCGCGGAAGACGTCGTCTAGGTACTGCAGCCGCGTGTGGTTGACGTCGAGGATCGTCACCCTTGCGCCGAAGCCGAGCGCGACCTTGGCTGCGTTCGCCCCCACGGTCCCGCCGCCCAGCACGACGACCTCGCCGGAGTGAACGCCCGGCACGCCGCTCAGCAGCACCCCGCGCCCGCCGTGGGAGCGCTCGAGGAAGTGAGCGCCCACCTGGGGGGCCATGCGACCGGCCACCTCGCTCATGGGGGTGAGAAGCGGCAGGGCACCGTTCGGCTGCTGGACGGTTTCGTATGCGACCGCCGTGGTGCCGGCGTCGAGCAGGGCGTTCGTGAGGGGGCGGTCGGCCGCCAGGTGAAGGTACGCGAAGAGCATGAGGTCGTCGCGCAGGTAGCGGTACTCGCTCTTTACGGGCTCCTTTACCTTGAGCACCATCCGCTGCGCCCACGCCTCATCGGCCGTAACGCCGGCGCGGGCGCCGGCGGCGGCGTAGTCATCGTCTGTGAAGCCGGATCCGGTGCCTGCCCCCGCCTCTACGCTGACGACGTGGCCGGCGGCAACCAGCGCCTGGACGGCGCCCGGCGTGGCCGCGACACGGTTCTCCTGGGGTTTTATCTCCTTGACAACGCCAACGTTCATGCCACTCTCCTAGCGCCGCAACACGAGCGCCCATGGTTCTCGTCTCTCACCCGAGACTCTACCGTGGAGGTCCCGGTTCTCACGTGCGCGGGAGGCGTCAGTTGAAGACCCGAAGCAGGCGGTAACCAGGGCTCTGATCACTCGCCTCGGTCAAGGCGACGAGGCCGCCTTCCGGGGCCACCAGTGCGACGCGCCCCGCGACCGGCAGGTCTGGGCGTTTGCCGTGCCTCACGTCTACGACCTGTTCGCCAGTGAGCTCCAGCGTACGCAGCCCGAGTGCCCGTACTGCGTCCACCGGCTGGGCGCCGGCGATGTCGTCTATGGTCGTCGTCTCCGCCAGGTCGACGCCTCCGCTGGCCGTGCGCACGAGGCCGGAGAGGTAGGCGGGCAGCCCGAGCGCCGTGCCTAGGTCGCGCGCGAACGACCTGACGTAAGTCCCTGCCCCGACGGTGAGCCTGACAAGCGCGGTTCGCTGGGACCCGCCGCCAGAGACGTCGTGTGAGACGAGCGGCTCTGGGGGCAGCTCGAACGACCTGCCGGCCGAAGCAGGCTCGTAGTGGCCTGCCGGCGCCCCATCCGGGCGCGCGAACGTCCGTGGCGACCGCGTGGCGTCCTCTGCCAGGTCGAGCAGCTCCAGCTCCCGGTAGGCGACAGGTCGTGCCGGAGGCTCCTCGACGGAACCGCGCCGCGCCGCAGCGTAGCTGCGCACTCCTGCCCGCTTCACGGCGGAGAAGGCCGGGGGTCTCTGCGTGCGCATGTCGAGGAACGGCGCCAGCGCCTGCTTGAGCACTTCGGGTGTGACCCGCGAGGCGTCAGCAACCCGCGTAACGGGACCCTCGGCGTCCAGCGTAGGGGTGGTGGCTCCCAGCGTCACCCAAGCCAGGTACGACTTGTCGTGACCTGTCAGGTAGGCGGAGAGCTTCGTCGCCTCGTTGGCCATGACGAGCAGGACGCCGGTGGCCAGAGGGTCGAGGGTGCCGGCGTGGCCAACCCTGCGCGTGCCCAACGAGCGACGCGCGCGAGCCACGACGTCGTGGGATGTGAGCCCAAGCGGCTTGTCTACAGCGTAGAGCTGCACTCAGCCAAGGAACAGGCTGCGGGCCCACGGGCTTGCTGTCACGGCGACGAGCAGGCCGACGTGGAAGGTGAGCTGGGCGATGAGCGCTTCCGTCGCGTTGGGCCTCAGCCTGAAGTTCTCCGCCAGCAGGATGCCGAAGATGAAGAGCAGCGCCACCGGCGTGCCGAACGCGAGCGCGTACAACGAGGCCGAGATCACCGTCGCGATGCGCCTGTCGTAGCGACGGGCCGTTGGCGGGATCACGAACCCGCGGAAGAAGACCTCGGAGAGCGGCACGAGTATCATCGCGGCCACGACGTAAGGGGTGAGCTGCACGAGGTCCAGGTAGAAGCCGCCGAGCGCGCCCTCGAACGGGTCGAAGTAGAGGTACGCGAGCATGCCGGCAAGGAACAGGATGCCAAGGCCGACGCCGTTGAGCGGTCGGCGCGAGGTGCCGACGAGCACTTCCATAGGGTCGTAGCCGTTGACCGTCACGCGCCGCCACGAGAGCAGCACGAGGAAGACGGAGAAGGTGACGAAGAACAGGGCCCAAGCGTCCGTCGACTGGACGGGCGTGACGATGGCAAGCAGGTTCTCGTGGACGAAGGTCCCGTAGGCCAATGCGGCAGCGAACGAGATGATCAGCGACCCGAAGAGGGTGCCGTAAACGTTGCCGACGCTCCAGTAGCGGGGACCGTCGACGACCTCGAGCCCGCTCGTGCTCGGGATGCGGCTCTCGCCGACCAGGTGTGTGGCGACGAGGATCAGCAGCACGGCTGCCCAGACGACGGCGTTGCCGCCGAGGCGACTCAGCAGGTTGTCGCGCCTGAGGGCCTCTCGCATCGCCACGTTGCCGGCCCCGAGGTCTCCCTCCGCGTAGTAGATGTACGCGAGCGACCTGAGGTCCCTGGCCTGCGCGTCGACGTCGCGAGACCCCCTCAGCTGATGCGCCAACTCGAGGTGGGCGGCCGCCCCCTCCAGGTCGCCGCTGGCCCACAGGGCCTGGCCGAGCAGGGACCTCACCTCGGCGTTGCGATCGTCTCCCGTAAGGTCCAGGTAGGCGCGCAGTTGGCTCGCCGCGGCCTCCGGGTCGCCCAGCCTTATGCGCAGGCGCGCGTCGGCGGCGCGGTAGCCGACGTTTAGAGGATCGGCGGCTATGGCGGCGGCGTAGCCGGCGAGCGCCTCGTCGTAGCGGCCGGAGAACTCGTCTATCCGGCCTTCAAGAAGCTGCATCCGCCCTTCGACCTCACGGTTGCTGGCCTCGAGGAGGGCGGAGCGGGCGCTCTGCAGGAACGCCTCGGCCTCATCCGGCCTGCCTCCCTCGAGCACGGCCTCCGCCAGAAGCACGAGCGGCTCGGCCGTCCTTACGGTGTTGCGCACCCGCAGAAGGCGGCTCTCTGCGCTCGCGTAGTCGCCCAGGCGCAGCTCTATGCGAGCGAGCGCCAGCTCGGCCTCCGCGAAGCTCGGCCTCACCTGCAGCGCGTTCTGACACGCACGGCGTGCGGTCTCCAGGTCGCCGCCCGCCTCGAAGCGCAGGCACTGCTGGTAGTAGACGTTCTCGTCGAACGCCTGCGCAGACGCCTGCGAGATCGTCATCAGAAGGAGGGTGAGCGCCGCCGCGATCGAAACCCGTGAACTCATACGTCCCACCCCCGCATTAGGTCTCGCGCTCATCTAGTTCCCCTTCGCCTTGGCCGCCACCGGCGACTCCCTCCTCGTCGGAGGAGTGGTCGTGGCTCGGCCGCGGAGCCTCATCGGAGGCCAGGTAGCCGTCAATCTTGCACGAGCGGGCATGCGCGGCGGTTAGGTCGTTCACTTCCGAACCGCACGAAGTTCCTCTAGGACGTCACTTCGGGGCTTACGCGCCGCTTCGTGCGGCGGCCTTCGCCGGCGCAACCGATGGGTGTAGGCGCTAGCGCCCCCGAGGTGCGTCCGATGGCGCTCAATAGAACGGCATGAAGGTTAGCTTAACCGCTCCAGGACGCAATTCGTGGGTTGTCGTTCTAACATCCCGAGTGAACGGTGCGACGATGAGCTTCTCCCACTTCCTACTAATGGGCCAGGTTCTGGCCGTCCTCCCCGTCATGTCGGAGGGGACGGAGTTGCGCGTCGTATCGCCCGACCTGCTCACCGTCTACGCCAAGGCGACGGTCATGGACAGGCGCCTGGTGTTCACGGAGTTCCCGGAACCCGGCACAGAGGTCAGGGTGATCATCTTCCCAGCGGAGAGCACACCGTCAGAGCGGGTCGACGCGATGGGCTCGCGGGCGTTGGTCGGACGCATAAGCGACGATGGGCGCGACGTGCTGCTCACCGAGCCGGAAGCGTTGGACCCGTTGTCGTTGAGACAGCTCTTGTTTCGCGAGCGCGGCGTGCTCGTCCGCTTCGCGTTGAACCAGGAGGACTGAGGTGGCTAAGCGGATCCTGATTGTCGAGGACGACCTCGACATCCTTAGGCTCTTGAAGCGTGAACTATCAGAGGCGGGTTTCGACGTCCTGGCGTACGACTCCGGCATGCGGGGCCTGACGGCCGTGCGCGAGGAGGAACCCGACCTCGTGATCCTCGACCTCGGCCTGCCGGACGTCAGCGGGCAGGAGATAGCGAGGCGCGTGAGGCGCACGGGCGACACCCCGATACTCATCCTCACCGCCGCGGACGAAGTAGGCACCAAGGTCGACATGCTCAACGCCGGGGCGGACGACTACCTAGCCAAGCCGTTCCACGTCCAGGAGCTGCTGGCGCGCATAAACGTCCAGCTGCGCAAGCGGACGCTGGGCGCCGCCCAGAAGATCGGCGAGATGACGATAGACCCCGTGCGGCGCCAGGTCCTGTGGGGCGAGGACGAGGTGAAGCTGAGCCCGCGAGAGTACGAACTGCTCGCCTACCTGGCTGGCCAGCCGGGCCGCGTATACAGCCGCAAGGAGATCGAGACGAACGTGTGGGGCGAGGACCTACCGCCATCCTCCAACGTCGTCGACGTGCACATCGCGAACATAAGGGGCAAGCTGCGCGAGGTGGGGGGCTACGGCGTGATCCGCACCGTGAGGGGCGTGGGGTACGCCCTGAAGTCTTAGCCGGGACGGCGTAACCTGCACGCCATGAGCCGCGCGCCCGTCAGGCGCTCCGGGCTGTCACTCACCTGGCGCGTCGCCGTGCTCGCCGGCGCCGCGACCGCGCTGCTCGCCGGCCTGACCCTCGTCGTCTCGTACGTGATGGTCCGCAACGGCATGTACGACGACCTGCGGCGGTCGCTGCGTCAGGACGCTGCCACGCTCGCCGCTGTCTATGCGACTGGCGAGGGCAGTGCGGGCACGAGCCTCACCGGGCCGACGGGCGGCGTCGTCCTGCAGGTCTACGGCCCCGGCGCTCAGCTGCTCGCGGCCTCGAGGACGGAGTGGGAGGCGCCGTTGGCCGCGATCCCGCCAGAAGTGATCGTGGGAGCGGGCCTGGTGCCTACCGGGTGGTCTGGCGAGCTCCTCGGCCAGCCCGTGGAGGTCGCGCTCGCGCCCTTCGCCGTCGGCGTGGTCGCCGTCATCGCGGACCCGACCTACATAGAGCAGACCCTCGCATCGCTCTCCCGGACGTTGCTCGTCGTGGCCGCCGCGCTCGTGGTGCTTAGCCTGCTCGTCGGGTACCTGGTAGCCGCTGCGTCGCTGCGGCCGGTCACGAGGCTGGCACGGAGGGTGTCGAGGCTCGAGCCGGACGCGATCGAACCTCTCGAGTACGACGGGCCTCGCGACGAGGTCGCGCGCCTGACGGAGACGGTCAACGAGCTCCTTGGCCGCCTCAAGTCGGCGCGCATCGCGCAACGAGTGTTCCTGGCCGAGACGAGTCACGAGCTGAGGACGCCGCTCACCTCGCTGCGCGGCTTCCTCGACCGCGCCGCCCGCAAGGCCGGCCCCGCCGCGGCGGAGGACCTTGACGACGCGAGGCGGGTCACGGGGACCATGGCGCGCCTGGTAGAGGATCTGCTGCAGCTCTCACGCGGGGAGATCGTGAGGGAGCCGAACCCCCACCTCGTCGAGCTGTCCCAGGACGTGATGCGGCCCGTCGCGGCGGAGTTCGTCGGTGTTCAGGTGCAGGTGGACGCCACCGCTCTCGTCGTCGGCGACCCCGAGCGACTTAGACAGCTGGTCAGGAACCTCGTAGCGAACGCCGTGAAGGCCGCGTCCCGCCCAGGGGGCGTGCGCATGTGCCTGACGATCGACACCGCGGAGGGCATGGCGCTCCTCGAGGTGGAGGATGACGGGCCGGGCATCCCGCCGGACCAGCAGGACCGCATCTTCGAGAAGTTCTACAAGGGCGCCGGCGGCGGAAGCGGGCTGGGTCTCGCGATAGCCCAGCAGGTGGCGAAGCACCACGACGGGACCCTTACCGTAGACAGCGAACCGGGCCGCACCGTCTTCACCGTTCGCCTGCCGTTGGCGCAGGAGGAGGACGAGGAGTAGCGACCTTCAGGGGGCAGGCGTCAGAGCTTGGGCAGCGTCACGCCCGTCTGACCCTGGTACTTCCCGTGCCGGTCACCGTACGTGACGTCCGGCCTCTCGCCCTGGAAGAACAACAGCTG
>CAZMFX010000031.1:0-12618 GCA_964565625.1 uncultured bacterium
CCTCGACCCGAACGTGCTCACGGTAGGCACGGGCATGCGCGAGCATTCACGCTACGCCATCGACTTCATCGAGGCGGTCAGGTGGGCGAAGGCGAACCTCCCAGGGGTTCTGACCTCCGGTGGGGTCTCGAACGTGTCCTTCTCGTTCCGCTCCAACTCACGCGTGCGTGAGGCCATGCACGCGTCGTTCCTGTACCACGCCGTGAACGCCGGGCTGGACATGGCGATCGTGAACCCCGAGACGCTCGCCGTATACGACGAGGTGGACCCTGACCTCCTCGAGCTGGTCGAGGACGTGCTGTTCGACCGTCGCGAAGACGCCACAGAGAGGCTCGTCGACTACGGGTCACGGCATGATGGCAGCGCTGTCGCCAGGGACGGCGCCGACGAGTGGCGATCCCTGCCAGTGGCCGACCGCCTGAGGTACGCCCTCGTGCACGGCATCGACGAGCACGTCGAGGCGGACGCCCTGGAGGCGATGGGGCTCATGCCCGGCCCGCTCGAGGTGATCGAGGGTCCGCTCATGGACGGCATGAACGAGGTCGGCGACCTGTTCGGCAGCGGCAAGATGTTCCTGCCGCAGGTCGTGAAGAGCGCCAGGGTGATGAAGCGCGCGGTAGGCGCCTTGACACCGCACCTCGAGGCGCGGAAGGCCGAGGGCGAGCGAAAGCGGGCCGGCAAGATCGTCATGGCCACCGTCAAGGGCGACGTCCACGACATCGGCAAGAACATCGTCGGCGTGGTGCTCGGATGCAACGGCTACGAGGTCATCGACCTCGGCGTCATGGTGCCTGCAGACAGGATCATCGACACGGCGCTGGCGGAGGAGGCAGACGCCATCGGCCTGTCCGGCCTGATAACGCCGTCGCTTATGGAGATGGAGCACGTCGCCCGCGAGATGACGCGCCGCGGGGTGGACCTTCCGCTGCTGATAGGCGGAGCGACCACATCGCGGGCGCATACGGCCGTGAAGATCGCTCCCAACTTCAGCGGCCTCACCGTTCACGTCCCTGACGCCTCCCGCGCGGTGGGCGTGGTCGCACGGGCGGTGTCGCCCGCTGAGAGGACAGCGCTCGCAGCCGAGGTCAGCGAGCAGTACGAGACCGTGAGGGCCCAGTTCGCCGCCAGGCAGAGCGCCCGCGACCTGCTGGACCTGCAGACGGCAAGGTCGCGGGGTCCTTCGTTCACTGACTGGTCGCACGTCATAGCCCCATCACGGCCCGGCGTCACGGTCCTCTCGCCTTACCCGCTCGAGGACCTGCTGCCCGTGATCGACTGGGGGCCCTTCTTCTCGGCGTGGGAGCTGCCTGGCAGGTACCCGGCCATACTCGGCGACGCGCAACGCGGCGCTGCCGCGCGCGAGCTCTTCGAGGAGGCCCGCGCTCTGCTCGACCGGGCCGTCGTCGAACGCTGGCTCGAGGCGCGCGCCGTGTTCGGCATCTTCCCCGCCGCCTCCAGGGGCGACGACATCCTCGTGTACTCTGACGGTTCCCGTGAGCGCATCGCCCGGGTACTGCCGACGCTGAGGCAGCAGACGGACAAGCGCGAGGGACACCACAACCTGGCGCTGGCAGACTACGTCGCGCCGGAGGGCTCCGGCACCCATGACTGGGTCGGCGCCTTCGCCGTCAGCGTGCACGGCACCGAGGTGCACGCCAAGCGGTTCCGGGCGAACGGAGACGACTACTCCGCGATCCTGCTCACGACGCTCAGCGACAGGCTGGCTGAGGCTCTGGCGGAACGCCTGCACCAGCGCGTGCGCACCGACTTCTGGGGCTACGCGGCAGGCGAGAACCTGAGCTCCGAGGACCTCGTCGCCGAGCGCTACCGCGGCATAAGACCCGCACCCGGGTATCCAGCATGCCCTGACCACCGCACCAAGCGCGACATCTTCGAGATGCTTGATGCCACCGCGGCCACCGGCATCGAGTTGACGGAGGGCCTGTCGATGACCCCGCCGTCCGCCGTTTCCGGGCTGTACCTCGCGCACCCTGGGGCAACGTACTTCGGCGTCGGCAAGCTCGGTCGCGATCAGGTGCTAGACGTCGCTTCGCGCACCGGCGTCGCGGTAAGCGAGGTGGAAGCCTGGCTGGCGCCCAACCTGGCGTACTCGCCGGTGGCCGCTGCCGACTGATCGACTATGCCAGCAGGTCGCCCAGCCAGTCGATGATGCCCACCCTTATCGGCATGAAGTAGAGGTTTCCGCCGTTCTCTGACACCTCGTCGATGACCCTGGCCGCCAGCCCCCTGTGCCACTCGAGGGTGGGCTCGAAGCCTGCCGGGAAGATCGCGCGGTTGCGCGAGAGCCAGTAGCGCTGGGACCTGGCAGACGTGACGCTGGTTACTCCCCAGAAGACGTCGACGCCGGCCGTCAGTTCGCGCCAGACACCCAAGAGCCTCAGGTCGAAGAACGGCTGCGTGAACAGACCGTCGGCTCCTGCCGCCAGCTTCGCCTGAACGTAGGCAAGCTCCTCCGCGAAGCCCGCCCTGTAAGGGTCGAGCGCCGCGTAGACCTTCAGGTGAGGGTCCGCCTCCTTGAGGAGCCGGATGGCTCGTAACGCCGGCGTTTCCGGTTCATCTGCCGGACCTGCAAGCCGGTCTACCAAGGGCGGCTGCTCCGAGACGCGGGTATGGGGAGGCGACTTAGGTGGTCCCTGGTCGCCAGACACGACCAGCACCTCCCGCACGCCGATGGTCGACAGTCCAGCTACTACCGCCTGCACGTGGTGCGCGCTGTCGCACAGTTGCGTGGCCCTCAGGTGTGGCACAGGCGCCCAGGTGCCCGCTCTGCGCACCGTGGCGGCCGCCCGCCAGCCGCCCAGTTCGAACTGGCTGAGGTCAGGAACGTTTATCGTGTCGACGCGCGCCAGGCACGCGACCTCGGCCAGTTGGGCATCGAGGGAGGCCTCGTCCCTAGGCACGAGCTCCACGCTGAGGCGCATCCGCGAAGGGTACCGCGGCAGGCTCGTTTCGGCCGGTGGAACGTCACGCCTCGTCCCCCGTCGGCGGTCGTCAGGCCAGCAGTGAGCCGTGCGCAGGCTCGAACCTGGCGGTGAAGTGCCTCAGCACGGGCGGGGCATCGACGATGCGCACACCGCGAACGCGTTGGCGGATGCTCCCGACGTAGTCGAGCACCTCCGCCAGGTAGTCAACGTGGCTCTGGGTGTACGTGCGGCGCGGGAAGGCCAGGCGCACGAGCTCCAGCGGCGCCGGCTTCTCGCTGCCGTCCGGCTGCCTGCCGAACATGACAGAGCCGATCTCGACCGACCGAACTCCGCCCTCCAGGTAGAGCACGCACGAGAGCGCCCATGCCGGGTACTCGGACTGGGGGATGTGCGGCAACAGGGCCTTGGCGTCGAGGTAAACGGCGTGACCGCCCGTGGGCCGGACTATGGGCACGTCGGACGCGAGCAGGCGGTCGCCGAGGTACTCGACGGACCGGATCCGGTAGCGCAGGTAGTCCTCTTCGAGCGCCTCCTCCAGGCCAACGGCCAGCGCCTCCAGGTCGTAGCCCGCCAGGCCGCCGTACGTAGGGAAGCCTTCCGTGAGTATCAGTTGGTTGCGTGCCGCAGTGGCCGTTACGTCGTCGTTCAGAGCCAGGAACCCGCCTATGTTCCCCATGCCGTCCTTCTTCGCGCTCATGGTCGCTCCGTCGGCGTAAGAGAACATCTCGCGCGCGATCTCACGAGGGCTCTTGTCCTCGTACCCCGGCTCGCGTGTCTTCACCAGGTAGGCGTTCTCGGCGTAGCGGCAGCAGTCTATGAACAGAGGCACGCCGTGCTCGCGGCAGACGGCGCTCACGTCGCGCACGTTCGCCATGCTCACTGGTTGCCCGCCGCCCGAGTTGTTGGTGACGGTGAGCATCACGAGCGGCACGCGGACGTCGGGGTCCGACAGGACAGCGCGCAGCGCGCCGACGTCCATGTTGCCCTTGAACGGTTCCGTAGAGGTAGTGTCGCGTGCCGCGGCAACGGGCAGGTCGAGCGCGGTCGCCCCGACCGCCTCGACGTTCGCGCGCGTGGTGTCGAAGTGAGTGTTGTTCGGCACGACGTCGCCCGGCTTCAGCGCGACGTTGCAGAGGATACGCTCCGCCGCCCTGCCCTGGTGGGTCGGCAGCACGTGCTCGAAACCGGTTATCCCCTTCACCGTGCTCTCGAACCGGCGGAAGGAGGGGCTGCCGGCGTAGCTCTCGTCGCCGCGCATCATGCCGGACCACTGGGCGCTCGACATGGCGCCCGTGCCGGAGTCGGTGAGGAGGTCTATGAGCACGTCTTCCGAGTGGAGGCCGAAGAGGTTGTAGCCGGCAGCTTCCAGCGCGCGCTCACGCTCTTCACGGCTGGTGAACCGGATCGGCTCCACCGCCTTGATCCGGAACGGCTCGATTATCGTCTTGAAGCGGGAGTCTGGTGCGTTCACTGTCCCTAGAGTCTAAGTCCGGTCAGGCAGCCCCCCGACACGTTCCCCACCTGCCAGAAACAAGGAGCGTGCCCGTCAGGCGCCCAACAGCTCACCTATGCGGCGCAGCGCTTCCTTCACGTTCTCGAGGCTCGTCGCGTAGCTGAACCGCACCTGTCCTGGCGCCTCGAAATCGGTGCCGGGCACCGCCGCCACCCGGGCTTCGTCGAGGAGGCGGATCGCGGCCCTGCCTTCGTCCGCGTCGATGGAGCTGACGTCCGCCATGGCGTAGAACGCGCCTTGCGGCATGGGCGTCTTCAGCCCCAACGCGTTGAGGCCCTGCACGAGGGTGTCGCGACGCTCCCGGTAGGCGGCGCGCGTCATGCGTTGGAACTCCGCCGTCTTCTCCACCTCGTTGAGGGCGGCGACCGTCGCGTGTTGCGCGACCGCGTTCACACCGTTCGTCGCCTGCCCCTGGAACCGCGTCATGCCCTTTATCAGCTCGGCCGGGCCGGCCCCGAAGCCGATACGCCAGCCGGTCAGCGCGTAGCCCTTGCTACCGCCGTGGATGACAAGCGTGTGATCGGGTGCGTAGCGGGCGGCGGGCGTGAACTCGCCGTCGTACACGAGGTGCTCGTACAGGTCGTCGGAGAACAGCCAGACGTCGTTCTTCTCGGCGAGCTCGGCGATGCCCTTCACCAGCTCAGGCGGGTAGACCGCGCCGGTCGGGTTGGAAGGCGAGTTGAGGACTATCACCTTCGTCCTGGGCGTGATGGCCGCCTCGATGGCCGACAGCTCGGGCACGAACCCCTGGTCGGGCGTCGTCCTGACGATCACGGGCACACCCTCCGCCAGCTTCACCTGGTCGGGGTACGACACCCAGTACGGCGCGGTGATTATCACCTCGTCGCCGGGATCCAGGACCGTCCGGAAGCCGTTGTAGAGGACCTGCTTGCCGCCCGAGCTAACCATCACCTGGTCCATGCCGTACGACAGGCCGTTCTCGCGCTCGAACTTGCCGATGAGCGCCTCGCGCATCGCTACCGTGCCCGGGACGGGTGTGTACTTGGTCATCCCGAGTCGGATCGCTTCATGCGCAGCCTCGAGGACGTGCTCGGGCGGCTGGAAGTCGGGCTCGCCAGCCGTCATCGTGACGACGTCGACGCCCTGCCGCATGAGCTCCTTGGCGCGGCTGTCGAAGGCCAGCGTCGAGGAGCCTCTGAGGTTCTTTATCGCCCGGGACAGGCCTGGCATCACGCGCCTCCTAACCGAGCTCTGAGCGGTCGAAGAAGATGCCGATCTCGCGCTCGGCCGTGGCCGGCGCATCGGAGCCGTGCACGACGTTCTCGTCGATCGTTGTAGCGAGATCGCCACGGATCGTGCCCGGCGCGGCGTCCTTGGGATTGGTGGCGCCCATCATCTTGCGCCACTCGGCTATGGCGTTCTCGCCCTCCACGACCATCGCCACCACCGGCCCAGACGTGATGAAGGAGACGAGGCCCTCGAAGAACGGCTTGCCTTCGTGCTCGCCGTAGTGACGCTGCGCCAGCTCGCGGCTTATGCGCATGAGCTTGAGGGCCCTTATCTCGAAGCCCTTCGCCTCCAGGCGGGCGACTACCGTGCCAACTAGGCCGCGGCGCACTCCGTCCGGCTTGACCATCGCGAATGTCTGCTCTACTGCCATGACGGCGGACTGTACCACGGGGTCGGGGCGGTCTCAGATACCGAGCTGGGCAAGGTGGTTGATGTCGTGCCCCGCCATCATGCGCACCATCAGGTCTGCGCTCTCGAAACCGCGCTCCGGGTGGTACGCCTCGGCCAGCCAGTCCTCCAGGGAGAAGCCGGCGATGAGCGCGAGGTTCCAGGCGCGCACCGCCGCGAAAGCCTCGACGGCGAGCGCCGGGTCCAGACGCTTGTAGCGCGAAGCCCAGGAGTCCTGGTCGAACGACTGCAGCTCCACGCCCGGGACGGCGGCTAGCTGCCTCAACCTGAACGCCATGACGATCTCTACGTCCGCCAGGTGAGAGAGTACCTCCGCCGGCGTCCACTTCCCGGGTGCGTACGGGCTCTCGAGAACGAGCGGGCTGGCTGTCTCCGCGTACTCCTTCAGCCGCGTGGGCGTGGCGCGCAGGACGTCAACGGGGTCAAGCTCGCCGAGCAGCGACAGGTATGTGGTTGCTGGGTCTGCCACGGCCGCACTCTAAACAAGGCGGGACCGACGAGGCGTCGGCTCAGATCGCTCCGGTCTGGTGGAAGACGACCTCACCGGCGTCGACCGCTCGCAGGAAGGCGTCGACGACCGCGGGGTCGAACTGCGTGCCCGCGTTCCGGCTCACCTCTGCTATCGCCTCCGTGATCGTCATCATCTTCTGATGGACGCGGTTGCGGGTGATGGCGTCGAACGTGTCCGCGACGGCCACGATCCGGGCCTCCAGCGGGATCGCTTCGCCGCTCAGGCCGTTCGGGTAACCTCGCCCGTCCCAGCGCTCGTGGTGGTTGAGGGCTATCGCCTCGGCCAGGCGGATGGTAGGCGACCGCGACCCCGACAGCAGCTCGGCACCAGCCTTGGCGTGACCGCGCACGACCTGGAACTCCTCTTCCGTCAACCCGCCCGGCTTCAGCAGCACGGCGTCAGGGACCGTTATCTTCCCGACGTCGTGCAACCGTGCCGCGCGCATCAGCATCTCCACCCTGGCCGGTCCGAGCGCCAGGCGCCTCGCTATGGCCCCCGCGGTCTGCGCTACGCGCCACGTGTGCTCGCCCGTGTCGTCGTCGCGGTACTCGGCCGCGCGCGCCAACCGCACGAGCATCTCCAGCTGTGAATGCTCGAGATCCTGGGTCCTGCGCCTCACGGCCTCCTCGAGGCGGTCGTTCTGCTCCTCCAGCTGCTTCTGGTAGTAGCGGGCCTCGAGCAGGTTGCGGATCCGCAGGCGTGTCTCCGTGGGATTGACGGGCTTGTTGAGGAAGTCCTTGGCGCCGCTCGCGAGCGCCGCCTCCCGCAGCTCAGGCCTGGCGTCGCCCGTCACCATGAGAACGGGGAACGCCTCCGGGATCACGGGCCTCAGGTCTCCCAGTACCTGGAGACCGTCGCGTTTGGGCATGTGCTGGTCGAGCACGACGAGGTCGGGCCTCAGTTCCAGGAACCTCTCGACGACCCTCAGTGGCTCGTCGCATACGTGCACGTCGTCGTAGCCGGCCCGCTCCAGGATCCCGCGGACGAGTACGAGAGAAGCCTCGTCATCGTCCACCAGCAGGATCTTCATGTGGCTCAGGTCCACGGCGCCGGAATGATATTCGAATACCGTTCGCACCACAGCCAAGAACTTCCTATCCTCCGCCGAGTTCGGCGTGGCCGGCCCGATGCTCAGCGCCGGCCTCGCCCATCAGGAGGATCGTAGGAGTTCGCCTCTCACCGCCCTCTTACGCCCCGGGCGAACGCGGCCTTGTACGTTTGCCGTTCAGTGCCCGATGGCGAACTGCGCGACGCGGGCGGCTCCCCTTATAGCGTCGTGCCACCAGCCGGGCAGCACACCGAGAAGCACGGTGCCGATGAGCGCCGCCGCGACCGCGACGCTCGTGGCCGTCGACCGGAAGGTGGGCCCCTCGTACTCCGGCCGCCTGAAGTACATGACGGCGACGACCCTGAAGTAGTAGACGAGTGCGACGACGCTCGTGAGGATGCCGAGTATGGCGAGCCACAGGAAGCCGGCCTCTATGGCGGCCTGGAAGACCATCACCTTCCCTGCGAAGCCCGCCAGGGGCGGTATGCCGCCAAGGCTGAGCAGGAAGACGGTAAGGGCGGCGGCCAGGCCCGGCCGCGTCTGACCCAGACCCGCGAACCGCTCGATGTCGTCGCCGTGGTCGTTCTTGTCGACCATCAGCGTCAGGACGGCGAACGCGCCCGCGTTCATCACCGTGTAGGCGGTGAGGTACCACACGGCCGCCTCCACGCCGCCGAAGTCGGTCGCCAGCACCGCGAGGCCCAGGTAGCCGGCGTGGGCCACCGCCGAGTATGCGAGCATCCGCTTGACGCCACGCTGCATGAGCGCGGCGAGGTTCCCTATGACCATCGTCAGGGCGACGGAGACCGCCAGCGCGGTCATGAGCCACGGCGCCACCTCCGGCAGTATCTCAGAGGCGATGCGCACGAGAGCCGCGAACGCGCCAGCTTTCACGACGACGCTCATGAACGTCGTGACCGTCGTGGGGGCTCCCGTGTATACGTCCGGCGTCCACTGGTGGAACGGCGCCAGCGCCGCCTTGAACGAGAGGCCGGCGATGACCAGCCCGGCGCCGAGCGTCGCAAGCGAGACAACGGCTCCCTGACTCAGCGTCGCGATCACATCGGCGTAAACGAACGTGCCGGCGGCCCCGTAAAGGAGGGCAGAGCCGTACACGAGGATCGCCGACCCGAACGCCCCGAGTAGGAAGTACTTCATGCCGGCCTCCTCGGACTGGCGCGCGCCGGTCCGCCAGGCCGAGAGCACGTACACGGGGAGAGAGAGGATCTCGAGGCCGAGCAGCAGCGTTATCAGATCGCCAGCGGCCGCCATCACCATCGCTCCCAACGCCGACAACAGCATCAGGGGGTAGTACTCAGGGTGCTCCATCTCCAACCTGGACAGCTGGTCGTAGCTGACGAGCACGCCGAGCGCCGTTCCGAGCAGGATGACGAAGTTGAAGGCGAGCGCAGGTGCGTCCGCCAGGTAGCGCAGCCCGAAGCTGGCGCCACCTGCGCTGTCAGAGAGGAACACCGCGAGGTTGAAGGTGAAAGCCGTGCCGACGCCGAGGAGCGCGACGGCTGCGGTGAGGCGCGAGTCCTTCTGGAACAGCGCTACCAGCAGGCCGAAGATCGCCGTAACCAGGATCGTCAGCGCCGGCGCCAGGTGACCCCAGTCCACGTCGAGGACGGGCGGGAACGTCATCGCTCGCCTCCGATCTCAGCGTCTGCCTTGACGCCGTCTGCCCCGTCTGCCTGCCGCTCCAAGGTGGCTGCGTCAGGACCTGGGCCGAAGGTGGAGCCCAGCTGTAGCGTCGCTACCTGGGACTGAGCCTCAATGCGCACTAGCTGAGGGGCTGGCGACAGGCCGAGCCACAGCACGCCGGCGACGAACGGCACGAGAACGTAGAGCTCTACCGGCCCAAGGTCCCTTGCAGGCGTCGTCTGCGGCCCCTGGAAGAGACGCTGGTAGACGTTGACGCCGTACACGCCGGCGGCGATCACCGAGAGCGTCGCGACGACCGCGACGAACGGGGCGGTCTGGAACGCTCCGAGGAGGCTGAGGAACTCGCCGGGGAAGTTGCCGAGCCCTGGCACGCCGATGAACGCGAAGATGAGGAACAGGCTTATCGCCGCGAGCATGGGCGCGCTCTTCGCAAGGCCGCCGTATGCGTCGACGTCGAACGAGAGCCTGCGAGCGTGCAGCATGCCGCTGACGATGAACAGGCCGCCGGTGGAAAGCATCTGGGCGGCCAGGAAGTAGATCGCGCCGTTGAGGCCCGCGATGTGCAGCCCGAAGATGCCGACGGCGATTATGCCCATGTGGGATAGCGACGCGTAGGCGAGCAGGCGCTTGAGGTTCGTCTGACTCGTGGCTATCAGCGCGCCGTAAACGGCCGTGAAGGCGCCGAGGGCGATGAGCACGGGCGCGAGGCGCTCGGCTCCCAGCGGCAGGATCGGCAGCGCCCACGCGAAGAACCCGTACCCGCCGACCTTGTAAAGGGTCCCAAGGACGTCGGCGGCTCCCGACGGGTGGTTCTGCTCGTTCAGGTCGATGAGCCACGAGTGCAGCGGCCACAGCGGCAGCTTCACGGCCATGCCGAGGGCCAACCCCGCGAAGAGCCACGCCTGCGTCGTCGCGGAGAGGCCGCGGGCCGCAAGCACCAGGTCCTCGATGTGGAACGTCTCGGCGCCAGACAGGGTCTTGAGAGCCAGGATCGTCACGAGCATGACGAAGGACCCGGCGACCGCGTACGCGAGGTACTTGAGCGTCGCCGCGCGGCGCTTCTCGAGGCCGAACGAGCCGAGAAGCAAGAGGCTCGGGATCAGCGTGCCCTCCCAGAAGACGTAGAAGAGAAGCATGTCGCGGGCCATGAAGATGCCTGTCAGCCCGGCCTGCGCCAGCAGTAGCCACGCCACGAACCGGCCTGGCCTGTCCTCTACGGTCCGCGCAGCGATGAGCGCCGTCGGGATCATCACGAGCGACATGACGACGACCAGGACCGAGGCGGCGCCGCCGGGGTCGAGGGCGAAGCTCGTTCCCAACCCGGGCAGCCACGGCAGGTCTACCTCGCTGGCCCCCGGCATGAAGAGCGAGACGAGGAAGGTGGCGATCGTGCTCGCGAGGGCGAGGAACGTGACCAGCCCACGCCTGGCGCCGGCCGCCGAGGCAAGCGCCGCGCCGACCACGGGCACGAGGAGTACGGCGAAGGTGGTCGTCATCGCATCGCCCCCGCGACCAACGCTACCCCCGCGATGACGACCGCGCCGGCGAGCATCGCAAGGGCGTAGAGGCGGACGTAGCCCGTCTGCCACAGGGTAGCGATGCGGCCGAGCACGCCGACACCGCCGGCGGCGGCGACCAGACCCTGGTCGACGACGTCGCGGTCCAGGACGCTTAGCCCCTTCGCGACGCCTTCACCCGGCCTCACGAACACGGATTGGGCAGCGGCGTCGAAGCCCATGCCAGAGCGGGCGAGCGGCGCGAGCGGGGTGCCGTCGAGGCGCTTCACCGCCCGGCCCTTGTCGACGGCGTAGAACCAGTAGCCGATCGCTAGGCCACCAAGGGCCGCCAGCGCGGAGGCGACGATCAAGGCCCACTCGGCTGCCAACGACAGGTGGTCGAACTCGAGCACGGCGGTCACGGGCGCGAGCCACTCCGCTATCAGGTTGCGCCCCATGAACGCCTGGATGCCGAGGTAGCCGGCGAGCACACTGCCGACCGCCAGCACGACGAGCGGCACGGTCATGACGGCAGGGGACTCGTGGACGCCGGCGCGTGCATCCGTCGTCAGCCGTTCATCGCCCGCGAACACGAGGTAGTACCAGCGGAACATGTACGCGGCCGTGAGGACGGCCGTCACGAGAAGCAACGCGAACAGGAGCGGTCCGGCGGCATCGGCGAGCAACGGGCTCGTCAGGGTGCCGTGGAGAATCGCGTCCTTGGAGAAGAAGCCGGACAGCAGCGGCACGCCGGCAATCGCGAGCGTGGCTATGAGCGAGGTCGTGCCCGTCAGCCTCATACGCTTGCCGAGGCCTCCCATGCGCCTCACGTCCTGCTCGCCGTCGAGTGCGTGGATGACCGAGCCCGCTCCCAGGAACAGCAGCGCCTTGAAGAAGGCGTGTGTGACCACGTGGAAGATGCCTGCCCAGTAGGCGCCCGCCCCGACGGCTGCGATCATGAAGCCGACCTGCGAGATGGTGGAGTACGCGAGTATCCGCTTTATGTCCGTCTGCGCGAACGCTGCGACGGCGGCTATCAGCGCCGTGAGCACCCCTATCCAGGCGACCGTCGCGGCGGCCGCGGGCGCCTGCGCGAACACGGGGCCCGTACGCGCTATCAGGTACACGCCTGCTGTCACCATCGTCGCGGCGTGGATGAGCGCCGAAACCGGCGTGGGACCGGCCATGGCGTCGG
Source organism: uncultured bacterium (assembly GCA_964565625.1). Lineage (GTDB taxonomy): Bacteria > Deinococcota > Deinococci > Deinococcales > Trueperaceae > DASRWD01. The sequence continues at coordinate 12,033 of CAZMFX010000031.1, forward strand.
GCAGCCACAGCTGCAGCGGGATCTGCGCCGACTTGCCTGCCGCCGCCAGGAGGAAGAGCAGCCCGATCCACACGAGGGCAGCGGAGCCGAACGCGATGGCGGGAGCGGCCTGGGTGACGGTGGCGATGTCGAGCGAGCCGAACGTCTTGAACGTGAGGAACATCGCGAGCAGGAAACCGACGTCACCAACGCGGTTGACGATGAACGCCTTCCTCGCGGCGTCCGCGTTCTCGCGCTGCTCGTACCAGAAGCCGATGAGGAGGAAGGAGCACACGCCAACGCCCTCCCACCCGATGAACATAAGGGGGAAGCTGTCGGCGAGGACGAGCACGAGCATCGCGGCGACGAACAGGTTGAGCTGGGAGAAGAAACGGGCGTGGCCCGGGTCCCCTCGCATGTAGCCGATCGAGTAGACGTGGATGAGGAACCCGACGCCCGTGATGACGAGGCACATGACGAGGCTCAGCTGGTCGACGACGAAGCCGAGGTCGACCGTGAGGGAGCCTGCTCGCAGGAACTCGCCTATGACGTAGCGGTACCCCTCTGCGTTCGCCGGGTACGCGAAGAACGACAGCGCGGCGAGCAC
>CAZMFX010000031.1:12628-24447 GCA_964565625.1 uncultured bacterium
AGGCGATGATCCCTGACGCCGGCTCGCGGACGCCGCGCCCGAACAGCCCGTTCACGGCCGCGCCCGCGAGGGCGATCAGAGGCGCCAGCACGACGAGAGTCACCTGGCCGAGGCCGACCTCGATCACAGCCGAACCTCGGCCAGCTGGTCGACGTCGGTCGTCACCCGATGCCTGAATATCGCTACGAGGATGCCAAGACCCACAGCCACCTCCGCGGCGGCGACCGCCAGGACGATGAACACCGCTCCCTGCCCCTCGAGTGCATGGGTTCCTCCCGTTGAGGACCACTGACGCGCGTAGGCGACGATGGCCAGGTTGGCGGCGTTTAGCATCAGCTCGATGGAGAGGAACACGAGGATCGCGCTGCGCCTCAGCACGACGCCGACGGCCCCCAGGCCGAAGAGCGCGGCGCTGAGCGCGACGAAGTACTCGGTAGGCACGTTCATGCGGGCCCCGCCATGGCGGGATCGGACTCTGTGACGGCGACGGCCGCTTCCTCGCCGGGGTCGTCATCCGACCGCTGCACGAGGCTGACGGCGGCGACTATGCCGGTGAGCAGCAGTACGGCGACGAGGTGGAAGGCGAGCAGGTACTCGCTGAACAGCACTGTGCCTATCCGTTCAGGGCTTCCGCCCTGAAGCACCGCGTCGACGGCCGCCTGCTCGGGCGCGGGGCGTGTCTGTCCGATTACGGTCGCCCCGACCGCGACGGCGCCAAGCAGGCCGACGCCGTAGGCGACGGGCCGCAGCCAGGGCCACCTGACGGCTCCGGGCTGCCTCTCGACGTTGAGGAGCATTATCACGAAGAGGAAGAGCACCATTATGGCGCCGGCGTAGACGATCACCTGGATCGCGGCGAGGAAGTGGGCGTCGAGCACGACGTACGCCACCGCAACGGAAAGGAGCGTCCCAACCAGCGCCAGCGCGGCGTGCACGGGCTGGCGTGCCGTCACGACGATGACGGCGCAGGCGACGGCCGCGACGGCGAGGATCGCGAAGCCGATCACGAGCCGTCCCCCGTTACCCGTTGCGTGGCTCCCAGCGCCATCAGTAGTCCACGCCCTCTAGCTCCGGCCTGTGGTCTGCCTTGAAGCCGAGCTGGACGTCTGTTCCCTTCGAGGCGGCCTCGCGACGCTGCCACTTGCTGCCCTTGGCGCCAACGAGCAGGTCGTCCTTGCCGTAAACGAGGTCCTGGTAGCGGTAGTCGGCGAGCTCGAACTCGTGGCCGAGGACGACAGCTCCGGTGGGGCACGCCTCCTCGCACAGGCCGCAGAATATGCACCGCACCATGTTTATCTCGTAGATGCTCGCGTAGCGCTCGCCCGCGGACTTCGGGTCCTGCGGGTCGTTCTCCTCGGCCTCGACGTAGATGGCGTACGAGGGGCAGACGGCTGCGCACAGCGAGCAACCGATGCACTTCTCCAGTCCCGTGTCCGGGTGCCTTAGCAGGTGATGCCTGCCCCGGAAACGGGCCTGGATCTTCACGGGCTCTTCCGGGTACTGGACGGTGACCGGTCTCTTGAACAGGTGCGACAGCGTCACGCCCATGCCCTTGGCTATGTCGAGGACGCTCATTTGCTCACTCCCTTGGTTGCATCAGATGACAAAGGCGATCACCGTTCCGGTAAGCAGAGCGCCGACCAGCGCCAGCTCGAAAAGGTAGAGCCACCCGAAGCGCATCAGCTGGTCGTAGCGCAGGCGCGGCAGCGTGGCCTTTAGCCAGATGAAAGTGAAGACGAAGATGGCCATCTTGAGGATCAGCCAGATGAACGGCCACTCTGACATGCCAGGCACTATCCGGTCGACGAACCCAGGACCCCTCCAACCGCCGAGGAAAAGCGTGCTGATGAACGCTGAGGCGGTGAACATGTTCACGTACTCGGCCATCTGGTAGAGCGCCCACTTGATCGAGGAGTACTCGGTCAGGTACCCCGCCACGAGCTCCTGCTCGGCCTCAGGCAGGTCGAACGGGGTGCGGTTCACCTCGGCCGTACCGGAGATGAGGAACGTCACCATCGCGAGGGCGAGGCCGGGCCACAGCCACGGGCTTATCGACCAGATGCCCGTGTCTACGATCTCCCGCAGGTTCACGGTGCCGGCCACCATTATCACGGCGAGGACGGAGAGCCCGAGCCCCAGCTCGTAGCTGATTATCTGGGCCGACGACCTCAGGCTCCCGAGGAGCGCGTACTTGCTGTTGGACGCCCAGCCGCCAAGGAAGATGCCGTACACGCCGAGGCTGGTAACAGCGAGGATGTACAGCAGGCCGATGTCAAGGTCCATGACCCACGGGTTGAACCCGAAGAGGCTCCCAGGTGGGCCGGCCGGAATGGCCCCGAACGCCGACAGGGCGCAAGTGATGCTTATCGCGGGCGCCAGGATGTAGACGAACTTGTCGGCGCTCGTCATGACGATGTCTTCCTTGAATATCGACTTGATGGCGTCCGCTATCGGCTGGAGCAGGCCGGCCGGCCCGACCCTGTTCGGACCGTACCTGTGCTGGAAGCGTCCCAGTAGCTTGCGCTCTATCACCGTCATGTAGGCGAACGCCCCGAGCAGCACCAGGCAGAGCACCAGCGCCTTCAGGAAGGTGACGAAGAGCGGGTCGCGGACGGCCTCGGCCACTAGGCCACCGCCTCCCGCTCCCTGAGCACCGCGAGCGTCGAGAGGTCGGCGTGCGCCAGCCCCTGCGGCTGATCGGTCGTGGCCGGGATCGTCATGAGCCCGGCCGGCGCGTCGTCCGTTACCTTGACCGTCGCGCGGCGCCACATGCCGTTGACGCGGAGCCTGACGTCGTCGCCGTGCGTCAGCCCGTGAGCCTCGGCGTCCGCAGGGTTCACCCGCAGGGTCGGCCCGCCCCGCTCCGCAAGGAGGTGCCTGTTCAAGTAGGCGTACTCCGGCCTGACCATCGAGGCGGTGACGACGATGTTGCCCCCGCGCCTCTTGACCGGCTCGTCCCTGGCTGGGGCGGTGGCGTCGCGCCGCGGCACCACCGGCTTCACGTCCTTTATCTCGCCCCACTCCGGGATGTCGGCCAGGTCGAGGTTCATGCGCTGCCGCAGTACGCGGTGCGCGCTCCGCACGCTGCGGCCCTCGAGCCGCTGACCGAGGGCGTCGCCGATGCGCTTGACGACGCCGTTGAGGTCTTCGCTCGTGCCGCCCTCTACAGGTGCTGCCACCGCGCGCAGGAACCTGCCCTCGAGGTTGACGACGGTGCCGTTCTTCTCGTAGACCGTCTTGGCGGGAAGCACGACGTCTGCCAGCGCCGCGGTCTCTGTGAGGAAGCTGTCGTGGACCACCAGCAGGTCCTTCTGCTTCAGGCGCTCCGCGACGTCAGGGTCCTGAGCGGGGTCCAGGTGCGAGAGGACCAGTGCCCTCGCCGTCTCCAGCATCGCGGGGTACGCGTAGTTCGCGTGGCTGGGCAGGACGCCCATGAGCTCGAGCCCGTGGCTGTTCGCCATGGGGCCTATGAGCATCAGCTTTGCGCCCACCGCGTCGGCGAACGCCAGCGCCGCCGTCGTCGCCTCCTGCGAGGCGAGCACGGATCCGGCGAGGACGACGACAGCGTTCTCGGCCTCGGCCATGCGCGCGGCTGCCGTCCGCAGGTCCGCTGAGGCGACACCGTGCCCGCCGTGCTCCTCAGCGCCGTCCGCCGGTCGCGGCTCTTTGCCGCCGACGGACGCCAGGAGGCCCCTGAACAGCGTGGCCTCCTGACCGGGCGCGTGCAGCAGGCCGGTGCCTGCGTACTTCATGAGGTCGACGCGGTACGGGGCGGCGACGGTCAGCTTGCTCGCGTCGCGCGGTTGACGCTCCTTCAGCCTCAGGTCGGCGATCGGCACCCCGTGCGGCATCAGCTCTGGAGGGGTGACCCCCTTGAGCGCGTCCTTTATGCGGAGGTCGACTATGGCGGCCTCCTCGGTCACGTCGCCGGCGACGAAGATGGCATCCGCGGTCGCCAGGTCGGTGAAGGTGGCGCGTCGCGCCAGGGGAGCCACTACCGAGGCGTCGTGTCGCGGGGCGTGATCGATCTGGCCCGTGCCGAGATGCTCCGCCAACGCGAGGGCCCCGACGCCCTCCTCGACCGTCGCGTCTGCCCGGATCGCGATGCCGACGTCCTTGCCACTCATGCCGGACAGGCGCTCGGCGACGAACGCCGCTGCCTCGTCCCACGATGCGGGAACCAGCTCGCCGCCGCGCCTGATCATCGGCGTGAGGAGGCGGGAGTCGTCGTCGACGTACTCGTGACCGAACCGCGTGCCGTCGTCGATCCAGGTCTTGTTGACCTCTGGGTTGAGCCGCGCCTTGATGCGCTCGATGCGGCCGGTGCGCGAGTCGATCCAGACGGCAGAGCCGGTGGCGTCGTCCATGGTGACGGACGGCGTGTGGTGGTACTCCCAGTTGCGGCCGCGGAAGCGGCTGGTGGCGTCCAGCAGCGCGCCCACCGGGCAGATGTCGGTGATGTTGCCCGTGAAGTTGTTCGGCAGCCCCGTCTCTTCCGAGGAGATGTACGTGCGGTTCGCGCGGTCGATGAAGTCGAGGACCTCGTCGCCCGGCACCTCCTCGAAGTAGCGCACGCAGCGCTTGCAGTGGATGCAGCGCTCGCGGTCGAGGGTGATCATCTCCGAGAGGTCGTGGTGCTTCTCGAGGTGGCGCTTGTCGAACTCGAAGCGCGAGAGGCCGTTGCCGTACTCGTACGAGCGGTCCTGCAGCTCGCAGGCGCCGCCCTTGTCGCACACGGGGCAGTCGAGCGGGTGGTTGATGAGCGTGTGCTCGACCATCATGCTCTGCGCCCGCCTGACCGCGGACGACGTGGTGTCGATGACCATGCCTTCGGAGATCTGCGTGGTGCAGGTCGCCATGAGGTTGGGGAACCAGAAGATCTTCGGCTCGCCCGTCTCCTCGTCGAGGATCCACTCGCCGTCCTTGTCCTTGCGCGGCGAGCCCACTCGGCCGAGGCACATGCGGCAGGCGCCGATCGGCGACATGTACTCCTGGGAGCAGAAGTAGGGGACGTCGTCGCCGGCGCTGAACACAGCGTCGATGGCGCTCGTGCCGGCCGGCAGGTCGAGCTCGACGTCGTTGACCTTCACCTTCATCGCTTTACCCTCATCACTGCCACCAGTCGCTCTTCTGGTACTTGGGGACCTTGTTGTCCGCCAGGTACTCGTACTCGTCCCTGAACCACTTCAGGCTCGCCTGCACGGGCATCACGCAGGCGTCGGCCAGGGGGCAGAACGCCGTGCCGCGGATGCCGTCCGCCAGGTCCTGGATGAGGTCGACGTCCTCGCGGGTGCCGAGGCCGGCCACCAGCTTCTGGTAGATCCGGGGCAGCCAGTGGGCAACGCCCTCACGGCACGGCGTGCACTTGCCGCACGACTCGTGGGCGTAGAAGCGCACGACGTTGTACATCGCGTTGACGATGTCCTTGTCGCGCGGGATCACGATCACGCCGCCGGTGCCGAGCATCGAGCCGTTCTTGGCCAGCGTGCCGTAGTCCATCGGCATGTCGAGGTACTCGTCGCGCCAGGGGAACATCGGGGTCGAGGAGCCGCCCGGGATGAAGGCCTTCGCCTCCATCGTCGGCCCACCGGCGAAGTCGTAGATGAGCTCCCGGAAGGTCGCGCCCATCGGCATCTCGTAGACGCCGGTGCGCTTCACCGGGCCGGAGATCTGGTACAGCTTGGTGCCCTTGCTGTCGTCGGTGCCCATCGAGGCGAACCAGTCGGCGCCCTTGTTGATGATGTGCACGGCGCTGGTCAGGCTCGTGACGTTGTTGATGGTCGTGGGCTGGCCGTACATGCCGGCGCCAGCCGGGAACGGCGGCTTGAGCCGCGGGTTCGCCCGCAGGCCCTCGAGGGAGTTCATCAGCGCCGTCTCCTCACCGCAGATGTAGGCGCCGGCCCCGCGGTGCACCGTGATGTCGAAGTTCATCCCGCTGCCGAGGATGTTCTCCCCCAGCAGCCCGGCGGCGCGGGCCTCGCGGATGGCCTGCTCGGTGCGTTCGATGCCGAGCAGGTACTCGCCGCGAACGTAGATGAACCCGAAGGTCGAGCTCATGGCCCTGGCCGCGATGAGCATGCCCTCGATCAGCTGGTGCGGGTCGTCCTCCAGGATGTAGCGGTCCTTGAAGGAGCCCGGCTCCGACTCGTCCGCGTTGCACAGCACGTAGCGCGGGCGCCCGTCGGGCGGCGGCATGAACGACCACTTGACCCCGGTGGGGAACCCGGCGCCGCCACGGCCGCGCAGGCCGGAGGCCTTCACCTCGTCTATAACCTGTTCCGGGGTCATCGTCGTCAAGGCCTTCCTTGCAGCCTCGTACCCACCGTGCTGCCTGTAGAAGTCGAGCTCATGAGCCCCGTCGACGCCCACGTAGCGGTACATCGAGACCTCGTACCGCGGATCGTGACGGCTGACTATGGGTCCGCTCTGCGCAGCGTCCGCCATCAGTCCTGCCCTCCCCCGGCCGGAGCGTCCCCGGCGGCAGCGGCGTCACCGTCGCGTGCGCCCGATGTTGCGATGGGCTTCGCCTTCTCTGCGCCCTCCAGGTCGCTGCCGCGCTCGCGCCATGCCTCGGGCAGCTCGTCATCGCGCATGGCCTTGATGAGGTGAGCGCAGCGGCTGCGGGTGACGCGCTCGTAGTACCTGTCGTTGATGTTGAGGACGGGGGCGGTGCCGCACGACCCGAGGCACTCGACCTTCTGGATGCTGAAGCGGCCCTCGTCGTCGCGCTCTCCGTTCACGATGCCGAGCTCGTCGACGAGGTAGTCGTACATCTCGTCGGAGCCGGCAAGGGCGCACGAGATCGTCGAGCAGACCTGGATGTGGAACTTGCCTATCGGGTACTCGTAGTACGTCGAGTAGAAGCTCATCACGCCCTTTACCTCTGTGATGTTTATCTCGAGGATGTCGGCTATCTCCTGCATCCGCGCTTCAGAGACGTGACGCTCGGCGTTCTGAACCTCCCACAGGAGCGGCATGAGGGCGCTGCGCCTGCCCTCCGGGGGGTAGCGGTTCAGGATCTCCTCGAGACGCTCCTCCTTCCCGTCGAAGAAGGGCGTAACGGTCTGCAGTTCGATCACTTGTCCACGTCTCCTAGCACCGGGTCGAAGCTGGCGATGTTTATCACCATGTCGGCGAAGAGGCCGCCGATGCTCGACACCTCGAGCGATTGCAGGTTCGCCAGGCTCGGCGCGCGCACCTTCACCCTGTACGGCATCGAGCCGCCGTCGCTGGCGATGTAGTAGCCGAGCTCTCCCCTGGCGCTCTCTGTCGGCACGTAGACCTCGCCCTTAGGTGGGTGGTAGCCCTCGGTGACCAGCTTGAAATGGAAGATCACGGCCTCCATCGAGTCTTCCAGCTCCCGACGCGGCGGCAGCGATATGCGCCTGTCGGGGTCGATGGTGGGGCCGGGCTCGATGCGGTCGACCGCCTGCTGAAGTATGCGCAGGCTCTCGTGCATCTCGTCCATGCGCACCTGCAGCCGCGCCCAGATGTCGCCGTCGTCGTAGCAGGGGACGTCGAAGTCGTAGTCCTCGTAACCCGAGTACGGGGCGCTCTTGCGGAAGTCGAGCGGCACCCCGCTGGCTCGCAAAGACGGCCCGGTGAGGCACCAGTCGATGGCCTGCTGGCGCGTGAGCACGCCGACACCGCGCGTCCTCGCCTCGAGGATGTCGTTGCCCATGAACAGCGTGTCGTACTGCCCGAGGTACGCAGGGAACGTATCGATGAAGTCACGCACCATCGGGAGGAACTCCTCCGGCACGTCCTGGCGCAGGCCGCCGACCCTGAAGTAGCCGTAGTTCATGCGCACGCCGCAGACGTTCTCGAAGATGTCCATGATCTTCTCGCGCTCGCGCATCGTGTAGAAGAAGGGCGTGAGCGCGCCCATGTCGAGAAGGGTCGTGCCGAAGAACACCAGGTGACTGGCTATGCGGTTGAGCTCGTTGAGGATCACGCGGATCCTCTGCGCCCTGATGGGCACGCGCGCGCCCATGAGGTGCTCGACCGCGACCATGTATGCCAGGTCGTGGGCGAACCCGTTCACGTAGTCCATGCGGTTGGAGTACGTGACGCACTGATGGTACGTGCGGTTCTCCATCGTCTTCTCGAACCCGGTGTGCAGGTACCCGACGTGAGGGCGCAGGGCACGGATCCGCTCCCCGTCGAGGTCGACAACGAGCCTCAGCACCCCGTGGGTGCTCGGGTGCTGCGGGCCGACGTTGATGCGCATGCGCTTCGTCTCGAAAGCGCCGAGGTTCTGGCCATCGTCCCTGGTGGGCTGGGGGAGCTTCGTCGCCATCAGTTCTCACCCGCCTCGCCGGCATCCAGGTTGCTCGTCAGGCGTGACCGCGGCCCCGGCACCTGTGTCGCGAGCACCCCGTCGCGCGTGCCGCCCTTCCAGCCGGTCAGGCCGGGGTCGCGGCCGGTGAGCCCCGCCCGGAACGAAGCCGGGTCGAGGAAACGCCCGTCGTTGAACAGTGTCGGCGTCTCGCCAAGCGGGTAGTCCTTGCGGTGCGGGTGACCGTCCAGGTCCTCCGGAGTGAGGATCTTGCGCAGGTCGGGGTGACCATCGAAGACGACGCCGATCATGTCGAAGCACTCGCGCTCCAGGAAGTTGGCGCCTGGCCAGATGCCGGTGCAGGTGGGCAGCGACTCGCCGTCCTCCAGGTCGACACGCAGGAACAGCCTCGCTGCCCCGGAGATGTCGTGAACGTCGTAGACGACGGAGAAGCGCTTGCCCTGGTGACCGGGGTACGTGAGGTAGTCCATGCCGTGGACGTCCGTCAGCATCTCGTAGCCGAGGTCCCTTACCGCCCTGAGAGCGGCGATCAGCTGGTCTGCCGGCAGGGTGACGCTCGTCATGCCCTTGAACTCGTGAACGCTGCCGCCCAGCTCGCCCAGGCGCGCGAGAGCGTCTTCCCGCAGCCGCTCGAGCTCGGAGGCGCGCGGCATCGTGAACGGAACGCGTCCCATCAGCGGGACCAGCCTTCCACCATCGGCAGGCGCTCGCCGCGCTCGTCGAACGCCTCTCCCCGCACCTTCTTCTGCAGCTGCTGCACGGCGTATATGAGCGCCTCTGGCCGGGGAGGGCAGCCGGGAACGTAGATGTCTACGGGCACGACGGAGTCGACGTTCTGCACGATCGCGTAGTTGTTGAACATGCCGCCCGAGGACGCGCAGGCGCCCATGCTTATCACCCACTTGGGGTCTGGCATCTGCTCGTACACGCGGCGCATGACGGGCGCCATCTTCTTGCTGAGGCGGCCGGCGACGATCATCACGTCTGCCTGCCTCGGGCTGGCCCTGAACACCTCTGAGCCGAAACGCGCCATGTCGTTGCGTGCGTTGGTGGCAGCCATCATCTCGATGGCGCAGCACGCCAGCCCGAAGGTCACCGGCCACATGCTGTTGCTGCGGCCCCACTTCACGAGGTTCTGCAGCGACTCGAAGAGGAAGCCCTCGGCCTCCAGCTCCTGCACGTCACGTTCGAATAGGTCCCTTAGTGCCATGCTCACTTCCAGTCGAATACGCCCTTGCGGAGCAGGTATACGAACCCGACCGCAAGTAGCACGATGAAGATGACGGCGTTGCCAAGCAGGAACTGCGGCGCTGCGTTGAACTTGACCGCCAACGGGTAGAAGAACGCGGTCTCGAGGTCGAAGATGATGAACATCATCGCGACCAGGTAGAAGTGGACGGGGAACCGCTCGCGGGCCGTGCCCAGCGCGGGGATGCCGGACTCGTACGGCGCCAGGGTCGTCTCGCTTGCCCGCTTGGGCCCGACCAGCGAGCCCACGACCAGCGCCAGGACCGCGATGAGCCCGGCTGCGAGGAACATCATGAGAACTTCGGCGTACACGCGCGCCCCTTCCCAAGCCAAAGAGCCGCGGAGCCGCCAGGCGGCGCCCCGCACGTGCGTCGTTGCGAGCCCGTGTGCCCGCGCGCAAGCCAGGCCATGCGCCTTCTCGTGCGCGATTTCACGAACTCCAGTCACAAGAGTCTAGCAAGGTGTCTCGGGGGCAACAAGGCGAGCGTCGCCTACGGTGGTAACAGGGGCGACGCTGGTATCCTCGTGAGCGGACGCGCCCAGCGTCCGTCCCGCGTGGGTCGTTAGCTCAATTTGGTAGAGCAGCTGGCTTTTAACCAGCGGGTTCCGGGTTCGAGTCCCGGGCGACCCACCAACCGTTCGACGCCGTCTTGCCGCGATGCCTCAAACCGGTCGGCTTGCCCCGACCCACCGCACGCCCCCGACGCCGGCTGCGGTGAGCCGGTCGGCGAGCTGAGCCATGTGGTGGTTGAGGTGCCGCACGTTTATGACCTGATGCTCGAACTTCGACAGCTTGTACCAGCGGAATCCGCTGTCGGCGCTGGCGAGGTCCAGGATGTCGACGGCGTCGTCTATCAGGCCATCGAGGTGCTGCAGGTAAGCCATGGCCTGGTCCCGCGAGTACGGCGGAGCTGTCAGGGGTAACGAGCTCTCGGGGTCTGGCGGCCCGGCGATGCCGTCGGGGTTCTGAACGTCGGCGACGTGACCCGCCCATGGAACGAAGTCCTCCGCCCGAGGCATGAGGTAGAAGTGCGTGTAGAAGAGCGCATGGTATGCGACCTGCCAGAAAGCGTTCCGGGGCGCGGCGTCGTACCAGAGCTCGTCCGGGCACATCTGGATGGCTTGGCGCAGCATGGCCAGGCCTGCGTGGTACTGGCTCTTGAAGGCAGCGCGGATCAGGTCGGCAGGCACACCGCCGCCAGCCTCGTCGGCAGGCACCTCGGTTCTCCCTGGCATGGCAGCAGCAGGATACTCGCGGCGCGCCCGCGGCATGGGCGGTCCGCGTGCGGTTCACACCTCGATGAGCGAGACCACCAGGAGCAGCGCTACCTGGCTCCCGACCACCCAGTCCGGGTACCCCAGCGCCTGCAGCACGAGCGCGGGCAGCGCGACGAGCAAGGCGGCTACCAGTTGCGGCTCCATCCTCCCTGGCTCCACGCCGCTCCAGGACGAGTACTTCTCGACGACAAGGACGCCGGTGAGCAGGATGGTCGCGTACGCGACTAGGAGCCCGATCGAGGCCGGAGAAGGGACAGGCAGCAGAGACGAGGCCAGCCAGGCGAGCGGCGTGAACGCCGCGAGCGCCGCCATGACCGGGAGACTCCGACCCAGGTTGCGTGCCGATGCGGGCACGGGAGCGAGCCGCGATGGCAGGGCCGGACCCACGAGCGCGGCCGTCGCCCGCGCCGTCAGGAAGCCGGCGACCAGGACGGTGAGCGCGCCGCCGAGGCTCCCACTCAGCCCGGCGGCACCGGAGCTGACCGCAGCGGCCCCACCGACGACCTGACGCGCCGCGAACAGCCCGGCGAAGCAGGCAGCCAATACCTGGGCCGCCAGCAGGAACCACGTGCGGATGGGCCTTCTGTACAGCGCCGTCGCCGCTCGCCAAGCTATGCCATGCCAGGCAGGCGCCCCCGTGCTCGGCCTGGGAAGCGAACGCCGTGGCCGTGTGCTGCCCGGCCTGTCGTGCAACGTCGCCAGCAGCCTCTCGCGTTCGCCCGGGCTCGCGACGCCCGAGAACCCGAGACCCGCGATCGCCGACAGGAACCGCATGGAGCGCAGCCCCTGCAGCTGCGCGAGGACGAGGCTCTGAGACGCGAAGCGCGGCGGCCACTCCTCGCGAAGCGACCGCCTTACCGCCGCATGCGCCGCGACCGCCAGCAGCGTTGGCGCCACGAGCACGAGCCAGGAACCGCTCCACAGCCCAGAGGTGACGAACACGGCAAGTAGGGCGGGGGAGGCGCCGGCGCCGGGCGAGCCTCCGGCGGCGAAG
>CAZMFX010000032.1:0-24125 GCA_964565625.1 uncultured bacterium
AGGCCCATCGCGATGCCCGCGACGGGCGCCGATACCGGGACACCGGCGTCCATCAGCGACAGCGAGCCTGCGCACACGGAGGCCATCGACGAGGAGCCGTTCGACTCGAGCGTCTCGGCGACGACGCGGATGACGTACGGGAACTCCTCCTGCGAGGGGATGGTGCCGACGAGCGCACGCCGCGCGAGGTTCCCGTGCCCGAGCTCGCGGCGTGACGTGCCGCGCAGTCGCTTCACCTCACCGGTCGAGAACGGCGGGAAGTTGTAGTGCAACATGAACTCTTCTGTCGTCTCCAGGCCCAGGTCGTCAACGAGCCTGTTGCTCCTGCCTGTGCCGAGGGTCGTGACGCCCATGACCTGGGTCTCACCGCGCGTGAAAACGGCCGAGCCGTGGGCCTGAGGCAGCACCCCGGTCTCGATCCATATGGGCCTTATCTCGTCGGGGCGCCGACCGTCCGTGCGGGTGTCTTCCTCGATCACCATGCGCCGCAGCTCGGCCTGCTCCGCCTTGTCGAAGGCGGCCTTGAGCTGATCGATGCGCTCCGCTGCGCCCTCGGCCTCCGGGTCGGGGACGTGGGTCGCGATCACGGAGTCGCGCAGCGCCTTCACTGCGTGCGCCCTCTCGTGCTTGCCCTTCGTCAGTAGCGCGTCGCGCAGGCCGGCGGCCCGCGCGGCGAGCGCGACGTCCTCGACCAGCATGCTGTCGATCTCGGTCGCGGGCGCGAAGTCGCGCTTGGGCAGGCCGATGTCCTCGCGCATGCGGTTTATCAGGTTCACGACGGGCGCCAGTTGTGCCTGGGCGAACTCGATGGCGCCGACCATCGCGTCTTCCGGCAGCTGGTCGGCCGCGGCCTCTACCATCAGCACAGCGTCTTCCGTCGCTGCCACCGTCAGCTCGAGCTGGCTTCCGCCGTCGTGCAGCACCTGCATGCTCGGGTTGGCGACGTACTGGCCGTCGACGTAGCCGACACCGCAGCACGCTGTAGGGCCGTTCCACGGGACGTCGGATATGGCAAGCGCGGCGGAGGCTCCGATCGCGGCCAGAGGCGCCGGGTCGTTCACCTGGTCAGCAGAGAGAACCGTGGCGATAACCTGGATCTCGTTGCGGAGCTGCTTGGGGAAGAGGGGGCGGATCTGCCTGTCGATGAGGCGCGCGTTCAGCGTTGCCTGGGTGCCTGGCCGGCCCTCGCGACGCATGAACGAGCCGGGGATCTTGCCGACGGCGTAGTGCCGCTCCTCGTACTCGACTGTGAGCGGGAGGAACGGCATGGGCGACGTCGCGTCGCTCATGGCCGCGGTGACGAGCACCATCGTGTCGCCGTAGCGGACGGTGACGCTACCGTGCAGCTGCTTGGCGTACTTGCCGGTCTCGATGGTCAGCTGCCTGCCGCCGAGGTCTGTCTGGTATACGCGATGACTCTCTAGGTTCACTGTCTCTCCTTCGTTCTCCCCGCTCCGCTACCGCTTCCGCGGCTCCCGCCTGCTGCTACACGTGCGGCGAGGCGCCGTGCGCCCCGCCGCAGTGACGTCGACTTCCAGATGTACCCGGCACAGGCTCGTGCCGGCCGGGTTTGTGACGTTACGGCTCAGCGCCGCAGGCCGAGCCGCGCGATGAGGTCCTTGTAGGCCTCGTAGTCCGTGCGCTCCATGTAGGAGAGCAGGCGCTTGCGCTTGCCGACCATCATCAGCAGCCCACGGCGGCCGTGGTGGTCCTTCTTGTGCGTCTGTAGGTGCTCTGACAGCTCTTCGATGCGCTTGGTGAGCATCGCGACCTGGACGGCCGTCGAGCCCGTGTCCTTGTCGTCCTTGCCGAAGGTCTTCGTGACCTCGCTCTTCTGCTCTGCGGTGAGTGGCATCTTTGCTCCTTATAAGATTCCCCTCCGGCGCGGATCCGTTGCATAGTCGTCGATGCCGAGCCAGAGTCACGTGCCCGATCAGGGCAACCTGAGAAGTGTAGCACGTGGCCGCGCCTATGCGTGGTCCTCGAACCAACCGACTATCGCATCGAGGCGCATCACCCGCCGGTCAGGCCTGCCGGAGCGCGACAGCTCGTGACCCTCGCCGGGGAAGCGCAGGAGCTCGACCTCCGAGCCACCCAGCCTCTTGATGGCCGAGAAGAACTGCTCCGCCTGCTCGATGGGACAGCGCCAGTCCTGCTCGCTGTGGATGAGGAGCAGCGGCGTGCTCACCTGCGCGGCGTTGCGGATGGGGCTCTGGCGCCAGAGCGTGTCCAGGTCCGCCCACGGCGCGCCGCCTATCTCATGCTCGACGAAGCGCGGCCCGATGTCGGACGTTCCGTACATGCTGGTCCAGTTGCTGATAGACCTCTGGCTGACGGCGCTCCTGAAACGGTCGGTGACGCCGAGCAGCCAGTTGGTCATGAAGCCGCCGTACGAACCGCCGGTAAGGTGGACGGGGCGATCCTGCCGCCCCAGCCGACCGAGCGCCGCATCCAGGATGTCCATAACGTCGGCAGCGTCGTCGCCGCCGTAGTCCCCCAGCACGTTGGCGGCGAAGTCGTGGCCCCACCCGGAGCTGCCGCGCGGGTTGCCGTACACGACCGTGTAGCCGCGCGAGGCGAGGAGCTGGAACTCGAACATGAAGCCGTTCCCGTACGCGGTGTGCGGGCCGCCGTGGACCTCCAGCACGACAGCCCCGTCAGGCCGTGGCTCCGCTGGCGGCATGATCCAGTACCGCACGCCGTGATCGTTCGCCTCGAACGGCCCCTCCGGCTTGGCCAGGCGCAGCCGGGAGCTCCACTCGACGTTCAGCGACGTGAGCCTTGTCTCCTCTCCGGACGTATGCCTGACCCACAGCTCACACGGTGATTTAGGGGTCTCGGCGACGAACGCTATCGGGCCGGGGACCACGGCCGAGAACGCGGTCGTCGCCCTCATACCGTCGGCCTGGAAGCGGTCAAGTTCTCCGGCCAGCGAGAGGATCCCAAGGCCGGTCAGACCTCCGGTATGTGCGTTGACGATCAGCGCAGGGTTGCCGGAGCCGTCAACCGTCCAGACGGGCCTGTTGGGTTGGCTGCCGTGGCGGGAGTCACCGGCCTCTGCCGGGCTCACGTCGAGGTCGCCCGAGATCAGCACCGGGTCCCCGCGCCCCTCGAGGTCGACGAGGAAGACGCCGGTGTGGCTGGCCATGTCGTCCCTGTGAGCGGCCATCACCGCGAGGTAGCGCCCGTCCGGCGAGGGAGCCAGGCCGTTGATGCCACGCATGCCGTGCGCCAGCACCGTCTCGGCGCCGGAAGCAAGGTCCAGGGCGACAACGTCCGCCCTGAAGTCGGCCTCGTCACGCTCGTTCGCCGGCCGCGCCAGGAACAGGGAAGAGCCGTCTGCGGAGAAGACGAGCATGCCCGGCGACTCGTCGTACGCCCGCACGAGCCTCCTCTCGCCCGTGAGGCCGACGACGTAGAGGTCTGGTTTCGTCCCGGGATAGAAGCCCTGCCCATCACCGCGGTAGCGCATGCGCTTCACGCGCAGCGGATGGCCCTTCTCCTCGCGGTCGTCCTTCTCCTCGCCTCGGGACGTGTAGAAGATCCGCTTGCCGTCCGGATGCCACGCGAACTCGTCGACTCCGGCCTCGTGCGCCGTCAGCGGCCGGGCTTCGCCGCCCGCCAGCGGTATCAAGTAGAGCTGCGCAGGCTTCTTCTCCTCCCGCACGGAGAGGAAGGCAAGGTACCTGCCGTCCGGGCTGAAGCGCGGTGCGGAGTCGCTGTACTCGGACCGCGTGAACTGAGTGTCGTGGTCGAGGGAGCCGCCAGCCGAGCCGGACCCGACGTCGAAGACGTGGATGCGGCTCCGGTACCGCGGGGGTACGTCATCCTCACCACTTACGATCGAGGTCACGACGGCCGCCACGCGGTCGCCGGAAGGCGAGACCCTCGGGTCGGAGACGAAACGCATGTCGAACAGGTCCTCTGGCTCCAGCTGTCTAGGCATCAACCCTCCATGTCGCTCGTTGGACCTTGACGGCGGGCCTGGGCGACGGCGTAGAGCAGTATCCCGGCCGCCACGGAGGCGTTGAGCGAGCCGATGCGGCCCGTCATGGGGATCGTGACGAGCTCATCGCAACGCTCCGCGACGAGGCGACGCATCCCGGTCCCTTCTGATCCGATGACGATGGCCGCGTCGCGGTCCCAGTCGATGTCACCAGGGTGAACGGCGCCCTCTCCTGCGGGGGCGGCACCGTACACCCACACGCCACGTTGCTTGAGGTCGTCTATCGTCCTCGCCAGGTTGGTGACGACGGCGATGGGGATGAGGCTGGTGGCGCCGGCAGAAGACTTGACGACGACGGCGGACAGCGGTGCCGAGCGGCGCGCCTCCATGACGACGCCGTGGGCGCCGAGTGCCTCGGCGCTGCGGACTATCGCGCCGACGTTCCTCGGGTCGGTCAGGTGATCTAGGAGCACGAGAAGCGCGCGCTCGCCTCGGTTTCGCGCGAGCTGGAGGGCGTCATCGACGTCGGCCGTCACCACCTCTGGCAGCTCCGCCGCCACACCCTGGTGCTGCGTGGTCTTGAGGGCCTGGTCGAGCTGGATCCTGGGCACCTCCTGTACGTCGGCCCCTGCTCTGGCCGCCTCGCGCCTCAGGTCCTCCAGTAGCTTCTGGTGAACGCCCCTCGCGACCAGCACCCTCGTCGTCTGACCCTGCCTCAGGGCCTCCATGACGGCGTTGCGGCCGTAGATGAGCATGCCAGCGAGTATACGTGTCTAGTTGAAGTCGGCCGAACCGCCGTGGTCGCCTGACAGCGCGGCGCGCGAGCGGCGCTCGTCGTCCGCCAGGGCGGCTTTGAGCTCCTCCATCGACGCGAAGCGGACCTGCTCCCTCACGAAGGACCGGAAGAAGACGGTTATCTCCTTGTCGTACAGGTCGTCGTCGAAGTCGAAGAGGTTCACCTCGAGCGTGGGCGGCTCGTCGGGGAACATGGGTTTGGTGCCGACGGCGGCCATGCCGCCGAACTCGCCGAGCGGCGTCTCTACCGTGACGGCGAAGACCCCGGGCGGCAGCGCCTTGCGGGCGCCGGTGGACACGTTGGCGGTCGGGTAACCGATCGTCCTGCCACGCTTCTCGCCGTGCACGACCTCGCCGGTCGCCCTGTACGGCTCGCCGAGCAGCGCGTTCGCGCGCTCGACGTCGCCCCTCGCCAGGTGCTCGCGCACCCTCGAGGACTTCACGACCTCGCCCCTGTGGGTTATCAGCCCGAACACCTCGAGCCGCGTCGCGATGGGGGAGAGATCGTTGAGGTTCCCCGCCCTGCCGTGGCCGAAGCGGAAGTCCTCGCCCACCACGATCGTGTGGGGCGAGAGGCGCCTCAGCTGGTCGACGAACACGACCTTGTCCGTCGCGGCGTACTCCTTGCTGAAGGGGATCATCACCACGCCCGTCGGGTCGAAACCCGCTATGAGGTCGAGCTTCTCGCGTTCGCTGCTCAGGTAGGTCGAGTGACCGAACACGACCTTCGCCGGTGGGAAGAACGTGACGACCAAAGATGGCGCGTCGTGCCTCATCGCCAGCTCGCTCATGCGGCTGAGCAGCCCCCTGTGGCCCCTGTGCACGCCGTCGAAGTTGCCGATGCAGACCATGACGCCCCTCAGGTCCGGCTCCTTCAGGTCGCGGTAGACGCGCATGCCGTGGCGGCTCCACCGCGCCACCTCAGCCCAGCTCCCCTCGTACTCCGAGCAGGTACGTGAGGGCGAGCAGGGTGGAGGCGCTGCTCACCTCTTCGCCACGGGACACCGACCGCCACACGTCGGAAGCGTCCCGCCACTCGGGCGTCAGGTCCTCGTCGTCGTCCTGCGGCAGCCTGTGCTCGTGAAGCTCGCCCGCCTCGAAGAGCCACAGCCGCTCGTCGGTGAAGCCCGGGGAGACGTAGAAGGACGTCAGCTGCCGCAGCTCGCCTGCGAGGCCCACCTCCTCGGCCAGCTCGCGGACGGCGGCCTCGGCGGGCTCCTCACCAGGGTCGACGAGGCCGGCGGGGATCTCCCACGTGTCGCGACCTATCGCCACACGCCACTGTCTCACGCCCAACACGAGGCGCCCGTCCGTGACGAGCACAGCGACGGAGTCGGCGTGCCTGACGACCTCGTAGTGGCCGTCGACCAGCTCCAGCTTCACGATGCGACCGTCGAACACGACCTCACGCACGAGTCGAGAGCCTAGCAGAAGGCCCGGGCGCTTGGCTGCGTCCGGGCCCAGGTCTGGGTGATGCTGGTCAGGCGTCAGTTCTCGTTCAGGTCAGGGTTGTACCGCAGGAAAGCCGGGATGTCGTAGTTGCCCGGGTCGTAGTTGCGGTTGGTGACCGTCGTGCGCAGATGGGTGGGCCTTAGCACGCGGGTCTGCGGTGCCTGGTCGAAGCCCGCGGCTATGACCGTGACGCGCACCTCGTCCGCGGCGTCCTCGTCGTATGTGACGCCGAAGAGCACGTTGACGTCGTCGATCTCGGTCGCCTCCGAGATCTTCTCCACGATCTCGGTGGCGTCGGCAAGCGTGAGCTCCTCAGAGCCGGTGACGTTGATGAGCAGGTTGCGGGCTCCCTCGACGCCGCGCGCCAGCAGCGGGCTGTGCGTTGCCGAGTTGGCGGCCTCTTCCGCCACCTTCTCGCCGCGGCCCGCGCCGATCCCCATGAGCACCGTGCCGGCGCCCTGCAGGAGCGTCTTCACGTCGGCGAAGTCGACGTTTATCATCCCCGGCACGTTGATCACGTCGGAGATGCCGCGCACGCCGTGGTAGAGCACACGATCGGCGACGCGGAAGGCGTCGTTGAGGCGCACCTTGCGGTCGAGGGCGGACATCAGGCGCTGGTTCTCGACGACGATGAGCGCGTCGACCTTGTCCTCTAGGCGCCTCAGGCCCTCCTCGGCCTTGCGCATGCGTGACGGCCCCTCGAACGAGAACGGCGTCGTTACGACGGCGATGGCGAGCGCGCCCAACTCGCGGGCGACCTCGGCGACGATCGGGGCGCTGCCGGTCCCGGTACCGCCGCCCATGCCCGCGGTGATGAACACGAGGTCGGAGCCGCGGAGCGCCTCCGCGATGCGGTCGCGGTCCTCTATGGCTGCCTTCTCGCCGATCTCGGGGTTGGCGCCGGCGCCCAGGCCCTTCGTGAGATGGTCGCCCATCTGGATGCGCTCGTCCGCCAGGCTTGTCGCCAGGACCTGAGCGTCGGTGTTGGCCGCGACGAACTCGACGCCCTTGAGGCCCGTCTCGATCATGCGGTTTACCGCGTTGTTGCCTCCGCCGCCCAGGCCTATCACCCGGATTACGGCGTTCTCGCTGTGACTCATCGCCATGCCTTCACGCTCCCCAGACCATCGAACTAGAAGAAGTCCTTTATGACGTTCCTGACCCTGTCGAACCAACCACCACCCAGGTTTCCCTCCCTCTTCGGGCGGCGGGTCACCGCCGCGGAGCTCACGTTCTGGTCCATCCCGAACCTGACCAACCCTACCGCCGTGGCGTGGGCCGGGCTGGCGACGACGTCGGCGAGCCCTGATACCCCGTGAGGCTTGCCGATCCTCACCGGCAGACGGAAACGCTCGTTGGCGACCTGGTCCATGCCAGGCATCAGCGACGCGCCGCCCGTGATGACGACGTTGCCGGCCAGCAGCTCCAGCGCGCCCATCTTCTGCTCGATGTTGCGCTTGACAAGGTCGAGGATCTCGACGACACGCGGCTTTATGACCTGGGCGAGCTCGAACGTCGAGATGCTCGCCGTGTAGTTCGGGTTGGCCACCTCGAGCTCGACATCGCGATCCGCGAGCTCCGGCAGGGCTACGCCGTAGCGACGCTTCACCCGCTCCGCCTCGTCGGACTGGATGCGCAGCAACTGGCTGATGTCCTGGGTTATGTGGTCGCCGCCGACGGGGATGACAGCGGAGTGCGCCAGCGTGCCGCGGCGGAACACGCCGATGTCCGTCGTGCCGCCGCCGATGTCGATGAGCACGGTGGTGAGCTCCTGCTCGCCCGAGTTGAGGACCGCGAGGCCCGACGCGAGCGACTGGACGACGAGGCCGTCTACGCCCACGCCGGCGTCGAGCGCGCAGCGCTTGAGGTTCTGAAGGGGCCCCTGCGCTCCGGCGACGATGTGCACGTCGACCTCGAGCCGCACGCCAGACATGCCCTCTGGGTCCTTGATCCCGTCGTTGCCGTCCACCACGTACTCCTGCGGGATCACGTGGAGGACCTCCATGTTCTGCTCCAGGGGGACCGCCTTGGCGTTCTCGATGGTGCGCTCTATGTCGGAGCGCGTCACCTCCTGGCCGCGCCTTATCGCCGCCATGCCGTGGCTGGTCATGGCCTTGAGGTGGCTGCCTGCGACTCCCACCCACGCCGACCGCACCTCGACGCCTGCCATGCGCTGTGCGTCTGCGACCGACTGTCTCACGGCCACGATGGTGCGCTCGAGGTTGACGACCACCCCCTTGCGCAGGCCGTCAGACGGCACCGTGCCCTCGCCGATGATGTCGAGCACGCCGTCCTTGGCCACCTCGCCGATGACGGTGCAGATCTTGGTCGTGCCGATGTCTAGCCCGACGACGATCCTCTCATCGCTCATGCGGTGGCCCTTCCCGGCTGTTCACTCATCTGATGTGGCGACCCCCCAGGGGTAGACGGCGACGTTGGCGCCGCGGTGGTTGACGAACGCGGACCACTGCTTTCGCAGTGCCAGGGCGCTCGGGGTGTTAAGCGTTGTACCTGTCAACTGGATCTCGAATCCTTCTGGCGAGAAGCTTATCACCTGTACTCCGAACTGCCTCAGGAGCCTTTCGAGCTCCAGGGCCTCATACAGGCGTGGCTCTCCCCAGCCTTCCAGGACGGGGAGCGCCGCCAACTCGGCGGCCGTGACGCCGGGTAGGACTGTACCATCGGCCGCCCACGTCGTGACGCCGTCCGTCAGGACCGGCGAGCGCTCCTTAACGTGCAGCTCGACCGTGTCCGGCCAGCGCCGCAGAACGGTCGCGGAGTGCACCCACGGGTCGGCTGCCAGCCTCGCGACCGACGCGCGCGTCACCCACAGCAGGGGGTCACCGGGGCTTACGCCGGCGGTCGCGGCTATCTCCTCCGGGGTGTGACGCTCGGCCCCGAAAACGACCACCTGCTGCACTTTGGGGACGAAGCGGCTCACGACGACGGCCGCGCACGTGAGCACGAGGAGCGTGAGCAGCAGACCGCGCATCACGCGGCCCGGCCGCGGCGCGGTACCTCGGTTCCGGAAGGGGTCGAGTTCGGCGGTCGGCTGACTCTCACCCGTCAGAACCCCCAGAGGCGCCACTCGAGCTGCAGCGGTGTGCCGCGTTCCGCCAGCCGGCGCCTTACCTCGTCGAGGAGCGCCATGACGTCAGCGGACGTCGCGGAGCCCAGGTTCAGCACGAAGTTGCCGTGCTCGTGCGCGACCATCGCGTCGCCGACCCTCGTCCCCTTGAGCCCTGCCAGGTCAATGAGCCTGCCCGCCGACTCGCCGGGCGGGTTCTTGAAGGCGCAACCGGCCGACTTGACCTTCGGCTGACCGTGACGGGCGGCGTCCACCTCGTCCATGTACCTCTGCACGGCTTCTGGCGTCGAGGGCGTGAGGCGCAGGCGGGCGCGGGTGACTACCGCGCCGAGGGGAAGCTCGGCGTGCCTGTACGCCAGGCCCAGGTCGGCGGCGGGCAGGCGCTCGAGCCCGCCGTTCACGAAGACCTCGACCTCCTGCAAGGTGTCGGACATCTCGCCGAAGCGCGTGCCAGCGTTCATGGCCACCGCGCCGCCAAGCACGGCGGGGACGCCAAGGAGCCCCTCTAGCCCCGAGAGCCCCGCGCGCTGAGCTCGGCGCACCAGGCCGGGCAGGGGGGTGGCGGCACCGAGCCAGACGTCTAGCTTGCCCTCGCCGAAGGCTCGCACGTCGTTGTAGCTGCGGCCCAGCCGGAGCACGCGCTCTTCGACGCCGGCGTCGGCGACGAGCAGGTTGGACCCGCCTCCCAGTACCCTGTACGGCTCCCGCGTAGCCTCGGCCAGGTCTGCTGGGCCTTCCACCTCCCAGAGCTCCGCCGGCCCGCCCACCTTCAGCGTCGTGTAGGCGGAGAGGAGGACGGTACGCGGTTCGACAGCGGTCTGAGTCACGCCGCTTCCTCCGCCAGCAGGCCGGCTGCGACGCGCCATACGTCGCCGGCACCGAGCGTGACGACCAGGTCGCCGTCGCCTACGTCGCCCTTGAGGTAGGCGGTGGCGGACTCCAGGTCGTGTCGCGCCGCGCGCACCCCCATGTCCGAGAGGCGCTCCACGATCAGGTCGGGCGAGATGCCTGGGATGGGCGTCTCGCCGGCGGCGTACACCTCTAGCACCAGCACCTCGTCCGCCACGGCCGCCGCCTCCGCGAGCTGCCGCCACTGGCGCGCGGTCCTCACCCACCTGTGGGGCTGCAGCACGGCACGGACGTGCCTGCCCGTCGCGCGGGCGACGGAGAGGGTCGTGCTGACCTCCGTCGCGTGAACGGCGTAGTCGTCGACGACCAGCGCCCCCCTGACCTCTCCCCACACCTGCCAGCGCCTGCCGACGCCGGCGAAGTCCGCGAGGCTGTGGAGCGCAGGTTCCGGGTCGAAGCCCGCCTGCGCCAGCGCAGCTATGGCTGCCGCCGCGTTGAGCGCGTTGTGCTTGCCTGGGACGTTGAGCCAGACGTCGAGGGGTTCGCCGCCGGGCCGGCCGAGTGTGAAGCTGCTGCCGTTCTCGCTTACCTCGAGCCCGGTGACGCGGAAGTCCGCGCCTTCGGATAGGCCGAACGTCACGGCGTTCGGGTGCCCGGCGACGACACGGTGCAGGTCCGGCCAGTCTGCGCAGTAGACCAGCGCCGCGGCGGACATGGCGTAGCGCGTGGCCGCGGCCTCCAGGTCTGCGACGCTGGCGTGGTAGTTGCGCCGTTCAAGGAAGTCGCCTGCCACGTGGTCGTCCTCGAGGTTGGTTATGACCGCGACCTCGCATGCCAGGTCGGCGAAGCCCGGGTCCGACTCGTCGACCTCGGCGACGAGCCACGCGCCCGAGCCGTACCTGTGGCTGCCGCCCAGCGACGGCAGGCGCGCGCCGATCTGCACCGATGTGTCCGGCTCCAGCGCCAGGAGCATGGTGGCGAGCATGCCGGATGTCGTGCTCTTGCCGTGGGAGCCGGTGACGCCGATGGCACGGCGGCGGCGGAACAGCTCCCCGAGCAGCTCTATCCGCCTCACGACAAGGGCGCCGGCGTCGCGAGCCGCCTTCAGCTCGGCGTGGTCTACAGGCACGGCCATGCTGTGGACGACGACCTCGGCGTCGCCTGCGTGCTCGGCGTCGTGATGGTCGTGGAGCCGTATGCCTGCCGCCTCGAGCCCAGCGCGCGCCGCGCCCAGCGCGGGGTCGCAGCCGCTCACCTCGAAGCCGTCGTTGCGGCACCACAGCGCAAGCGCCTGCATGCTGATGCCTCCGACGCCGACGAAGTGTAGGCGTGTGGTGGTCGGGTCCATCTGGGCGAGGGTCGGTGGCGCGGCGAGCGCCCTGGTCTGAGGTGAGGTCACGACAACTCCAAGACGGCGCACAAGATACGACGGGCGGCTCCAGCCGGTGTGCGAGCGGCTGCTGCCTTGGCCGCTGCCTCCCGACGGTCCGGGTCCAGCAACGACCGCCAGGCCGCGACAAGCGAGCCGGCGATCTCCTTCTCCTCGACGACTACACCTGCACCCGCGGCCTGTACGGCGCGTGCGTTGTGCAGCTGGTGGTCCTCTGCACTGCTGGGCAGCGGCACCATGACCGTCGGCACGCCGTGGAAAGCCGCCTCTGAGAGCGTGCCGAAACCGGCCCTCGTTATCGCCATGTCGGCCGCCGACCACGCGACGGGCGCGTCGAGGAACTCGTGCACGTGGTAAGTGGGACCTGGCGCCGCCACCTCGTGGGCTCTGCCCTTGCCGGCCGCGTGCAGCACGTGATGATCGCCGGCGCCCTCGCCCAGTTCCGCGAAGGCGCGCGGGGCCTCCCGGTTCAGCGCCGCCGAGCCTTGTGACCCGCCCATCACGAGCGTGACGAGCGCGTCTCGGGGCAGGCCTAGCGACTCGCGTGCAACGGCCCGGCCCACGCGCTCCTCCCTTATGGGGAAGGGCACGACCACGGACTCCCTCACGCCCTTCAGGTGCCTGAGGGCCTCCTCCTGGGCGGACACGACGAGCCGCGCGCGCCCTGCGAGCCACCTGTTCACCTGGCTGGGGTAGGCGTTGCCCTCATGCAGCACGAGCGGTACTCCGAGAAGCGCCGCGGCCGCGGCTCCAGGGAACGACGCGAAGCCGCCGAAGCCAACCACGACCGCGGGCTTGAGGCGCCTGATCACCCGCGCCGCCTCGAGGACGCCCGCTACTGCCTTGAGAGCCTGGGCAGGGCTAGGCCTGCCCCTGTGCCACTTGCCTGCGCTCACGCCGACGAACGGCACACCGGCAGCTGCCATGAAGCCTTCCTCCATGCCGCCTCTGGCGCCCATGACGATCACGCTCCTGCCGGCCGAAAGCGCCTCCTTGGCGACGGCGAGGGCAGGGAAGGCGTGGCCGCCCGACCCTCCCGTGGCGAGCATGATGTCGACGCCGGCCCGGCCCCTCGCTTCTCGAAGAGAGGCGCCGGGGGCGTCGCGGCCGGCGGCGCGCGCCGTCACCGTGCGACCTCGACGAGGGTCGGCCGCCTCGCGGGCGCCTCCTCCGCCGCCGCCTGCCTGTACGCGATGTGTATGAAGCCGAAGGCGATCGCGACCGACAGGAGGCTGTTGAACCCGTAGCTGACGCCGGGTAGGGGGATGCCAGTAACGGGGAAGAGGCCGGAGGCCACGAGCAGGTTGATGGCCGCCTGGCCGCATATGTAAGCGGCGGCCCCGCCCGCGAGCAACGACGCGGGCCCCGTGACCGAGCGCCCGATGGCGATGGCCCTGGCGCCGAGGACGAGGTAGAGGGTTATCAGCGAAGCGATCCCGATCAGGCCGAGCGACTGGGAGATCGAGACGGCCACGAAGTCGGTCTCTGCCTCCGGCACGGCGACGTTCCTGCCAGGCCCTATACCTGTGAGCCCGCCCAGCGTCATGGCCTGCCGCGCAGAGAGCGCCTGGAAAGACGTGTCCTGCGAGAGTTGCTGGTCGCCCCAGAGGTCCGCGTACCCGATGAGCCTGTCCTTCATGTAGCTGAACTCGCTCAGGTACGAGCCGCCGACGAGCAGGCCGATGCAGGCCGCGGCGGCGGAGATCGCGGCGAGCCTGGCCGTCGATATGCCGGCTATCACCATCACGCCGAAGGCGAGCACGAACACGAAGAGACCGGTCGAGAGGTTGGGTTGGGCCACTATCGCGGCCACAGCGAGGCCGATGACGAGCATGGGGCGCCATATGTGCCAGTCGCCGAGGTGGTTGTGGAAGAACGCCGTCAGGTAGGCGATGACGGCGATCTTCATGAACTCCGATGGTTGGAGCGTGAAACCGCCGAGGTCCAGCCACCTCTTGCTCTGGGAGCCTTCCGGCGAGACGCCGACGAAGAGGACCGCGATGAGCAGCCCGAGCACGCCGACGAAGAGGAAGGGACTGAGCTTGGTTACCACCCTCGGAGGCAGGCGCGAGACCAAGACGGTGAGCAGCAGAGCGAGCAGGACACGGGTGCCGTGCTCGAACGCCTGAGAGGGCTCGCGTCCCACGACGCCGACGACGCCCAGGGCCCCCAGAGCCAGCTGCACGAAGAGGAGCGTGCGGTCCATCAGGTGCCTGCCCACCGCGTCTCGGCCGCACCGAGCTCGGCGACGACCTCACGGAACACCCGTGCCCTGTCGGCGTAGTCGCGGAACTGGTCGAAAGAGGCGGCGAGGGGAGAGAGGAGGACGACGCCAGAGCCGCCGTGCTCGCGCTCCAGGTACGAGACGGCTCTCGTGACGGCGCAGCGCAGGGCGTCCCTGCCGTCCGGTTGGCGGCACTCCGCCACCTCGGTGAGGCCCGCGAAAGCCGCCGCGAACTCCGGCCCGGCCGCGCCGTAAGCCACCAGCATGCCGACGTGCCGCCTCACGACCTCCGCGAGGCCGGATATCTCCGCGCCCTTCGACTGGCCGCCCGCGAGCCACACGCACGGGCCCGTGGTGGAGGAGAGCGCCGCGGCGACGGCCAGCGGCCGCGTTGCTATCGAGTCGTCGATGAAGACGATGTCTCCGTGGCGGTCTACTACCTGGTAGCGGGACCGGAGGCCCGTGAAGGTCGAGAGCCCCTCCGCGACCCGCCTTGAGTCGATGCCAAGCGCCCGAGCTGCGCCGGCGACCGCGAGGGCGTTGGCGCGCTGGTGCGCGCCGCTCACGGCGAGCTCGTCGGCCTGTACGACGGTGCGATCATCGAGCCTCAACGTGCCGGCTGCAGCGTCGTAGAAGAGGTCGCAGCCGGGGTCGGAGACCGAGTAAGCGAGCTTGCGCGCTGGGCACTCCTCTGCCCACGACCGTATGACGGGGTCGTCGTGGTTGTAGACGAGCGTCTCCTCGCTCGTGAGGTTGGCGAGAAGCCGCCTCTTCGCCGCGTGGTAGGCGGCGACGCTGCCGTGCCTGTCTATGTGGTCCTCACCCACGTTGAGCAGCACGGCGACGTCCGGCCTGAAGCAGTGCGTGCGCTCGAGCTGGAAGGAGGAGAGCTCGACGACGTGCGTGGCGCCGGGCCGGGCGACGGCGGCCAAAGCCGGGTCGTTGTTGCCGCCGGCCACAGCGTCGACTCCGGCGTGCTCGAGGACGGCGTGCAACCACATCGTCGTCGAGCCCTTGCCGGCAGTGCCGGTCACGCCGACGTAGCGGCCGCGCACCCTTTCCCACGTCCACTCGACCTCACCCGTCACGTGCACGCCCAGGTCTCGCAGCCGCACCAGGTCCGGGTGGTCGATCCTCACCCCAGGCGCCGCGACGCACGTCCGGAACGATGCGGTATCCAGCTCGTCGACCCGCCGTATCCGCTTGGCGCCGAGCGACATGGCCTCGTCGACGTCCGGTCCCGTCTCCCTGGCGTCGTAGAAGCACACGGAGGCGCCGTCGCGCATAGCGCGCCTGACGACCGCCGTACCGCTCCGCCCCAACCCGTATACGAACAGGTCTGTCTGGTTCCCCGTTCCTTCGTGCTGAACGGCGCTCCTGGCGTGAGCATTGCCGTAGGCGTCGCTCACCACGGCGTCCTGCCGGAGATGGCGAGAGCCGCAGCGACGCCGACCGCTGTGACGATCCAGAAGCGCATCGTCACCTGCAGCTCGCTGAGGCCCGCGAGCTCGAAGTGGTGGTGGATCGGCGTCATCCTGAACAGGCGCTTACCGCCCGTTGCCCTGAAGTACGCGACCTGCAGGATGACGGAGAGGACCTCTATCACCGGTATGACGGCGATGACGGGGAGCAGCAGGACCGTGCCGTCGAGGATCGCGAGGCCCGCGACGGCGGCGCCGAGACCCTCCGATCCCACGCCGCCCATGAACACGCGCGCCGGATGGCCGTTGTACCAGAGGAACGCGAGGAGCGCCCCCAGGAGCGCGGCCGCGAACGGCGAACCGAGGAAGAACAGCATGACTATCGCCGTCAACCCCGCTGCCAGGCCGTCCAAGCCGTCAGCGAAGTTGAAGCCGTTGATGCTGCCGGCGATCGCGAGCGTGTACAGAGCAGCGTCGAGCCACTGCGATCCCGAAACGCTGTAGCCGTCGTTGACTGCCCACAGGGCGAAGGCAAGGCCGATGACGAAGTGGCCGAGGATCCGGTAGCGGGCGAGGAGGCCGGTGGCGTCGTCTACGTCGTCGCCCTTGCCCTCGAGGCGCCGCCTCTTACGACGCAGCGACACGATGTCGTCGTAGAGGCCGAGCGCCGCCGCTGCGGCCGTCACGGCCACCAGGGCAACGGTCTCGACGCTCGCGCCCCCTACGAGGAGCGCGACCGCGAACGTCGTGAGGAAGACGGCGACCCCGCCCATGGTAGGCGTCCCTGCCTTGCTCAGATGGCTCTGCGGCCCGGTGTCGCGCACCGCCTTGCCCCAGCCGTACGACTTCGCGAGCTGCACGAACGTGCCCGTGACGAGCAGGCCGGCGGCGACAGCCACGAGCAGCGTCATCGCCGGGGCCCCGCCTGCACGGCGACCGACTCGTCCGCGGCGGCGCCGAACCGGTCCGTTATCGCCGCCACCAGGTTCTCCAGCTCGAGCGAGCGCGATCCCTTGACGAGGACCGCCGCCCCATTCGGCAACAGGTCGAGCAGAGGTACCGCCTCGCGCCACGTCGCGACGTGCCGTGACTCCGGGTTCGACTCGGTCATGGCGGCAGCCTCCTCGCCGATAGCCACGACGAGGTCGAGCCCTCTCGTCGCCTCACCCAGCTCGAGGTGACGCTGGCGCGATACCGCGCCGAGCTCCCGCATGTCGCCGAGGAACGCAGCGCGCGGGGCGGGTAGCTCCGCCAATACCTCCAGCGCAAGAGCGGCAGACAGCGGGTTGGAGTTGTAGCTGTCGTCTATGACCGTCAGGCTGCCGATGCTGGAGACCCTGAGGCGGCCCTTCTCCAGGTGCGCGCTCGACATCCGGGCGAACGCCTCGCCCGGGTCGACACCCAGCAGGTCGGCCGTCGCGAGCACGAGCAGCGCGTTCTCGGCCATCGCCCTGCCGGACCACGGCAGGTCGAAGGTGAGACCCATAGATCGCAGCGTGCTGCCGTCCAGCCTGCCCGTGATCTCGCCCGCTGGCGGGCATGCGAGGCCGCCGAGGGGGCCCTTCTCGAGCAGGTGGGTGACGTGAGCGCGGCAGAGGACTGCGGCCGACATGTGGCGCGCCGCATGGGCGCCTGCGACCCTCACGCCGGGCGCCTCGGCGAGTAGCGTCTCCTTCTCGCGCGCCACCGCCGCCACGTCACCAAGTCGACTGAGGTGCGACTCCCCGATCGTGGTCACGAGACCGTGGTCGGGTCGCGTGAAGGCGGTCAACTCTCCCATCTCTCCCGGATGGTCGACGCCGAGCTCGATGACCAGAGGCGAGCCCTGCTCTCCCGTGCCCGCCAGGTCGCCGCTGGGCGCGCTAAGGCCGGCATCGGCGCGAGCGGCCGCGACGAAGGCGGCCAGCAGGGGAGGCACCGTGTTCAGGTTGCCTGGAGTCGATCTGCCGTCGATGGCGGCCGTGAGCAGGGTCTTCACCGTCGTCTTGCCGGCCGACCCCGTGACCCCGATAACGGGCGCGCCTAAGCCCCTGCGGGCCTCGAGCGCAAGGCGGCGCATGGCTGCCCACGTGTCAGGCACGACGACCGCGCGCGGGTGGGGGCGGTCGCTGACGATGAACGCTGCGCCCTTGGCGAGCACGTCTTCCGCGAGGTCTATGCCGTGCCTCGTCGAACCCTGCCAAGCGAAGAAGACGTCGCCATGTCTGACCTTGCCGGAGTCGTACGCGACCCCGGTCCCGGCCGCGACGGGAACCTGCGGTGCGGCCCCGCCCAGGAGGCGAGCAAGGGCCACGGGGTCGAGCAGGTCGGCCGCTCCGAGCGGCGTCCCTGCTGCGACATCGACCTTTGTCCCCACGTGCCCCATCCTATCCACACGTTACACAACGTGTGCAAAGTGTGCATCAACTTCTGCCCGCTTCCCGCGACCTGTCGGCGCTGGCTTCTCAGCGGGCCTCCGCCAGCGCCTCCGCTCTCGGTACCTCGCCCCACGCCGCCACGATGTCGGTCGCCAGGGCACCGAAGAGCGAGCCGGTTGCGACGGTGCTCGTCGCCCCCTCTTCCGGCTTGTGGAGCATGACGACGGCTATCACGCGCGGGTCCTCCGCGGGGAGCATGCCGGCGACGCTGAGGTTGTAGTCGCCTGGCACGTAGCGTCCCAGCTCGTTGTCGTAGACGTCAGCCGTGCCGGTCTTCGCCGCGACGCTCACGCCCGGGACCCTGGCGATGCGCAGGCCGCTCGACCTCGTCACGTGGTCGAGCATCCACCGCATCGTGTGCGCCACCTCCGGCGACAGGACGCGGTGCGGCTCAGCCGTTGGCTGGCCCTCTACGAGCGTCGGCGGCACGTACATGCCGTCGTTCGCGAAGATCGAGTACGCGGCCGCCAACTGGAGCGCCGTCGTCGAGTGGTTCTGCCCGATAGCGTTGGAGGCGTGGTCCTGCGGCACCCAGCGGTACCAGGGGTTGAGGTGTCCGCTCTCCGTGTAGGTTCCCGGGACCGGGACGTCCTGTCCGATGCCGAAGCGCATGAGCCACTCGTGCAGCTCCGCGTCCTCGAAGCGCTGGCTCAGGTTGATCATCCCGGAGTTGCTCGAGTAGGCGAGCACGTCTGGGACGCTCAGGTGGTCCTCGTGCCAGGTGACGTCGCGGAACGTCTGCTCGCCGACCCTCAGCGTCGGCGGCGTAGGGATCATCTCGTCCGGCCGCAGCAGACCGCTCTCGAGCAGGCCCGCGACCACTATCGGCTTTATCACGGAGCCGGGCTCGTAGTTCTCGATGAACGCCTGGTTCGTCATCTGGACCCTGCCGGCCTCCCGCCAGTCGTTCGGGTCGTACGACGGGTAGCTGGCGGCTGCGAGGATCCTGCCCGTGTCGGCCTGGAGCACGACGACAGCTCCGGACTCGGCACCGTAGTGGATCGCCGCCTCCTCCAGGTGTCTGTCTGCAGCTGCCTGGATCGTGGAGTCGATGGTGAGGGTGACGTCGCGGCCGGCCGTCAGCACGGGGTCGAGGGTGAACTCGAGCCCCTCGAGGCCGTAGCGGCCGTCCGGCTGGATCGCCCCCGTGAAGCCGACGAGCGCCGCGCCCGACTGCCGCAACGGGTAGCTCCGCGAAGCGGCCGGCCCGGTGGCGAGCGGCACGCCGTCCGACGTGAGGATCTCTCCCCGCGCTACCGGCTCATGCGGAGGCGTTGGGAAGGTCGCCGGGCCCAGCTGATGGCTCCCGAAGCCGATCAGGGCCGCCATGAGCGGAAGCACGAGCGCGGCTCGCAGCAGCCACAGGCGCCTGAGCTGCAGCTCCGTAGGCGAGCGCCTGCGCAGGATGGCGTCAGGCCGCCTCGCCGCTGGTGTCGAGTGGGCGCGCGGGAAGGCGGTGTGCGTGCTCAGCGCCATACTGTCCTCAACTCCAGGTTCGGTTCCGGCAGCGTGAACTCCGGTGCGGGCTCCGGCGCAGCCACGGCCACCACGTGGCCCTGGGGGAGAGGCACCATGCCAGCAGCTCTGGCCCACTCCGCGACCGCCAGGGGCCCCTCGACGGAGGCGGCCCTCACCTCGGCGCGGGCGACGCTCGCCTGCAGTGACGTCTTGTCGGCGACGAGAGACGCCTGACGTGCCCTGAGCTGTTGGTTCCCGGCGCCCATGTATGCCGCGACGATCAGCAGCCCGAGGTAGAGCGGCAGCGCCAGCCTGAAGAGGCCACCCGCCCCGCCGCCCTGCCCGTCTTCCGGCGCGCCATCCCTGGCGCGGCCGGCAGTGAAGGTAGCGTGGTCGCGGGCAGTCACGAGTCGACACGCTCCCCGGCCCTCAGCTTGGCGGCGCGTGCCCGCGGGTTCGCCTCGATCTCTTCCGGTGTGGCCATGAGAGGCTTCTTCGTAATCGCCTCGAAACGAGGGCTGTCGAGCAGGAAGCGCTTGACGATCCTGTCCTCGAGCGAGTGGTAGGAGAGGACGACCAGCCTGCCGCCCGGCGCGAGGAGGCGCGACGCCCCCTCGAGACCCTCCCTCAGCGCTCCGAGCTCGTCGTTGACGTGGATGCGCAGCGCCTGGAAGGTCCGGCGTGCCGGGTGCTCCCGCCGCGGGCCCGGTGGGTACGCGCTCGCCACGACCTCAGCGAGCTGCTTCGTCGTCTCTATCGGGGTGCTCGACCGGGCGTCCACGATGCGCCTCGCTACACGGCGGCTGTGGCGCTCCTCGCCGTAGCGGAAGATGAGCGCGGCCAGGTCTTCCATCGTGTATTCGTTGACCACGTCCTTCGCGCTCTCGCCCAGGCCCTGCATCCGCATGTCGAGCGGTCCGTCGAGGCGGAACGCGAAGCCGCGCTCTTCCTCGTCGATCTGCATGGATGACACGCCCAGGTCCATGAGCACGCCGCGGGCGCTCTTCACCCCGCGCTCGAAGGCGAGCCTCTCGATCTCCCTGAAGTTGCCTGCAGCGAAGCGGAGCGCCCCAGCGTCCAGCGCCGAACGCCACTCCGGCGCCGCCTCGAGCTCCGCCAGCACGTTCGGGTCCTGGTCGATGCCAAGGACGTTCGCGCCGAGCGCGAGCAGGCGTCGTGCGTGGCCGCCCGCCCCGAAGGTGCAGTCGACGTACCACTCTCCCGGCGTCACGTCCAGATGGTCCAAGACCTCCTCCGGCATGACGGGGACGTGCGGCGGATGCACCAGGGTCACCCGATCAGCTCTCTCAGCAGGTCGGGGGCGGGTGGCGCCTCTTGGACGGCCTCCAGGTTGGCTAACCAGCGGTCTTCGTTCCATATCTCCAGGCGGTTGGGTGCGCCGACGAACCTCACGTTCCCCTCGAGAGCGGCGAACTTCCTGAGGGGAGCCGGCAGGCTTATGCGG
Source organism: uncultured bacterium (assembly GCA_964565625.1). Classification (GTDB taxonomy): domain Bacteria; phylum Deinococcota; class Deinococci; order Deinococcales; family Trueperaceae; genus DASRWD01. The sequence goes on from CAZMFX010000032.1 coordinate 20,506, forward strand.
CCTGCAGAGTCGAGCTTCGTCTTCGCCGCCCCCGAGTAGAAGAAGCGGACGAAGTTGCGGGAGCCGGGGTCGGTAAGCGGGAGGTCCGTGAGGTGCGCTTCTATGTGCTGCCACGATCCCAGGGGGAAGACGAAGAGGCAGCCGTCCATCCCGCGCGTCACGACCATGCCGCCGTCCACGAAGTCGCGGAAGGCGGGGGGAACGATGACCCGTCCCTTGTCGTCGACGCTGTACTGGAACTCGCCGAACGGCATCTCGCTCCTAGAGGCGCATTAGCGGCGCCGTGAACGATGCGACGGCGCAGGTGGGATTGGTCCTCACGGACTGACCCGACTCTACCACAATCTCCCACCATCTCCCACGCAGCTGTCCGGTTCTGGCGGCAGATGTGAGATGCCTCCCACCGACGCGCGCAGACCCCCGCCGTGTACGCGCCTTGCGACCCACCAGTTCGGATCGAGCACATGTGAACGAAAGAAGAGAGGCGGCCCCTCTGGGGACCGCCTCTTCCTTGCTGGTTCGCGGGTGGGCTTGTAAGCCGGGTTCTGTGACCTCCGATTGGAGGCCTCTGGTCATCTATCTGGGACGCACGTCGCCGCGCGCCTCTAGCGGTCGCCTGGAGATGTTGGCGAGCCGGGCAGGCTCTCTCTCCCTATCGGACCTTGCACCGGGTGGGGTTTACCTAGCTGCCCCTGTTGCCAGGGGCACTGGTGCGCTCTTACCGCACCCTTTCACCCTTACGCCCCATGGGACGCGGTCTGCTCTCTGTTGCACTTGCCGTCGCCTTACGCGCCCAGCCGTTAGCTGGCACCCTTGCCCTTCGGAGCCCGGACTTTCCTCAGCGAGCTTCTCACGGCTCGCCGCGACCAGACCGCCCACACCGCAGCCTTAGAGTCTAGCACGACAACGGGCGCCAGGGCCCTCCCGGGCCAACCGCAAGGCGCGCGCCCGACCGGCACAAGGAAGAGGCCGGCCCCGATGGGACCGGCCTCCGACAGGACTAGAAAGCCTGCCTTACAGGGTGCGGTAGTCGGTTACCTCTATCTCGCCGTCGATGATCTGCTGCTTGACGTCGTTCACCTCGTCGATGAGCTCCTGGGGCAGCAGCGCCTCGTTGAACTCGTCGACGGCGTAGTCGACGCCGTCCTCTGCCAGGCCCAGGTTGAGGAGGCCACCCTCGAACTCGCCGTTCACGACGTCCATTATCGCGTTGTATGCGGCCACGTCGACGCGCTTGAGCATGCTCGTGAGGCCGAAGTTGAGCGTCGAGGGATCGCCATCGGTGTCGCCGGCCGGGTTCTGGTTGCTGTCGACGCCGATGTAGAAGACCGGGGTCGCGTTGGGGCCGCAGTTCGCCTCGTAGTCGGCAGGCTTGGCGATGCCCTCGAGCTGCGCGACGAGAGGCGAGTCGCGCATCGGCACGCTGGGCTCGAAGCACTTCGTCTGGTTGGCGAAGTCGATGACGCCGTTGCCGGAGGCGCCGGCGGCCGCGAAGATTATGTCCGCGCCCTGGGCGTTCTGGGTCGAGGCGAGCTCACGCGCGCGCGCCGGGTCGTTCCAGGCGTCCGGCGTCACGCCGACGTAGTTGCTGATTATCGTGCAGTCGGCGCATGCGGCCTTCACGCCCTCCTGGTACCCGAGGTCGAAGGCGTGGATCAGCGGGATGTCCATGCCGCCAACGAAGCCGAGCACGCCGGTACGCGTCAGCTTGCCCGCGATGTAGCCGACCAGGAAGCTGCCTTCCTGCTCCTTGAAGAGCACGCTCTGGACGTTCGGGTTCTCGGCGACCGCGTCGATGAGCACGAAGGCGGTGTCGGGGAACTCGGTCGAGACGGCCTGGATGGCGTCAGCCTGCAGGAATCCGGGCGCGATGATTATGTCGGCGCCACCGCCCGCGATGCGGCGCTGGCCCTCAGCCGCGGTGTCGGGCGAACCCTCGAACTCCACGATCTCTATCTCGTAACCCTCGGTCTCGAGGTCGTCAGCTGCGCGCTGGACCCCGTTCCATGTGCCCTCGTTGAACGAGCCGTCGAACTTGCCGCCGGCGTCGTAGACGATGCCGAGGACGTAGTCCTGAGCGGTAGCCGCCGTGACGAAGAGCGCGGCGGCCAGGATCAGAAGTTTGCGCATGTGCCTTCCTCTCGAGTTGCCTTCAAGTGAACTACTTCACCCTGTGGTGACGGGCCGACTATATCAGGGCGGCAGAGGGTCACAGATCGACGAATCGGGGGAACGGTTAACCGACCGCTAACCGGAGAGCACGGCGCCCGGCACGCCGGATATGGAGGTTCCGGCCGCCGCTTCCCTGCCTCAGAAGAGGATGCGCGACCAGTCGAGCTCGTCGAGGCTCTGGAAGACGTCTACGTGCTCGAGCAGTATGCCGGCAGACTGGTCGCGGAACATGGCGCACTCGACGTGCTTGCCCTGGCGCTTTATGGCCTCGACCAGCTCGGCGTAGTCGCCGTCGCCCGAGACGAGGAGCGCCGTGTCGTACGCGTCCTGGAACGCAAGGGAGAGCGCCTCGACGGCGATCGCGACGTCGATGCCCTTCTCGACGAGCGTGCCGTCGTTGCGGCGGTGAAGGGTGCCCAGCCTGACGGTCACGTACGGGATGCGCCTGAGAGACTCGAAGAAGCGCGCTTGGCCGTCCCGCAGTTCCTCGTCGTAGTCCTCTGTGAGCATCGAGTTGTAGTAGTACGTGCGGAACACGGGCCGGTCGCGCAGCAGCTGCTGGATCAGCTCGGCGAAGTTGACCCGCGTGCTCCTGAGGTTCTCCTTCATCCCGTTGTACAGGTTGCTGCCGTCGATGAATATGGCGACCCGCTCTCCCTGCGCGAAGTTGCGCGCGTGCGCGTAGCGCCGCGCCGCGACCTGCTCGCGCTGGTCGGGCCGCTTGGAGCGGGGAGAGCGTCCGTTAGAGTCGTTCTGCTCCATGTCAGGGCGCAAGTGTAACCTTAGCTTCATGCGTTCCGGTCGCCGTCTCGAGTCGTTCGACCTCGATCACACCAAGGTACGGGCCCCGTACGTACGCGTCGCGGGCCGCTATACGGGCGAGCGCGGCGACGTGATCACCAAGTTCGACCTGCGCCTCGTCCAGCCGAACAGGGCAGAGGTCCCGACGGCTGCCCTGCACACCATCGAGCACCTTATCGCCGGGTACTTCAGGGACGCCCTGGCCCAGCGCGACCCATCGGAGGTCGTCGACCTCTCGCCGATGGGCTGCCGCACCGGCTTCTACCTGACGCTGCTCGGCGAGCCCAGCCCCGAGGACGTCCTGGCCGCCACCGAGGCCGCGCTCGAGGCGGTGACCGCCCACGAAGGCGAGATCCCGGGTTGCAGCGAGGTGTCGTGCGGCAACTGGCGCGACCACTCGCTGCCCGGCGCCAAGGCCTGGGCGAGAGACGTCCTGTCGGGCGGATTCATCGTCCAGGAAACGGTTCCCATCGAGCGCTAAGGTCCCGGCGCAAAGCCGTCGTGGACGGGCCAGATGTCTCTCATGAGAGCGCGTGGCATAGTGCCGCCATGGAACGCAAACCAATGATCCTGATTGTCGAAGACGAGAAGGAGATCGCCAAGTTCATCGACCTGGAGCTCCAGGCCGAGAACTACGAGACGGTGGT
>CAZMFX010000033.1:0-23767 GCA_964565625.1 uncultured bacterium
CAGATGAAACAGCTTCTCGGCATAGAGGCGGACGAGCTGTCTGGCCAGGAGCTGATAAAGGCCGTGCTGGGCGCCCCCGTCGACCTGCTTTGGAACGGCGGCATCGGCACTTACGTGAAGTCTTCCACAGAGCGCCACGCCGAGGTAGGCGACTCCGCCAACGACTCCGTGCGCATCGACGCCGACGACCTGAGGGCCAAGGTCGTGGGCGAGGGCGGCAACCTCGGCTTCACACAGCTTGCCCGCATCGAGTACGCGAGGGCGGGCGGCAGGATCGACACCGACGCGATCCACAACTCCGCCGGCGTCGACACCTCGGACCACGAGGTGAACATCAAGATCTGCCTCGCGCCGCTTCTCCGGTCGGGCGCCATCACGAGGGCGCAGCGGGACGAACTGCTCGTCCAGATGAAGGACGACGTCGCGCGTCTCGTCTTGCGGGACAACGACAGCCAGTCGCTCGCGATAAGCCTTGCGCTGCGGTCGTCGGCCGCCGACCCGGAGCTGTTCGGCTCGCTGCTCGACTACCTCGTAGAGTCCGCAGGGCTCGACAGGGCCGTCGAGTTCCTGCCGACAGCCCGGCAGCTGGCGGAGCGCCGCTCCGAGGGCATAAGCTTCACCCGCCCCGAGCTTGCCGTGCTGCTCGCGTACGTGAAGATGGGCCTCTACAGGCGTCTGCTGGAAACCGAGCTGCCGGACGACCCCCAGCTCTCGCACTACCTCGAGGACTACTTCCCACCTCTGCTTAGGGAGAGGCATCCGGACGCGATCGCGACCCACTCGCTGAGGAGGGAGATCACGGCGACGCAGCTCACGAACGTGATCGTCGACCTCCTCGGCATGGAGTTCGTGCACCGCGCCGTGAGGCAGAACGGCGCCACTCCCGTCGAGGTCGTCCGCGCCGCGCTGACCGCCATGGAGCTGCTCGGCACGGTGCCGTTCGCGGACTCGCTGTACGAGCGCGACGACGTCACCCCGCCGGAGGCCGCCTACGGAGCGCATCGTGCGATGTCACAGGCGGTGGAGGGCGTTGTCAGCTGGCTGCTCGCCGGTGACAAGTCGAAGAGCCGCATAAGTGACGTGGTCTCCGTCTACTCGGGCCCGGTCGCCACCTTGCGGGCCGAGCTCGAGCGCTTCCTCCCTGCGGCCGAGAAGCGCCGCTTCCGCGCCAGCGTCAAACAGCACGTGAAGGGCGGGCTCGAGGAGCGAGTCGCAGAGCAGGTCGCTGGCCTCGAGTACGTGCCGGCCGGCATGGGGGTCGTGGAGGCGGCGCGCTCTGCCGACGTCGACCTCGAGGTTGCCGCGACCGCCTTCTTCGCGTTGGGCGAGCGGCTGTCGCTGGGCCGCATGCGCGACGCCCTGCGGCAGCTCGCGACGGACGGCGCGTGGGAGAAGATCGCCCAGACCGGCATCGTCCTCGACCTGAGGTCGGCGCAGCAGCGGCTGACGACCGCGTACCTGAGGGCAGCGGCAGAGGAGCCCAAGCTGACCGTCGACGCCTTCGTCGCCCGGCAGCCGTTCCAGCGCCGCTACGACGCGGCCGTGAAGGAGCTGTCTGTGCCTGGCGAGCTGAGCCTGGCGGGCGGTTCTGTCGTCGCCCGTCTGCTCAGCCAGGTCCCGGCCTAGGCGCGCGCGTTACCGAGGCTGGGCGACCGCGCGGCGACGAACGCCCGCAGCACCCCGTCGAGGCGTGCCAGGCCGTCTGGCGTCGCGCGCAGGACGCGCGCCTGGCTCAGGGTCAGCAGCCTGTGAGACAGGCAGTCCGTCAACCACCTCTCGGCATGGGTCTCGAGGCTTATGCCGGTGAGCGACTCGAGGTCGCTGAGGTCGACCCCCTCGACGGTGCGTAGTCCTGTCAGGAGGCGTTCGAGCACGACGTCTTCCGGGGTGAGGACGTCGACCTCCGGGTCCTCGCCGTTCAGCCAACCCTTCATAGTCGGGTTCTTGAGCCTCACGCCCAGCCCCTCGCCACCCGGCAGGTACGAAGAAGCGGACGGGCCGGCCGCCAGGTAGAAGCCGCCCCGCCAGTACGTGAGGTTGTGCAGCGACTCATCGCCAGGCACCGCGTGGTTGCTCACTTCGTAGCGCCTAAGCCCGAGGCCGCCCAGCACCTGTGCTGCCCTCGTGAACGAGTCGGCGTCGAGCTCCTCGTCGACCTCGACGCCGCGCAGCGCGAAAGGCGTGCCGGGCTCGATGGTCAGGGAGTAGACGCTGACGTGCTTGGCGCCGAGGCCCACGACCCGCGTCAGGTCGAGCTCGAGGTCCTGCCCCTCGATAGCCGTCATCACGTCGACGTTGACGCGCAGGCCGCTGGCCAGCGCCGTCTCGACGGCCTCCATCCCCTGGTTCCCGTCGTGTACCCTCCCGAGGAACCTCAGCACGTGGTCCTGGGTCGACTGGAGACCTATCGAGAGGCGCGTGACGCCCAACTCGGCGAACGACAGGAGTCGGCGAGGATCGAACGTCAGAGGGTCTGCCTCCAACGTCGTCTCCAGCCTTCCGGGGCCCCCGAACGCTGCCTCCACCGCGTCGAACACGCGCGCAAGCTCGTCGTCCCGTAGGTGCGAAGGCGTGCCTCCCCCGAAGTAGAGGGTGTCGAGCGGGCCACGCCAGCGCTCGCCGAGCTCCAGCAGCTCGCGCTCGAGCCGATCGACGTACCTGGCGGCCAGCCCCTCGTGCCGCAACATCTTGTGGAAGTCGCAGTACGGGCAGACGCTCGGGCAGAACGGCACGTGCACGTAGAGAGAGCTTGGCTGGGGCGCGGGCATGACAGGAGAGCCTACCCAAAGTAGGGGGCGGCGCCCGTAGGCGCCGCCCCAGTGGAACTAGTTGCTTGGCCGGCGCCTTATTCCATCTCCGCCAGCTGCTCGTCCAGGATGTCGTTCGCTTCCTCGTTCAGCTCGGTGAGCATCGACTCGACGTCGGCGTTCGGGTTCGTGACGATGTCGGCCATAGTGGACGTCACGATCTCGCGCACGAAGTCGTAGCCGGGGACGTTGGGCTCCGCGATCCCGTACGGCAGGAGGTTGAAGGCGGTCTCGTAGCCGGGGACCTGTTCGAAGACTGGGCCGAGGTTGGCGGCGACGCTCTGCCGCACGGGGAAGTACTGGCTGGCGGCCGCCCACTCCGCCTGGGCTTCAGGGCCGGTGTAGTACTTGAGGAATATCCAGGAGGCGAGCGTCTCTTCAGGCGAGTGGCCGGCCGGGAGGCTGACGCTGGCGCCGTAGATGTTCATGACCGGGTCCTCGGTCGTGTGCGGGATGGCGGCGACGCTCCACTCGTGACCCGCGCCCTCGTCGACGGCGCTGCCGTAGAACGGAAGGCCGGAGGAGGAGCCGACGGTGAAGAGCGTGCGACCGGCGCCGAAGTTCGTCTGGTCGCCGTACTGCTCGGCGACGAGGGCGCCGCAGCCCTCCGCGAAGAGGTCACGCAGGAAGGTCATGGCCTCGACCGCGGCGGGCGAGTCGTACGTGTACCGGTTGGCAGAGTCGTCGTAGACGTTACCGCCGAACGCGAAGGTCCAGGAGGCGAAGCGGCTCGCGTCTGTCGCGAGCTCGTACCCTAGCGAGGTGCCCTGCGACGATGCGCCGGTGAACGGGTGCTCGGTGGCCGCGCAGCTCGCCTGGCGGAACTGCTCGGGCGTCGTGGGCGGGCCTTCGAAGTCGATGAGGCCGGCCTCGCGCAGTTCGTCCAGCCAGTCGATGTTGTAGTAGAGCATCTCCATCGAGCGGTTGGGCGCGATTCCGAGGCGGGCGCCGCCGAAGCTCGGGAAGAGGTCGGAGGTCCAGAAGCCGGGGAAGAAGTCGTCTATGTCCTCCTGGGAGAGGCCCCACTTCTCTGAGTTGACGAGCGGGCGCATGTCGAGGAGGCCGTCGACGAGCTGGTACGTTGCGGCCTGGTTCTGGTAGGCGACGACGATGTTCGGCGTGTCGGAGGTGCCGAGGAGCGCGAGCATCTTCTGGAAGATGTCTCCGTATCCGCCCTGGTACTCGGCGACGACGGTGATGCCGTACTCGTTGTTCTCGTTGAACTCGGTGATTATCTCCTGCAGCGCGGTCTCGCGCTCCTGTGTGTGCTGGTGCCAGAACGAAACTGTCTGGCCTGACGGGTCGACGTTCTCCCAGTCGACGTCGTCCTGTGCCGCCGCCACTCCGACCGTGGCCGCGAGTAGACCTGCGATGAACAGCCTGCCTAGCTTCATCTTCGCTCCCTCTCCGCACGCCCTACGCGTCCGATCGGACGGTGGACCGCGCCTTGTCGACCTTCGTGCCTGATGTTACTCACCCGTGGTTGCCTCCGACTGTCCTTCGAGGATGGTCTCTGTTAATCACCCCTTCAGGCCGGAGGTCGCGATGCCTTCGGTGAACTGCTTCTGGGTAACGAAGTAGACGAGCAGCACGGGCAGGATCGTTATGACGGCGCCGGCCATCAGCAGGTGCGTCTCGGGCCCCGCCTCGGAGATGAAGGTGTACAGACCGACGCCGAGGGGGCGCCACTTGGGCGTCGTCGTCACGAGCAGCGGCCATAGGAACTCGTTCCACGCCGTTACGAACGTGAGCAGCGTGGCGGTCATCAGCACGGGCTTGCTCATGGGAACGACGACGGCGGTAAGGAATCTGACGTGACCGGCGCCGTCTATGCGCGCGGCGTCGTAGAGCTCGTGCGGTATCCCGAGGAAGAACTGCCTGAAGAGGAAGATGATGAAGGCGGTCGCCATGAACGGGACCGTGAGGGCGGGCAACGTGTTGAGCCAGCTGCCCCATGGGATCACCTCGCCGCGGACCAGCATGAAGTTGGGCAGGAAGGTGACGGTGCCCGGGATCATAAGCGTCGCGAGCAGGACCATGAAGATCGTCTCTCTGCCCGGGAACTCGATGCGCGCGAAGGCGTAGCCGGCGAGCGTGCACGTGACGAGCACGCCCACGATGATCACCGCCGTGATTATCACGCTGTTCCGGAAGTAAAGCGCGAAGTCGGCTTCAGACCATGCCGTCTGGTAGTTGACCCACTGCGGGTTCGAGGGGAACAGGCGCCGGTTGATGGTCTCGCCCAGCGTCATGAGGCTCGTCGAGATCATGTAAAGGAAGGGCGTCATCGAGATCACGGCGCCTATCGTCAGGGCGAGGTACGCGGGCAGGTGCGAGAGCTTGAACTCGTATGGCTCCCTGCGGGACAGCACAGGGCGCGGGGCTGCCTGGTCAGCCACGGAAGACGCTCCTGCCGAAGAGCCGGTTCTGCAGCAGGGTGAGGATCAGGATTATCGCGAAGAGCACCACCGACTGTGCGGCCGCCAGGCTGAAGTTGTTGCGACCGTAGAAGGTGTCGAAGATCACTATGGAGGCCGTGTCGACAGCGTCCCTCGTGTTCGGAGATCGCATCACGTAGATGTGGGTGAACGCCTGGAAGGTGCCGATGAAGCCGAGGACCGTCAGATAGAAGGTGACGGGTGAGAGCAGTGGGACCGTGATGTGCCTGAACTGCTGCACTCGCGTCGCGCCGTCTATCGCCGCCGCCTCGTAGAGCTGCTTGGGTATGTTGCCGAGCCCGGCCAGGAAGATCACGGCGTTGTAGCCCGTGTACGTCCAGATACCGAAGATGATGACGGTGACGAGGGCGAACGAAGGGCCGGCCCAGAAGCCGGAAAGGTCGCCTATGCCGAGCCGGTCGAGCAGGCCTCCGAAGACGACGTTCAGCGCTGGCCGCTGCTCGAACAGCCACTGCTGCGGCTCTATGCCGAACCACGAGAGCACGGTGTTTGCCGGCCGCTCCGGCCTGGGGCTGAAGATGTTGCGGAACACGGCGGCGGCCGCTACGGCCGGTGTGACGTAAGGCAGGAAGTAGAGCATCCGGAAGAGCTCCTGCCCACGCAGGTTCTGGAACAGTAGGCTCGCGATTATCAGTGCCAGGATTATCTGGACGGGCACCGACCCGAAGCCGTAGTAGACGGTCCTCGTCAGGCCGGAGAGGAACCTGCGGTCGCCCTCCTCCGTCATGAGCCGCCAGCCCAGCGAAACGAACACGCCGGAGCCCAGGAGCACCACGGCTCCCATGACCCTGCCGACGAGCGGCAGCGTGCCCCCTCCGCGGCGGAACGCGTCCGTCCAGAGCCAGTGCGCCGCCATTATCAGCAGCAGGCCGCCGAAGAACGCCACGGCGCCCCACCAGTCGCCGACGATGTCGAGGTAGTTGTCGAGCCCTATGAAGCCGCCCTTGCGGATCCGCCAACGGTGGACGCTCATGTAGATCGCGTAACCGATGGGGAAGAGCCCGAAGATAGAGATTATCAGCGTGGCCGGCAGCACGAACGCGTAGCCGGTGAGCCACTCGCGCCGGCGCATCGCCGAGACGCGGGGCCGTGAGGTGGCCGAGTCTGTTCTCATCATCCCAGCAGTAGTCCCGTCGGCGTTGACCCATGCGCGGGGCGAGAGTAGCCGCCGCCCGTCATGGGATCGTCAGGAGCGCGGCCGCGGCCGAAGGATGGCTTGGTCGGGGCACCTGCCCATCATAGCGGTCGCCGGAAACCCTCCCCTGACCTCGGTAGCATGCCGTGTGGACCGCGACCACGTCGCAGAGGTCGTCAGCGGCATAGAGGACATGGCGCTCGAGGAGCTCGCCGGCCTTGGCGCGACGCGGCTGAGGCCGTCGGAAGGCGAGGTCCGCTTCTCGCACGCCGAGCCGGAGGCGATCGTCGCAGGCTCGCGCCTCGTTTCCGCCGTCTACCGTGCTCTCGAGTTCGACGTGCCCCGGCCCAAGGCGCTCCTCGGTGACGCGGCCTTCAGGCGCCTTGCGTCGTCGGTGACCGAGGTCGCTGGTCGCGGCGGCATGGGATCGTTCAGGTTGGCGGCGGCAGGCGTCGGCACGCCGGTGTTCCGGCGGCTGGCCGAGGAGCTGGAACGCGCTACGGCCGTCGCAGAGGACAAAGAGTCCGGTGAGCTGCTCATGCGGGTGCGGCGCTCGGCCTCCGGCGGTTGGGAGGTGCTGCTGCGGCTCACAGCCCGCCCCCTCTCCACCAGACCATGGCGGGTGTGCAACCTCCCGGGCGGCGCCAACGCGACCGTGGCGGCGGCGATAGCTATGCTCGCGGGCGGCCGCTCGTTCCTGAACCTCATGTGCGGAACGGGCACGCTGCTCGTCGAGCGGGCGCTGGCAGCTGCAGGTGGCCCGTTCGTCGGCGTCGACGTCTCCCCTGAGGCGATCGCCTGTGCGAGGAGGAACGTCGAGGCTGCCGGAGTGAGCGTACAGGCCCTCGTCGTCGACGACGTGACACGACCCGGGTTCGCGGTGACGCTCCCGGGCAACGTGGGCGGAGCGACGTTCGACGTCGTGGCCGCCGACGCGCCATGGGGCGACGCCGTAGGCAGCCATACGGCGAACGAAGAGCTATACAGGGGGCTCTTGGCTGCGGCGGCCGCCCACCTCGCGCCGCAGGGGCGCTTCATGCTCCTGACTCACGAGGTGCGCCTCGCGGAGAGGCTCGTTTCCCAGGCGCCCGGTTGGCGCCGTCTTGCGTCCCGCCGGGTTGAGCATGGCGGCCACAACCCGCTGCTGTTGACCCTCGGGCGCGTGGGCTAGACTCCCCGGGTGCGCAGCCTCAAGCCCGGTTGGTACGTGCTGGCCGCGGTTACGGTCTACGCGGTCGTCGTCTCACTGCTGCTCTTCGGGCGCGAGCCGCGCGAGCGGGCCGTGGGGTCATCCGACGAGCCCGGGATCACGCAGGTGCGGTCTTCACAGGCCCCGACGCGGGCACCGGCCGGCATGTGGTTCCCCATACCGGGAGCCCGGCTGCCCCACTCCGACGCGAACCTGCCAGGCGCGCCGCGCGAGTACCGCGACGGCGTCTCGGAGGGATTCGACTTCGTGGACGGCGACCTCGACGTCCCGGCGCCGTACGGAGCGGCGGTCATCGCCTCCGCCGACGCGCAGGTGATACGGGCTGACACGACCTACGTCGAGATGACGAGCAGCCAGTGGGACAGCCTGCTGGAGGACGTTGAAGACGGCGCGACCGAGCAACAGCTCGACAAGCTTCGCGGGCGCCAGGTCTGGTTGCTGACGGAGGACGGGCGCACGTTGCGATACGGGCACCTGTCGGGGGTCGCGAGCGGCGTGTCCAACGGGCGTGCCGTGTATCGTGGACAGGTGATCGCCTACGTCGGGAACTCCGGCACCGACGCCGGTGTGACGGGGCGCGAGGACGGCGCGAGACTCCGCTTCGAGGTGTGGAGCGAGGACGGCACCTACTTCGGCGAGGGGCTCACTTCCGATCAGGTGCGGCTCGAGGCCGCCTCCCTTTTCGTTGGGCCGTGACGGGGGCAAGCGCTTGAGCGATCGCCTGGAGCCCGCACAGCAGCAGATGAACGCCCTCAGGTGGGCATGGCGCCACCCGTGGGTGCGCGCCGTCGTTTACACGCTGCTCATAGTCGGCGTGCTGATCGTCCTGTGGCGCGCCCGCGCCGGCTACATGTTCGCGCTGCAGGTCGGCCTCTTCGGCTTCCTGCTGGCGTACCTGCTTAACCCCCTGGTTACCCTGCTCCAGAGGCTGAGGCTAAGGCGGGGCTGGGCCGTCGTCATCACGTACGTCCTCCTCGTGGGGCTGATCGCGTTCGGCTCGATGCTGATCGGGCAGGTCGTCACGGAGGCCGCTAGCTTCATCAACCTGCTTCCCGACGCGTTCGACAACCTCTCGCGGATATTCGGCAACCTCCAGTCACGGTTGCTCACATGGCTCGACCGCATCCCGTTCCTGCTGTCAGGGAGCATGAGCGAGGTGGACCCTCAGGGGCTGGTCGGCGACGAGATAAGGGACCGGATCGTCACGTCTCTCCAGCAGCTGGGCCAGGACTTCTCGCAGCTGATCGCCGGTTGGATAAGCCAGGGACCTGGCCTGCTGTACACCGGCGCCAGCGTCGTGATCTCGACGACGCTGCAGATCGTGCTCATCGTGCTGGCCAGCGTCTACTTCCTGTACGACTTCCCCCGCTTCACATCGCAGTTCCGGCGCTTCGTGCCGACGAAGTACCACGGCGTCGTGAGCGAGCTGACGGAGAAGGCGGACCTCGCCGTCGGCGGCTACCTGCGCGGCCAGCTGCTCATCACGACGATGCTCGGGGTCTTCATCTGGTTGGGCCTGACGATCCTCGGCGTGCCGCTCGCCACGGCCATAGCCTTCCTGGCTGCGGTCTTCAACCTCGTGCCTTACCTCGGCCCGGTAATAGGCGCCGTGCCCGCCATCCTGCTCGCCTTCACGGTCAGCCCGATAACCGCGCTCCTCGTAATCGTCGTCTTCGTCATAGCCAACCAGCTCGAGGGGAACCTGCTCTCGCCGCTTATCCTCTCCCGGTCGACGAACCTGCACCCGCTCACCGTGCTGCTCGCGATAATGGCGGGGCTCGGCCTCTTCGGTCTCGTCGGCGCCCTGCTGGCGGTGCCGACCGTTGCGTTCGTCAAGGTGATACTCGAGGACTACGTCCTCAGCCGGCGCGAGTTCGTCACCGTCCCGCCCGATGTGGACCCGGCAGATCTCGAAGAGGACCAGCTGCCTGCGGTCTGAGGGGCGGCCGCCTAGCCGATCGGCTGCGGGCGCCCGCGCCGCTGCTTGCGCACGTACATGAGGTCGTCTGCGCGCCGCAGCAGAGTCTCGGCGTCGTGGCCGTCTACCGGGTACGACGCCATGCCGAGCGAAGCTGACAGGTGAAGCCCATGCACCTCGATCGCGGACACCAGCTCGGAGAAGCGGTCGGCTGCCGCCTGCGCCTCCGCCGGCTTCACTTCCGGCAGCAGCAGTATGAACTCGTCGCCCGCCCACCTGAACGCGTGGTCCGAGCTGCGTAGGTGCTCCGTGAGCGCCTGGGCGACGGCTACCAGCGCCGCGTCGCCTGCAGCGTGGCCGAACCGGTCGTTCACCTGCTTGAAGTTGTCGAGGTCGACCATGACGAGGTTCAAGGGGTGGCCGTAACGCTCGGCGCGCGCCAGCTCGGTCACGAGGCGCCGCTGGAACCCCTCACGGTTACCCAGCCCCGTCAGGCTGTCCGTCACAAGGCTCTCCTCGAGCCGCCTCACCTGCTCAGCCTGCCTGACGATCAGGGCGATGTGCTGGGCGAACGACTCCGCGATGCGAAGCGAGTTCGTGCTGAAGCTGGAGTCGCTCGAGTAGTTGTCTACGTTGAGCAGCGCGACGACGTCGGAGCCCTCGGTGATCGGGATGCATATGTTGGACTTGATCTCGTTGACGCGCGCCGCACCGAGGTTGGCGGGCGTGCGCTCGCTCGAAGAGGCTATCGAGTAGCGCATCACCTCCTCTCCGCGTGCGATGCGCCCTATCCCGCGCCTGAAGTCGTTCTCCGGCGCGGCATACCAGGTCAGCTGCTCGGCGAAGCTGAAGGGCCCGGCGCCCGTCTTTATCGCCTCCAGGTCGTATCCGACCGCGGCTTCGAACCGGAACAGCTCGCCGTCACGCACCAGCACGGTCGCGGCCTCCGCGCCGGGTATCAGTTCGACGGCCGCCTCCGCTGCCCGCTGGAAGAGCGTGCTCGGCGCCTCCGCCCTGGCGATCTGGCGTATCACGTCGAGGGTCGCGAAGAGCTGCTTGTTCAGCATCACCCTGCCGAGCGCGGCTCCGAGCGCCTGCGCGGAGCGGCTCACGAGCGCCAGATCCGCTTCGGAGAGCGGCTTGACCCGTCCGACGCTGGCGAGGCTCAAGAGGAAGCGGACGTCGCCCTGGCTGTTGGTTAGCGGGTAGAGCACGGTGGTGCGTACGCTCTGCTCCGAGTCCAACCAACCGTAATCGCCTCGCGGCCTCGGCCTTTCCAGCAGGTCCTCGACGTAAGCGTGCCTGCCGCTCGACCAGACCTCGCCGAGGAGGCCCGTGAACGCCAGGCCGTTCTCCGCCCTGAATGCGACCTCCATCGGCAGCTCGCCTACGCGCACTATCGGCCTCAGCCGGGCCTGCTTCAGCTCCAGGACGCCGCCGACGTCGAGACCCAGGTACCTCACGATGTCGTTGAGCGCGGTGGCCGCCGCCTGCCTCGCGTCGTCGGCGTGCAGCAGGCTCTGCGAGAGCCTGGCGATGAACTCCTGATCGGCGCGTTGCTGGTCTAGGGCCGCCTTCGCGTCGAGCCGCTCCAGCACCTCTGAGACTATGTGCGTGAAGGCGCGCAGCGTCTCGTGGTCGTCCTGCGAGAACGCGTCAGGCGACGTGTGCTCCAGGTTTATCACCGCGCGGGTCTCACCCGACACCTTCACGGGCAGCGCGAGCTCCGAGCGCGTCGGTTCCGCCCCCGGCGCGGCGATGAACTCGGGATCCCGCGACGTGTCCGGTACGTACTGCGGCTCTCCGCTGCGGTACGCCCGCCCGATTATCGATGCGAGCGGGACCTTGAACCCCGGCCTCGCGTTCCAGCGCCAAGCGGTGGCGAGCGAGAGGTGGTCGCCATCGGGGACGAAGAGCTCGGCGTGCGTGAACGTGAGGATGTCGGAAAGCAGACGCGGCGCATCCGCGAAGAGGTGGTCGGCATCGGCCGCCTGGTTCAACTCCAGGGCGGCGTGCTGCAGTAGCCGCGCGCGCCTTTCGTTGTCGTAAGCCCGCGCCTCGGAGTCGCGCCACACGCGGTGCATGCGGTCGCCGACGAACGCCGCGAGCGCCATCGCGCCGGCCAGCTCGGCGTAGCCGGCGAGCCCGAGGAAGCCGGAGGTGATCGTCTCGATGCCCCACGTGATGAGCAAGGTGGCGGGCAGCAGGAACGCTGCGACAGTCCAGCCGAACCACGCGGTCGCGAGCATGAAAGGCACGGCCATGAGGAACCCATGCCACGGCTTCAGGCCGGGCGCGACGAACATGGCGGTCACCGCGGCCGCGGCGAGGGCCCACAGCCCGAGCATCCCGATCGCCGGATGCCCCAGCTGTTTCTTGGGTCCGAAGCCCATCACGACGCCCGACTCATCTTTCTCACAGCTTCACATGACGGAAGGCGACGGGAAGTGTACCACTTCTCGCATAGGGCTTCCGCACCGGTAGACGGTAGACTCACTCCCGTGAGTAAGGGCCGACGGGAACGACAACGTGGGTCCGACGGCACCCCGGACATCGAGGCGCTCGGCCTGGTGCTGACAGCGCTCGGCCTCTTCCTCGTCGGGGTGTTGGTGCCAGCTATACCGTCAGGCGAGCTGGGTAGGACGGTGCGTTCGGCCGTCGTCGGCAACGTCGGCTGGGCGGCGTACGGCCTGCCGGCGCCCTTCATCGTGCTGGGAGGGCTTTTCCTGCTCCGGCGCAACCCGCCGTGGTGGCCGCGGCTACTGCTCGGCTACATCGTCTTGATCGCCGGTCTGTGGGGCGTCACGGTTGGCGCTTGGCCCGGCCTGGCTGGTGACTGGGGGGCGATGCTGCGCAGCTCTCTTGGCCCGACGTGGGGGGCGGTAGCCGTCGTGCCAGCCGTCGTGGTGACAACCATCGGGCTCGACCTCCTGTTCGGTTGGCGGCCCGGCTCGAGCCTGATAGGCGTGCTGAGGACCGCTGCCGGCGCCGTCCGGTCGGCGTACGTGGCGGCGGCTCGGGCCCGTAAGGGTGCCAGGCAGCGAGCCGCGTTCCACGCCGACGCCGCGCTGGTCCGCAAGGGCCTCGGCGAGCTCGACAGGGACCTGCACGCCCTGAGCGAGCTCTACCCAGGCAGCGCAGAGCTCGACAGGTGGCGCACCGAGGTCAAGGCGATACACAGGCGGATGCGCTCACCCACCCCGCAGGCGCTGCGCGACGGCCGCGCCGACCTCAAGGCCTGGCGATCGGCGGTCTCCGACTTCGCAAGGGACCGGTCTGCGGACCTCGCGACGCACCTTGACGCCGAGGCCGCCTTGCCACCCGACCCGGACGTCGGCACGTTCGACGCGTGGTGCAACGGCCTCAAGCTCGTGCTCGACGACCCCATAACGGAACAGGGCAGAGCCGCGCAGGCGGTGGACCGCATCCGCAAGGCGCTGGCCCTCGACCTGACGGCCCTTATCGAACGCAACAGACGCCTCACCCGCGAGCGGGACCTGGACAGGCGCGCGCTCAAGGGGATGGAGCCTAAGCGGCTCGCCGACGCGTCCAGGGCCCACGTCAAGCGGACGGAAGAGCTCAGGCAGCTCGAGGGTGAGGCCGACAGGCTCAGCCTGGATGCCGAGGCGCTCGAGCCGTGGCGCGAGCTACTCACCGACCTCAGCGAGGTGATAGCCGGGCCTCCGGTCGAGGAGGTAGAAGACTACGACGCCACGCTCGCTGGCGAGTTCGACAGCAAGGGCAGAGAGATCCTCACGCAGCTGGAAGGCTGGCGAGCGGCGCTCGCGGCCGTTGCGCAGCGTGCCGCCCAACAGCGGGCCGCGATGGTCGACTGGGATGGCCAGCCCGCAGCACAGCAGGAGGGCATCGCATGGTCCGCGACCGTAGATGAAACGCTGCCGTGGCACGACGGCACTGAATCGGTCCCGGACGACACCGTAGCGGAGGCCCTCATCGACGACCTGGTCGCCGTGGCGGACGGGCGCCAGCAGGCCGCAGCCGCGGCGACGCCTCCCAGGGAGGTGCAGCTGTCGTTCGGGCCGCCACGCGTCGTCGTAACCGACTCGGAAGAGCCGGAAGAGGCCAAGCCGCGATCCGAGCCCGTCGGCGCGATCCCCATCCAGGTGCCCCCATACTCGCTGCTCGACGAGCCCGAATCCTCGCAGCAGGACAAGGAGCAGATGCTCCAGGAGCATCGCGCGCGCGTGAGGCAGATCGACGAGACGCTCGCCAACTTCAAGCTCGGCGGCCGCGTCACGGCGGCCGTGCGAGGGCCGACGGTAACGCGCTTCGAGGTCGAGCCGGCGCCAGGGGAGAAGATCAGCCGCTTCGCGAACCTGTCTGACGACCTGGCGTTGGCAATGGCGGTCGGGTCGGTGCGCATCGAGGCTCCCATTCCGGGCAAGAGCGTCATAGGCCTGGAGGTGCCGAACGCGCATCGGGAGCTCGTGCGCTTCCGCGAGGCGGTCGAGTCGCCAACGTTCCGGCGCAGCAAGGCACGCCTACCGCTGGTGCTCGGCAAGTCGATAGACAGCGAGATGACGGTAGGCGACCTGGCCCGCATGCCGCACCTGCTCATAGCCGGCTCCACGGGGTCTGGCAAGTCTGTTGCGGTGAACGCCCTCATCGCGTCGCTGCTCTTCCGGTTCCTGCCGACGGACCTGCGCTTCCTGATGATCGACCCAAAGATGGTCGAGCTGACGCCGTTCGACGGCATCCCGCACCTGCTGCGGCCGGTCGTGACGAACCCGAAGGACGCGGCGGGCGTGCTCATCGGCGCCGTCACCCACATGGAGCGGCGCTACCAGATGATGTCGAAGGTGGGCGCCAAGAACCTCGATCAGTACAACGAGAAGGCCCGCAACCTCGACATGCCGGAGATGCCGTTCATCGTCATCGTCATCGACGAGCTCGCCGACCTGATGATCACCAGCCCCAAGGAGGTCGAGTCCTCGATAATGCGCCTGGCGCAGATGGCGAGGGCGACGGGCATGCACCTGGTGCTGGCGACGCAGAGGCCGTCCGTCGACATACTGACCAGCCTGATCAAGGTAAACGTGCCCGCGCGCATGGCATTCGCCGTCTCCAGCAGCCACGACTCCCGCACGATCCTTGACGGCATGGGAGCCGAACGGCTCATCGGGCTTGGCGACATGCTCTTCTACCAGCCTGGCCTGGTGAAGGCCGTCCGTCTCCAGGGCCCCTTCGTCAGCGAGAACGAGGTAGGGCGCCTGGCGGACTTCCTGAGGCGCCAGTACTTCGACGACGAGTTCGTCGAAGCGTACGGCGCCGACTTCGACCCGCCGCCGGCAGACGACTCCACTGCGGCCGGCTTCATCGACTGGAACGATGACAAGCTCCGGGCCGCCGCCGAGCTCGTGATCAACGAGGGCCAGGCGAGCGTCTCGCGCCTGCAACGGCGCCTGTCCGTCGGACACGCGCGTGCCGGGAAGCTAATGGACTCGCTGGAGGCGCTGGGCGTCGTCGGCCCACACACGGGCAGCAAGCCGCGCGAGGTCCTCGTGGAGTTCGAGGAGCTGCCGAACATCTTCGGGAAGTAGGAGCGCTCGGGTACCTGGGCTGCTCGGGGGCGAGCAGAGCGACGAGGCTCGCCGTCACATGTACCGGTTCTCAGCCCCTGAACAGGCTCACCCCTGACCGACCGGCTATCTCGACCATGGTCTGGGTGGGTGACCGGAACGCGACCGCGAGCATGGGCGTGTTGAAGGCGAAGCCGAAGAGGCCGTCCGCGCCGAGGTAGATGAAGCCGCCGTCCCCTCGTGCTGTCTTCAGGTCGTCGAGCCCGTGGCGAAGCGCTGCCTCCGGCGTCGCGCCCAGGTCGATCCGCAGGGCAACGGTGCGGCACCCGGCCGAGCGTAGGAACGCCTCGCCGATGCCGGTGCCCGACAGGGCGTGGTTGGCGTCGCACCACGTCCCAGCGCCGGGGACCGGCGTGTCGCCAAGGCGTCCCGTGTACTGACCTAGGATCCCGCCGGTGCTCGTCGCCGCCGCCAACCTGCCGTCGTCCGCGAGCGCGACCGCGCCTACCGTCCCACGCCCCGGCTCGTCCGTGCGCTTGGACCGCCACCTCTCGAGGTCGTCGCGTGACCTGCCGGTGATGAGCGTCTCGTTGGGTACGGGGCTCTCCTCGAGCCTCTCGGCTCCCTCGCCCGCGAGTATCACGTGGGGGGTGCGGGTGCGCACGAGGTCGGCGAGCCTCACGGGGTTGCGGGAGTTGGTCACCGCGGCGACCGCTCCCGCGCTGCCGTCGTGGGACATGACGCAGGCGTCCAGCTCGACGCGGCCGTCGCGTGTGAGCGCACCGCCGACCCCGGCGTTGAACGCGCGCTCGTTCGCCTCCATGTGGCTGACGGCAGCCACGACGCCCTCAACCGGGTCGCCCCCGGCGGTAAGCGCCTCGTAACCGGCCTCGAGGGCAGCGCTCAACCCCTCGCGGTACGCGTCCTGGAACTCTGCCGGGACCGTGCCGGCTCCGCCGTGGATCACTAGCGTAGGCATGACCGCCAAACTACCAAGGGGAGACCGGCCCTCGGTGCGCGCTTTGCGCCCTTCAGCCCCGGCGCGGCCTCAGGTCGTACTCCGCGGCCTCTGCGACCATCTCGTAGCCGATTCGTTCGTACACGGCGTTCGACGTGGGGTTGTCAATGTCCGTGAACAGGAAGCAGAAGCGGTTGCCCGCAGCCAGGATGTCGGCGCTCACCTCGGCGACGAGCGCCTCCGCGTACCCCTTGCCACGGTGCTCAGGAGGCGTGTACACCGGCCCTATGCGCCTGCCGTTGGGGGTGCGGGCGCCGCTGCCGGCCATGGACACCGGAAGCCCACCGACCTCGAAGAGGTGAAGGCGCCGGTACCCGCCAGAGAGCGAGCCGCGCAGCAACTCCTCAGGCGTGCCGGTATCGAGGCCCACCTCGGACCAGAACGCCTCGAGCCACCGCAACAGCAGACCGGAGTCCTCGGCGGTAGCCGCCCTGACTCTGCCGGCCGTGCGCGAGGCCGGCAGCACGCTCCTCAGCCGGTACACGCCCTGGCGCATGCCCACGCCGACCTCCATGCTCTCGCGCTCCGACCACCACATCGCGACCTCGCCCGCCGCGGGCTGAGGGCCGACGACGCCGGGTGGCACGATCCGCCGCGCCCACATGTCGACGAGGAGAACCTCGCGGGCCGCGGGGTCGTCTCCGTACCCGACGATGAGCCGGTACGGAGGCGTCATCAAGAGCGCCGCAGCGCTGTGCCCTCGGGCGTCGAGAGCCAACAGGAGCTCGACGTCGTCACGTGGAGCGGTGGAGTCGGCGATGCCTGAGGCCACTCCTATCGGCAGGTTGTTCTCGGCCTCGTGACGCGCCAGGTGCTCCACGATGCGGAGCGCCAGCTCCCGCCGGCCCACGTCATCCGCCGGTGCCCTCAGGACCGTGAAAGATGCGTCCGCGCCAACGCTGGCGGCGGCGCTCCCGGTGTCCTCGCCCATGCCCCTGAGCATAGGTCACGCCGTGCGTGACCCTCGCCGCGAGGGCTTGCCGCGCACCCCCGGGCAGCGTTCTGAAGCGGTCGTCGCGCTGGTTACACTGACCCGATGCGCCTGGTGCTCTTCTACCTGGTCCTGCTCGTGTCCCAGGGCTTCCTCTCGGCGCTCTTCGCTCCCATACCTGCTCCCGACCTCTTCCTGCTGGCAGCGCTAACGCTCCTGTGGCGCATCCAGCCGTGGCAGCTGGTCATCGTTGCTTACGCTATCGGCATGCTGCAGGACCTGATCGGCCAGGGCGTGCTTGGCATGCATGCGCTCGGCCTCGCCGGCGGTGCCCTCGCGGCGACATTCGTGCGCGCGCAGCTGACCAACTCCGGCGCGCTCGAGCGCCTGCTCGTCGTCTTCGTCGCCGTCGTGGGCAAGTGGGCCGTCCTGACGCTGCTCTTCGGCTGGCTGGTAGGCGGGCCCTTCAGCCTCGATCGCATGGTCGCGGTGGCGGCGGTCGAGGGTGCGCTGACCGTCGCCGCCGGGCTTCTCGTCCTGCCGTGGAGCGCGGCCCTGCTCGACCGCAGCCGCGTGCTGCAGAAGGAGCTCCTCTAGTGCTGGGAAGGATGCGGCTGCTGCTCGCCTTCCTGTTCACGGTGCTCGCCGTCTTCACGGGAAGGCTGATGTTCCTGCAGCTCGTGAAGAGCGAGGAGTACGCGCTGCGCAGCATCCAGAACGCCAACGAGCAACGGCGCATAGAGCCGTTGCGCGGCCGCATACTCGCGCGCGACGGCACGGTGCTCGCAGACGACCGCGTGGCGTTCGACCTTCTCTACAGGGGCGGCGAGGCCCCGGAGTGGCCGCGCATACGTGCCCTGCTTGGCGTTGACTCCGAGCTGCGACCGCCGGACAGGAGCAAGCCGGAGGAGATCATCAACGGCGCCGTCGTCGCCTGGAACATCCCGGACGCGCTGGTGCCCGCCATCGAGGAGCGTGTGGCCGGCAGCCCCAACCTGTACCTGAGGGAGCGGATCGAGCGCACCTACCCAACGAACCTCGCGGCGCAGGTAGTCGGGTACACGCAGCAGGCCGATCCCATAAACAACCCCGGCTACTCGATAAACGACCTCGTGGGCGTGACCGGCATCGAGGCCTCGTACGAGGCTGCGCTGTTCGGGTACGCGGGCTCTCAGCGGGTGGAGATAGACAACCAGGGCGCAGAGATCGCCTCCCACGTGCTGTGGTCCGCACAGCCGGGCTACGACGTCGTGCTGACCCTCGACCCTCAGCTGCAGCGGCTGGCAGAGGACGTGCTCGCCGGGTCCCTCGACTACGTGAACGAGGACCGGTTACGGGTGGGACTGCCGACGCAGAACGTCGTCGAGGGGGCGATCATCGCCATGGACCCCAAGACAGGCGAGATCCTCGCGATGGCCAGCGCACCAACTTACGACCAGAACGTCTTCACGCACCGCCCTTCCGACCCTGAGGCGGTAAGGGAGATCCTGCAGAACGAGTACCGCCCGCTCTCCAACCGCGCCATCGAGGGGTACCCGCCGGCATCGACGTTCAAGATCGTCACTTCGCTCGCGATGCTGGACAACGGCTGGGCAGCGCCCCAGACCCACTACCCGTGCACAGCGACCTTCACTTTCGGCGGCATCACGTGGCGCAACTGGGCGACGTACAACAAGGGCTCCTACGACGTCTACAACGCCATAGCGGACAGCTGCAACACCTACTACTGGTACGCGGCCTTCGACACGCCCGGCTTCTCGTCCGGCTGGGCGCCGTTCATAGAGGACGTCGTGACGGAGGCAAGGGAGTTGGGCTTCGGCAGCCCCACCGGCGTCGGGCTCATGGGCGAGAAGTCCGGCCGCATACCGGACGATGCATGGGTGAGGGCGCAGCCGCAGTACGAGCACGGCTGGCTGCCGGGTTTCACGTTGAACACGGTGATAGGACAGGGGAACGTGCTGGCCACCCCCATTCAGCTCGCTCAGTTCGTCAGCACCATCGCGAACCGCGGCGACATGCCGCAGCCACACCTCGTGCGGAAGGTCGGCCAGCAGCTGATGGAGCCGCAGTTCCAGCACCTGGAGAGCTCCCACTGGGAGACTGTCATCGACGGCATGGAGCTGATGTTCACCGCCTACCCGTCGGCCAACACGATGGGCCCGCGCGTGTACCCGTGGACGGTTGCAGGCAAGACCGGGACGGCGCAGACGACGAAGGGTGGCGACTGGACTCACGCCTGGTTCATGGGGTTCAGCCCGGTAGAGGAGCCGGAGATAGTCGTCGTGGTATTCATCGAGTACGGTGGCTCCAGTTCACGTGTCTCCGTCCCGGTCGCCAGGGACTTCCTCGAGGGCTACTGGGAGCTGAGAGGCGTGGAGGTGGCGTCGACACAGTGAAAGCCAGGGGTACTCGCGGCGGCATACTGCTGACCCTCGAGCCGGGCGACGACGTCGCCAAGGTCGAGGAGTCGTTGACCGCTCACTCTGACCTGATCAAGGAGAAGGTCGCCCTCGAGGTGACGGACCGCACCCCGTACGAGGTCGTAGAGGCCGTCGCGAGGCGTGTACGCGAAGCCGGCGGCACGTTCACGGACGTCCGACCGCCGAGCGGCAAGCTGCAGGCGCGGGGCGAGACGGTGATAATCGCGCGCACCGTGAGGAGCGGCGGCCGCATAGAGTCGAACGGCTCCGTCGTCGTGCTCGGCGACGTCAACGCCGGCGCAGAGGTGCTGGCCAACGACGACATAATCGTCATCGGGGCCCTGAGGGGCCTCGCCCACGCAGGTGCGGGCGGCAACGAGAAGGCGGTCATCTGGGCGGAGAGGATCCTCAGCCCGCAACTCAGGATCGGCGGGGCGGTGGCCCAGGCGGCTGGCCACGACGAGGCGAACGGCCGCGGCCCCGAGGTCGCGCTGCTCAAGGACGGAGCCATACTCATTAGGCCGTGGTCCAGCTCGGACCGGGGCGCGTAACCGCAGAGCGAGAGCGGCTTTTCCGGCTCGCTGGCGGGAGAGCCTGCGGCGGGCCACGGGGAGGGTGATGAGAGAAGCAGTCGTAACCACAGCTATCCGCACGCCGGTGGGCAGGGCCCACAAGGGCATGCTCAAGGACACGAGGCCTGACGACCTCGCGGCGCACGTAATCCGGGCGGCCTTGGAGCGCTCGCCTGGTCTCGAGCCCCACGACGTCGACGACGTGCTCCTCGGCAACGCCCACCCAGAGGGCGAGGCGGGCTACAATATGGCGCGCATCGCCGTGCAGATCGCCGGCCTGCCCGACGAGGTGGCCGGCGCCACCATCAACCGGTTCTGCGCGTCCGGGCTGCAGACGATGGTGCAGGCGCTTCACTCGGTGGCGCATGGCATGAACGACGTCGTGCTGGCCGGCGGTTCCGACTGCACGAGTCGCGTGCCCATGGGCGGCCACCAACTGGCCGTGAACCGCGCACTCGTCAAGGCCAAGCCGGGCGCCTACCACACGATGGGCCAGACCGCGGAAGAGGTGGCCCGCCGCTACGGCATAACTCGCGAGCAGCAGGACCGTTTCGCCCTGAACTCGCACCGCAAGGCGCTCGCTGCCAGGGAGGCGGGCCGCTTCGACTCGCAGGTGGTGCCCGTCGCGACCCGCGTCAAGGACGAAGAGGGCAACTGGCACGAGGTGACGGTGGCTCAGGACGAAGGCCCTCGCCCTGGCACCTCGATGGAGAAGCTCGCGACCCTCAAGACCGTCTTCGCCGAGGACGAGGCCGCCACGGTGACCGCAGGCAACTCCAGCCCGCTCAACGACGGCGCGGCGATGACCGTCGTGATGGCCGAGGAGGACGCGAAGGCTCGCGGCCTGCAGCCCGTCGCGCGCCTCGTGCAGGCCGCCGTCGTCGGCGTGCCGCCGGAGATCATGGGCATCGGGCCCGTGCCGGCGATCCGCAAGTTGCTGGACAAGGTGGGCATGACGCTCGAGGACATTGACCTCATCGAGATAAACGAGGCCTTCGCCAGTCAGGCGTACTACTGCCAGACCCAGCTCGGCATCCCGGACGAGAAGCTCAACGTCAACGGCGGCGCCATCGCGATCGGGCATCCTCTCGGCGCCACGGGCGCCCGCATAGCTGCCGACCTCTTCGCAGAGATGCAGCGCCGCGGCGCGGAGCACGGCATCATCTCGATGTGCGTCGGAGGCGGGCAGGGGATGGCGGCGCTGTTCAGGCTCGTCGCGTAGGTCTTGTTCGCCCCGCGCCGAGGCCCGTCCGTTAACGGTCCGTAAGCGTCCGGGGTTCTCAGGGACCGCAGGGGACGCGAGGCACGGATAGACTCGGCGAAGTGGTCTGGGACGGCGCATCCGGCGTCAACACCCCCCAGCCGTGTCGGAGGACCATATGTTCACGAAGACGACTGGCGTGGCCCTGAGGGGCCTCGCTGCAGTTCTCCTGTTCTCCTTGGCAACCGCCGCGCTGGCCCATGTGACGAAGACCGCCGGCGATGGTGACTACGAGCTGGTCGTCGGGTTCGTCGGAGCTCCCCTTTACGTCGGCGAGATCGAGCAGGTCGAGCTGATCGCCAGGGATGCCGCGGGCGAGCCGGTCGTGGGGCTCGAGTCGAGCCTCAAGGCGGAGATCCTGGGCCCGGACGGCGCCGTACTCGAGGTCACATTGCGGACGGTGCACGGCACCCCGGGTCTGTACCTCGCTGACTTCCGCCCGACGCAGGTAGGCAACTACGACGTGAGGCTCCACGGCTTCGTCGGCGAGTTCGAGTTCGACGAGGTGTACTCCGGCGTCGACGTCGCGCACTCCGACCCGGTCGTGAGCGACCCGGCGTCGATCTCGCTGCCGTGAAGCCGGGTGTGCTGCGACACGGGCTGGTCCTGCTGCTGGCCGCGGTGGCCGCAAGCGCGACAGCCCACGCCGTCCTGGCGACCAGCTCGCCCGAGGCGGGAGCGGTGCTGAGCGAGCCCCCGGAAGAGATCCACCTGACATTCACAGAGGGCGTGGAGGTCGACTTCTCCGACTTCTGGGTCGTGCGCATGGACGCCGACGACGTAGACCCCGACGCCGACGACGCCTTGATGCGTCTCAACGGCCGCGCGTCGACGTACCTGAGCGCGTACCTGAACGGGTCGCCGGACGGCGAGGGGGAAGTGCCGGTAGAGGCGTCCTGGGCAGAGGGGACGAAGGCGGAGGTCGTGTTGCGCCTGGCTGAGCCGCTGGCGCCCGGGAACTACGTCGTGATGTGGAAGGCGCTCTCAGAGGACACGCACGTCGTCAACGGGCACATCGTCTTCTCGGTGGTGGCTGGCGGCTAGCGCTACATAATCGTCAGCGGCGGGCCCGAGGAAGGTCGCCAAGGCGAGGAGCGCCATGGACGTGCTCTTGGTCGTGTGGGACGGCGGCGGCAACGTGCCGCCCTTCGTGAGCGCTGGCAGGGAGCTGTTCGGTCGAGGACACGTCGTCCGTTGCCTCGGCCCCGACAGGCTGCGCACGGTGTTCGGGGGCGCGGGCGTCGACTTTCGCGCAACGAGTAACAGCCCGGAGTTCGATCCGATGGAGCCGCTCTCGCTCGAGGAGTCCCAGAGGCGGCAGGGCGAGGTCTTCTTCGGAGACGGCTACCGGCACGACGTGGCGGCCGAGGTCGCGAGGAAGCGCCCAGACGTCGTGGTCGTCGACTGCTTCCTCGCGGCGGCGCAGTCCGAGCTCGAGGCACAGGGCATGCCGCACGCCGTACTCCTGCACACGCTGGCCAGCTGGTTCGTGCCGTTCTGGGACCGAGCGCTGCTGGCGCCAACGAACGCCGTGCGCGAGCGCATCGGCCTGCCGGTAGTGGGTTCGATCGTAGAGGCCTGGGCGAACGCAACCCGCGTGCTGGTGACCAGCACACCACTTCTGGAGGCTGACGACCCGGGCCCGCGGCGCCTGCGAAGCCTTCGGCACGTGGGGCCGGTAGGCGTGGCCGAAGACGGGCCCCATGGTTGGTCAGCCGCGGGACGAGCAGGATCCGAGCCTCTGGTGCTGGTCGCCTTCAGCACCACGGCGATGGGTCAGGAGGAGGCGTTGGGCAGCGTCGTGACCGCGCTGGCACGGTTGCCTGTCCGGGCGCTGCCGACCGTTGGCCGCGCCATCGACCCGGCGGCCCTGCCGAGCGCACCCAACGTACGGGTAGTGACCTGGGCTCCTCACGCCGATGTTCTGCCGCACGCGGCGCTCGTCATTACTCATGCCGGTCACGGCACCGTGTGCGCGGCGCTGTCGGGCGGCGTGCCCCTGCTCTGCATGCCGTTGGGCAGGGATCAAGCCTTCATCGCCGAGCGCGTGGAGGACCTGGGCGCGGGACTGCACATTCCATCGACTAGCGAGCCCGATGTGATCGCCGCCGCCGTCACCGCCCTTCTGAACGGTCCTGCCTTCCGCGAGAGCGCCGGACGGGCTGCCGAGGCCATTCGGGAGATCGGGGACGGTGCGGTCAACCTGGTGGACGAACTGGAGGCGGCGGTGGCTGCGCAGCCGTGAGAGGGCGTCCGCGATGAAGGCATGCAGCGGATTCGCGAGCCAGCGGGCCCGCGCCTGGGACTACCGGCTGGCTGCCCCCTCGAACCGCTCGAGCACGTAGTCCCAGCCCGGCTCGTACTGCCCGCGAAGCCTCTCTGCTTCCGCTCCGTGCTCCTCCCAGGCCCGGTGCTCGAGCGTGAGCTCGGTGCCGCCGCCATGGGGCCGGAACCGCACCTCGAGTACGGAAGCGGCCTTGGGCTCTCTCGTCGGGT
>CAZMFX010000034.1:0-23475 GCA_964565625.1 uncultured bacterium
GCCGCGTGCGGTTCAAGGACCGCAACCTCGAGGTCGACCTCCGACTCTCGACCCTTCCGACGGTCTACGGCGAGAAGACCGTCATGCGCATCCTGAAGAAGGCGACCGACATCCCGGAGATCGAGGATCTCGGCTTCGCCGACTACAACTTCCAGAGCTTCGAGGACATCATCCAGAAGCCTTACGGCATGTTCCTCATCACCGGCCCCACCGGCTCCGGCAAGTCGTTCACTACCTTCTCCATCCTCAAGCGCATCGCCACGCCAGACGTCAACGTCACGACCATCGAGGACCCGGTCGAGTACGAGATCCCCGGCATCAACCAGACACAGGTGAACGTGAAGGCGGGGCTCGACTTCGCCAGGGCGCTGCGCTCCTTCCTGCGCCAAGACCCCGACATCATCATGGTCGGTGAGATCCGGGACCACGAGACGGCGAAGATCTCCATGGAGGCCGCGCTCACCGGTCACCTGCTCATCGCCACGCTGCACACGAACGACGCCGCCGGCGCCGTGACGCGCCTCACCGAGATGGGCATCGAGCCGTTCAACGTATCGGCCTCCCTGCTCGGCGTGCTGGCGCAGCGCCTCGTCAGGAAGGTCTGCAAGGACTGCAAGGTGGCATCTACGCCGGAGCCGGACGTCCTCAGGCGCCTCGGCATGAGCGACGAGGAGATCAAGGGCAAGGTGCTCTACCGCGGTGTCGGCTGCGAGAAGTGCGGCGGCAGCGGCTACAACGGTCGGTACGCCATCCACGAGCTGCTCGTCATCGACGACCAGGTACGCACCGCGATCGTCAAGGAGGCTTCCGCCTTCGAGATCCGCGAGCTCGCCATCGAGCGCGGCATGCACACGCTGAGGGACGACGGCATCAACAAGGCGCTGCAGGGCATAACGACCCTGGAAGAGGTGCTCGCCCGCACGTCGGAGTGAGCCGCCGCACAGGTGTGTGATTCGTCAGAGCCCCGTGACTACCGGCGCGCTAGCGTGACGGAAGCGAGAGGACACCCGAACCCTTATGGCTGACCAGATCAGATCCACGCAGATTCAGGCCGATATCGTCGACCTCCTGAAGATCGCCATCGAGCGCAAGGCATCCGACCTCCTGCTCACGGTGGGCCTGCCTCCCATGCTCCGCGTGCACGGCGAGTGGCGCCCGACGGAGCACGAGGTGCTCACCCCGACGATGACGCGACGCCTCATGTACGCGCTGATGGACGAGAAGAAGCAGCGCAACTTCGAGGAGAAGAAGGACCTCGACTTCTCGTTCAGCCTCTCTGGTCACGGCCGCTTCCGCGTCAACGTCTTCGTCCAACGCGGCTCCGTCGGCGGCGTCATGCGCACGATCTCGGAAGAGGTGCTGGGCTTCGCAGAGCTGGGCCTGCCAGACGAGGTCGCGGACGTCGCGCGGCTGCCGCGCGGCCTCGTGCTCGTAACGGGGCCCACCGGATCCGGCAAGTCGACGACGCTTGCCACCATGATCGACCTCATAAACACCGAGTACCCGAAGCACATCGTGACGATCGAGGACCCGATCGAGTTCTTCCACCGCCACAAGCAGTCGATAATCAACCAACGCGAGGTCGGCGAGGACACGCAGAACTTCAACAACGCCCTGCGCAGCGTCCTCAGGCAGGCGCCGGACGTCATCCTCGTCGGCGAGATGCGTGACCACGAGACCATCGGCGCCGCCGTCACCGCTGCGGAGACCGGTCACCTCGTCATGGCGACGCTGCACACCAACTCGGCGTCGGAGGCGATCGACCGCATCATCGACGTCTTCCCGGACGCTCAGCAGGAGCAGGTGCGCGTGCAGCTCGCCAACAACCTCCAGGCGATCCTCACTCAGCAGCTCATCCCGCGCATGAACGGCGAGGGCCGCGTGCTGGCATACGAGTTCCTGCTGGCAACGCCTGCCATCCGCAACCAGATACGCGAGGGCAAGTCTCACCAGATCCCGGGCTCCATACAGACGAGCGGCCAGATAGGCATGATCACCATGGACGCCTGCCTCGCAGAGCTGCATCTCAAGAAGATGATCTCCTTCGAGACGGGGCTCGCCCGCAGCGTCGACGCCAAGGAGTTCGAGCGCCTCGTCACGACCGGCGGCCTCGCCGCCCAGGAGGGCGCAGGCAACGGCTCGACCGCCGCCAAGCGCATAGGCCCTGAGATGGGCCGCATGGGAGGCCCGCCCGCCATCGGCAGGGGCGGCCGCACCTCCTGACCGCGATCGGTTGACGCCCCTCCTGGACCGAACTTATACTTCCGGCCATGCTTTCGGGTCGTCCCCGTCCGTACGTGACGAACGCACGTAGCGCAGCGTCGCTACTAGCCGTCATGGGGGCCTAGGCGACCCAGGAGCGCGTCCCCCAGCGGGAGCAACTCCAGGATCTCCACAAAGACCCCCGGCCCACCCGCGGCCGGGGGTCTCTTCGTATACCTTCGCGGGCGAGAGGAAACGGATGCCAAGACCAAGGAGCCTCCTCGACAAGGTGTGGGAGACGCACGCCGTCCGCACACTGAGGAACGGCCAGACGCAGCTCTTCATCGACACCCACATGGTGCACGAGGTGACGAGCCCACAGGCGTTCGCCATGCTGAGGGACCTGGGCTTGGGGGTCTTCATGCCGCAGCGGACGTTCGCGACCGTCGATCACATCGTCCCGACCCACACGCGGGTCGAGCCCTTCGACGACCCCATGGCGCAGGAGATGATCACCGCGCTGAGACGCAACGTCGCGGAGCACTCCGTGCCGTTCTTCGACGTCGGCTCGGGAAGCCAGGGCATCGTGCACATGGTGGGTCCGGAGCTCGGCGTCACGCAGCCGGGCACCACCATCGTCTGCGGAGACAGCCACACGAGCACGCACGGGGCGTTCGGGGCCATAGCGTTCGGCATAGGCACGCGCGAGGTCCGCGACGTGCTCGCGACGCAGACGCTTGCCCTCTCCAAGCCCAAGCTGCGGCGCATAGAGGTGAACGGGCGCCTCGGGCCCGGCGTCTACGCCAAGGACGTGATCCTCCACGTGATAAGGACCCTCGGGGTGAAGGGCGGCGTCGGCTACGCGTACGAGTACGCGGGCGACGTCTTCGACGCGATGAGCATGGAGGAGCGCATGACCGTCTGCAACATGTCGGTCGAGGGAGGCGCCCGCTTCGGCTACGTGAACCCCGACGCCACGACCGTCGAGTACCTGCGGGGCAGGGACTACGCGCCGTCCGGTGAGGACTGGGAACCCGCGGTCGAGCGCTGGCTCTCCTTCCGCTCGGACCCAGGTTGCGACTACGACGACGTCGTCGAGATACGCGCAGAGGACGTGCCCCCCACGGTCACGTGGGGCCTCAACCCCGGGCAGTCCGTCGCCATACACGAGCCCGTGCCAGACCCCGAGGCGCTGCCGGAGCACGAGCGGCCGGCGGTGCTCGAGGCGCTCGCCCACATGCGGGTCGAAGGCGGCAAGCCGATGACGGGCACGAAGATAGACGTCGCGTTCCTCGGCTCGTGCACCAACGCGCGGCTGTCTGACTTCATGGAGGTCGCGCGCTACATGGAAGGGCGCCGCGTGCACCCGGGCGTCAAGGCGATCGCTGTGCCCGGCTCCGAGCGCGTCAAGCACGAGTGCGAGGCGAGGGGCATCGACCGCGTGCTGCAGGCCGCCGGGTTCGAGTGGCGTGCGGCCGGCTGCTCGATGTGCCTCGCGATGAACCCAGACAAGCTCGTCGGCGACCAGCTATGCGCGTCGTCTTCCAACCGCAACTTCAAGGGAAGGCAGGGCTCCCCCACCGGCCGCACCGTCCTCATGAGCCCTGTGATGGTCGCGGCGGCGGCCGTCACCGGCGTCGTGTCTGACGCGCGCGAGGTCTTCGGCGTCGGCCGCGAGGTGGTGGCATGAGGGCCTTCGATCCCATCGAGCGGGTATCCGGCACGGCGGTAGCGCTGCCGGGTGACGACATAGACACCGACCGCATCATCCCGGCGCGGTTCCTCAAGGCGATCACCTTCGACGACCTCGGCGAGCAGCTCTTCTACGACGAGCGGTTCGACGAGTCGGGCCAGCCGAAGGAGCACCCGCTCAACGAGGCGGCCAGGTCCGGGGCCTCCGTGCTGGTCTGCGGCGTGAACTTCGGCTGCGGCTCCAGCCGCGAGCACGCCCCGAGAGCCATCGCCAAGGCTGGGTTCGGGGCTGTCGTGGCGGGCAGCTACTCTGAGATCTTCTTCGGCAACGCCACGGGCATGGGCCTCCCGTGCGTCTCCCTCGACCCGGAAGACCTCCGGGACCTTCAGGAGGCGGTGCTGGCCGACCCCGGCCTCGCGGTCACCGTCGACTTGGGGGCGATGCGCGTCACCGCCGGCGACCGGAGTTACCCTGCACGCATGCCGGATAGCGCCAGGTCAACGTTGGTCGCGGGCACGTACGACCCGCTCGCGGAACTGCTGGGGGGCCTGGACGAGACGAGACTCGTCGCCGCCAGCTTGGGCCACGAGGCCCGGAGGTGAGCGCCGATACGAGCGCAGGGCGGCGCCAGCGGGTCGTCGCCGTGCTTCCAGGCGACTTCGTCGGCCCCGAGGTCGTAGAGGCCTCTCTCGAGGCTCTGGAGGCCCTGAGTGGGCCCTTCGGGCTCGACCTCCGGATCGAGAGGTGGCCGTTCGGCGGCGGCGCCCACGAGGAGCACGGCGACGCCTTCCCAGAGGTCACGAAGCGGGCCGTCGACAGCGCGGACGCGGTGCTCCTCGGCTCGGTCGGCGGCCCTGTCGGCGACCACCCATGGAACCGCCTGCCGCGCGAGCAGCGCATAGAGACAGCGATCCTGAACCTCAGGCGCAGGCTCGGCGTGTACGCGAACCTGAGGCCGGTGAAGGTGTTCCCTGGCCTCGAGAGCCTCTCCCCCTTGCGCCCGGAAAGGGCGGCAGGCACGGACCTGATCATCTTCCGCGAGCTGACAGGAGGCATCTACTTCGGCAAGCCGTCTCACAACCGCGCGGACGAGGGCCTGTCGACGATGGTGTACTCGCGCCCGGAGGTCGAGCGCATCGCTCGGCTGGCGTTCGAGACCGCGCGCGGCAGGCGCAACAGGGTGACGAACGTCGACAAGGCGAACGTCCTCGACGTCTCGCAGTTCTGGCGGGACGTCGTCGTCGACCTTCACGAGCGCGAGTTCCCGGACGTCGAGCTGAACCACCTTTACGTTGATAACGCTGCGATGCAGGTGGTCCGCGACCCCAAGGCGTTCGACGTAATGGTGATGGGCAACCTCTTCGGCGACATCCTCTCCGACCTGGCTGGCGTCATACCAGGCTCCCTCGGCGTGCTGCCGTCCGCGAGCCTGGGCGGCAGCGTCGGGCTGTACGAGCCTGTGCACGGGAGCGCGCCGGACATCGCAGGCAAGGGCGTCGCCAACCCGACCGGCACCATGCTGTCGGTGGCCCTAATGCTGCGGCACAGCCTGGCTGCGCCGCAGGCGGCAACCGTGCTCGAGGAATCGGTTCAGGAGGCGCTGAGCCAGGACCCGACGCAAGACCTGGGCGGCACCAGGGACACGAACGCCTTCACCGCGTCCGTCGTGGACGCCATCACCCGGAGGACCGAACTTGTCAACCGATAGCGCTGGCATGCAGACC
Source organism: uncultured bacterium (assembly GCA_964565625.1). Classification (GTDB taxonomy): domain Bacteria; phylum Deinococcota; class Deinococci; order Deinococcales; family Trueperaceae; genus DASRWD01. The sequence goes on from CAZMFX010000034.1 coordinate 5,620, forward strand.
AAGCTGAACAAGCACAGCGCCGTCGTCACCACAGGCGACGAGCGCGCACCCAACAGGGCGATGCTGCGAGCCGTCGGCTTCGAGGACGCTGACTTCTCGAAGCCGATCGTCGGCATCGCGGACGGCCACTCGACGATCACGCCGTGCAACGCCGGCCTGCGGCGCCTGGTGGACGCCGCCGCAGAGGCGGTCGCCGCGGCCGGGGGCATGCCCCAGACGTTCGGGACCATCACCATCTCGGACGGGATCTCGATGGGCACGGAGGGAATGAAGTGCAGCCTCGTGTCCCGCGAGGTCATAGCGGACTCGATCGAGACGGTAGGGCGCGGGCAGAGCATGGACGCGATGCTCGTCGTAGGCGGTTGCGACAAGAACATGCCGGGCGGGATGATGGCCCTCGCCCGTCTTGACGTGCCCTCCATATATGTCTACGGCGGCACCATCAAGCCGGGTCGCCACGCCGGCGAGGACCTGACGATCGTCAGCGTCTTCGAGGCCGTCGGCGCCAGGGCGGCGGGACGCATCGAGCTCGACACTCTCAAGGCGATAGAGGCATCCGCCTGCCCCGGACCCGGGTCGTGCGGGGGCATGTACACGGCCAACACCATGTCGTCCGCCATCGAGGCTATGGGCATGAGCCTGCCGTACTCCAGCACGATGGCCGCGGAGGACGACGAGAAGCTGGCGAGCGCCAGGGACAGCGGGGAGGCGCTCGTGCGGCTCGTCGCGCAGGACCTGCGGCCGAGCCGGATCATGACGCGTCAGGCCTTCGAGAACGCGATACGGGTCGTCATGGCCGTCGGGGGCAGCACCAACGCCGTGCTCCACCTGCTGGCGATAGCCCACTCGATGGGCGTCGACCTGAGCATCGACGACTTCGAGGCGCTGCGGCTCACGACGCCCGTGCTGTGCGACCTCAAGCCATCCGGCAAGTACGTGGCGACGGACCTCCACGCTGTGGGCGGCATCCCTCTCGTCATGCGCATGCTCCTCGACGCCGGCCTGCGGCACGGCGACTGCCTCACCGTCACCGGCAGGACCGTCGCGCAGAACCTCGAGAACGTGAGCGGGACGCCACCTGCTGGCCAGGACGTCGTGCACCCGCTGTCCGAGCCCATATACGGCGCCGGGCACCTCAACGTGCTCCGCGGCAACCTGGCGCCGGACGGCGCGGTCGCGAAGACGACGGGGCTCAAGGTCACGAGGCACACGGGTCCGGCGCGCGTCTTCGACGGTGAGGAGCCCGCCATGGCAGCGATACTCGCGCGCCAGATCCGCCCCGGCGACGTGGTCGTCATCCGCTACGAGGGACCGAAGGGCGGGCCCGGGATGCGGGAGATGCTCGCGCCGACGAGCGCGATAATCGGCCAGGGGCTCGGCGACTCCGTCGCCCTCATTACCGACGGGCGCTTCTCCGGCGGCACGTACGGCATGGTCGTGGGGCACGTGGCACCGGAGGCCGCCGTCGGCGGCCCCATCGCGCTGATCGAGGACGGCGACGCCATAACCGTAGACGCCGCCACCAACCTACTGCAGCTCGAGGTCGAGGAGGCAGAGCTCGAGCGGCGCCTCGCTGCCTGGAAACCGCCGACCCCGCGCTACACTACCGGCGTGTTGGCCAAGTACGCCAAGCTGGTTTCGAGCGCGTCCGTCGGCGCCGTCACAGACTAGAGCCCAGACCAGAGGTGGGAGTCCCTTGAAGGTCACCGTCTTCAACGAGTACCTGCACGAGCTGGAGGACGAGCGCGTCGGTCGCATCTACCCGGGTGGGATCCACGAGGCCGTCGGCTCGGCCGTCGCCGAGCACGTGCCAGGAGCCGAGGTCAGGTCCGCCACCCTCAGCGAGCCGGAGAACGGTCTGCCACAGCAGGTCGTGGACGAGACGGACGTGATGCTGTGGTGGGGGCACAAGGCCCATGCAGACGTCTCGGACACCGTCGCGGAGCGCGTGCAGCGCGCGGTCCTCGACGGGATGGGTCTCGTCGTGCTGCACTCCGCGCACCTGTCGAAGCCCTTCCTGCGCCTCCTCGGCACCCACGGGTCGCTCAAGTGGCGCGAGGCGGACGAGAAGGAGAGGCTGTGGAACCTGCAGCCGGGGCATCCCATCATGGCTGGGGTGCCGGACCACATAGAGCTCCCGCAGGAGGAGATGTACGGTGAGCGCTTCGACGTGCCGGACCCGGACGAGCTGCTGATGATCTCATGGTTCCAGGGCGGCGAGGTGTTCAGGAGCCTCATGACGTGGCGGCGCGGTCACGGGAGGGTCGTCTACTTCCGCCCCGGCCACGAGACCTACCCCACGTACCACGATCCCAACGTTAGGCGCATAGTGGCCAACAGCGCCGCGTACGCCGCGCGCCGGATACGGCGCGACGACTCCGCATGCCCTAACCCGGCCGCCCTGGAACGCGTACCCAACCCCGGGAAGGAGCACGTGCTCAAGCGCTAATGACCGCAGAAGGACCCTTGCGGGTCGCGATTATCGGCACCGGCAGCATCTCGCAGGCGCACTACGACGGCTTCAGGGCCGCTGGCGCGAACGTGGTCGCGCTCTGCGACGTGAACCCGGTGCAGCTGGCGGCACGGGCGACAGCCTGGGGCGTCGACCGGACGTACTCGGACTACGACGAGATGTTCGCGGCTGGCGGCATCGACGCCGTCTCCATCGCCGCTCCGACGGCCGTCCACCACCCCGCGACGATGGCGGCGGCCAAGGCGGGCGTCCACGTGCTCGTCGAGAAGCCGATAGCGCTCGAGCTGGCGCTGGCCGACGAGATGATCTCGGCGTGCGAAGGGGCGGGCGTGAAGCTCGTCGTCAACCACCAGCTCCGTTCCTCGGGACCGGCGCGCAAGGCGCGGGAGCTGATAGAGGCGGGCGCCATCGGCCGCGTCACGCACCTGCGCCTGCGCCAGGCCCACGACTGGGGCGGACAGGGCGTGCGGCCGTCGTTCGCGACGAGGGCCAGCTCCGGCGGCGGGACGCTTCTCGACAACGGCTGCCACCTCGCAGACCTGGCACGCTTCTTCGGCGGCAGGGTGCGGGAGGTGTACGCGCGCGTTGCGACCCTGGCGTACGACGTCGAGGTCGAGGACACTGCCAACGTGTCGTTCGAGTTCGCGGACGGGGCGATCGGCACCATAGAGACGGCGTGGACGGCCACGGGCTGGGAAGAGGGCTTCTGGATCTACGGCACGGAGGGGGCGCTGGAGTCCACGAACAGGTTCGGGCCCCCATGGCTGAGGCACTACTACAGGGGCACGCCTGGCGGCACCTGGGACGTCACCGACCTGGCAACGTACAGCTTCGGCGGCTACAAACCCCACACCGCACACGTGATCGCGTTCGTTGCCGCGGTGAAGGGCGAGGGGCCCGTCGTCTGCTCGGGCGTCGACGGCCGTGAGGCGGTGCGGCTGATCCTCGCCGCGTACGCCAGCGCCGCAGACGGCTCGGTCGTACGACTCAAGGACGCTCCCGAGACCTTCGAGGCGGCGGTAGCCGCGCCGTGACCCTCGACGAGTTCGAGAGGCTGATAGCCGACATGGTCGACGAGATCCCCGAGGAGTTCATGCGTGACCTGCAGGGCGTCCACGTGCTGCCTGACGTGCGGCGCGAGGAGGAGTTCGATGACGACGTCTTCCGCATGGGCGAGTACATGGACCCCGGTCCAGAGGACTTCCTCGGGAGCAACGAAGGCTTGGGCAGGCACGTCGTCATCTACTACGGCTCCTTCAGGGAGATCGCCGGCAACGACCCGAACTTCGACTGGGAGGAAGAGGCGTGGGATACGCTGACGCACGAGCTGAAGCACCACGTCGAGTCGCTGGCGGGAGAGGACTTCCTCGTCCAGGAGGACGACGAGCGCTCCCGGCTCTTCAGGCGCGGCCAGTAGGAACCCAGGGCCGTCAGCCCGAGGCGCGTCAGCCGGCCGTCGCGGCCGCTACCCACAGGTCTGGCCGTCGTCTCGCGAGCAGGTCTGCAGCCTCCAGCGCGGCGTCGGCGCCGGGCGCCACCCCGAAGCACGTTGGGCCGCTGCCGGACATGAGCACCCCCTTCAGCCCGGTTGCCCTCAGGTCCTCCAGCAGCGTCCGCACGTGCGGGTGAGCGCGCACGACCCCTCCCTGCAGGCCGTTGCGCCAGCGGGGCTCCTGGCCGGAGGTGAGCGCCGCGATGGATCTTTCGTGCCTGAGCCTGGGAGTGAACCCGACGAGCGCGGCGTAGGCATCCGCAGCCGAGACGGTGGTCTCGGGTTTGGCCAACACCAGGTGCAGGCGTGGGATCTTTACCACCTGGAGCCTCTCACCACGGCCACGAGCGACTGCCGCTGCAGCACCGGTGAGGAAGAAGGGCACGTCGGAGCCGAGGGACGCCCCCAGCGCCGCCAGGTCGAGCCCAGCGGGCAGAAGAGCGTCTAGCGCGAGCAGGACGGTTGCGGCGTCCGACGAGCCGCCACCCAGGCCGGCCGCCACGGGGACACGCTTCACTATCGAAACGGCGATGCCAGGGGCGGGGCTGCCAGTCTCCCGTTCGAAGGCCAGCTGGTAGGCCGCCGCCGCTCGGGCTGCGAGGTTCCCGTCGTCCGTGGGAACCGACGCGAGCGCCTCGACGTGCCAGGCGGGAGAGCCGGCCGTCGGCCGGGGGAGGATCTCCAGCTCCACCCCGCCGGCGCGGTCGGTGAGCAGCTCGACGCTCACGTCGTCCTGCAGGTCGAGACGGGCGATCAGCGTCTCGATCTCGTGGAACGAGTCTCCGCGCCGTGCGAGGACGGAAAGCCCCAGGTTGACCTTCGCAGGCGCCGGCCTCCTCAACGGGTCGCCCCTCGGCTGAGCGCCAACATGGCCTCCGCCACCTCGAGGTCGCCCGGCCTCGTCAGTTTCATGAGCAGGGCGCTGCCCTCGACGAGCTCGACGTGTCTTCCGATGCGCCTCACGAGGCCCGCGTCGTCTGTTCCCTTGAACCCGTCGGCCTCGGCAGCCTCGTGCGCCTCTACCAGCAGGTCACGCTCGAAGCCTTGCGGCGTCTGCACCGCGAAGAGGCTCGCTCTGTCCAGCTCGCGCCCGTCGGCCGTGACGACCGTGTCCGGGATGCTCATGGCAGCGGATGCCGCGCCATGCTCTCTCACGGCCGCGACGACGCGCCCCAGGACCGCGGCGGGCAGGAAGGGCCGGGCGACGTCGTGCACGACCACCTGCTCGGCGTCCGTGGCGGCGAGCATCGCCTTCACAGACGCCTGGCGGGTCGCGCCGCCGTCGACGTACCGCACGCCACCCGCCTCCGGCCAATGCCCGGGCGACCCGGCAGGCACTGCGACGACCACCTCGTCGACCCGGCCGCGCACCGCGGCCAATACGAGCTCGAGCAGCGTCGTGCCGCCGACCTTCACCAGCGCCTTGGGACCGAGGCCGAGCCTCTCCCCTGCACCGGCGGCGGCGATCAGCGCAGCCACCTCGTGGCTCAAGCTTCACCCCATCTGGGTACGCGGGAGTTCCTTACCCCAAGGTGATCGAGCACCCTGGCCGTCACACTGCCGACGAGGTCATCTATCGTCTTCGGCCGGTGGTAGAAGCCGGGCGACGCCGGGACGATGAGCGCGCCTGCGTCTGACGCCGCCAACATGTTCGTGAGCATCGGGCGTGAATACGGAGCCTCCCGCACGACGAGCAGCAGGGGCCGCCTCTCCTTCAGGGCGACGTGCGCCGCGCGCGACGTCAGGTTGTCCGTCATGCCGTTCGCGACCTTGGCGAGCGTTCCCGCGCTGCACGGCACTATGACCATGGCGCCGAACCGGTGGCTGCCTGACGCGATGGGAGCGCCGCTGTCGCTGTCCTTGTGAACCTCGCCTGCCAGGGAGGTGAGGCTCTCCAACCCGCCGTCGAGCTCGGTGGGGATCACGCGCTTGGCTCCGGCCGTGACGACGAGGTGTGTGTGAACCGAAGCGCGGCCCAGCTCGTGCAGCAGGTCGACCGCGTAGACGAGGCCGCTGGCGCCGGTGACCGCGACGACCACCTCTGAACGCCGTGCGTCTTCACCAACGGGTACGTCCTGGCTCACGCGGCAAGGTTACCGCGCCCGTCGTGGACGTATACTCGCCGCGCGATGGTTGGCCCGGACGACCCCACTCACGACCAGTCGGCGATCCACCTGCGTCCCGGGCCAGACGGACGGCTGCGGCCCACGGGGCCACGCCTGACGCGCGCGCGCGATGGCGGGGTCATAACGGGCTTATGCGCCGGCATAGCGAGGCTGGTCGGCGCCAGGCCGGGGTCTGTCAGGGCGCTGTTCGTCGCCGGCGGCATCGTCACCCTCGGCGTCCTGGCGGTCGCCTACCTGGGGCTCAGCGCGATAGTGCCCGCATCGTCGGACTGAGGCTCGCGAGCCTCACATCATGAGGCGCACGGGCGCGTCGAGGAGCTCTGCGACGCGGCTCAGCAGCCTGGCGCCCTGCTCGGCCGGCAGGTCGCCCGTGAGCGTCAGCGTGCTGCGGTAGCCGCCGCGCTGGTTGTCGTACAGCATCCGCCCCAGGCTGACTACCGGCAGGTCGACGTCGAGGACGACCTCGTCGACGTCGAGGCCGCTCAGGTCGGCGACGACGAGGCCGGCCTCGTCCTCCTCCTGACCGCTGCCGGCGAGCTCGTTCACGAGCTCGGAGAACGCCCGCACCGCAGCGTCGTCGACGCGGCGCAGCATGAAACCACCGTCGAAGGTCGCCAAAGCGACCTGGCCGACGTCTCCGCCCTGCTCGCGCGCCGCCTTGGCGACGGCGCGCAGGACGAACGGCCCGGCCCCGAGCGGCTCCTCGAAGCCCAGCTCCTGCGACACGGCGAGCTGCGCTCCCGCGAGCGCCGTGACGTCTACGTGCCGGCGCAGGACGGTGCCCGTCCTGGCGAGGGGGATCGCGGCGAGGTCGCCATGCTCCTCCTGCTCGTCGACGGCGAGCCCGCCGTCCGTTGCCGAGCCCGGGCTCCACGCCGGCGTCGCGACTTCTGCGGCTTCGGCCTCGCCCGCGCGCTGCCAGGGTTCTGCGACCGGCTCGACCGCCGGCTCTTCGCTGCCGGCGTCCGCTACCCACTCGCCGACGACCGCGTCGCCGGCCACCTCTTCGACCCTGTCTGGCTCGACCTCTTCATGCGACCACACATCGACGTCCGCCGAGGCGCTTACCGTCTCACCGAAGAGGTCGGTCTCGTCCTCGGCCGCCACGACCGGCTCACCCCAGATGTCCGGCGCGTCGCCAGCCTGGGCGTGGTCGGACCCGCCGAGGGCGATGCCCTCGCCCCACTGATCGCCGCTCAGGTCGTCCGCGTCGCCCGCGACGTCTGCGGTGAACGCGTCCGCGTCGGCCTGCGCCGCCTCGGCGCCGTACGCTCCCGGCTCGACCGATATGTCGTCTTCGTCGCTCAAGAGCCCGGCGTCGTCGCCGGCGACCAGCAGGTCTTCGAGGTCGTCACCACCTTGGGCTGTCCCGACAGCGTCACCTGCCGGCGGAGCGGTGTCGGCGGGCGCCGTCACCTCGTGCGTCGGCTCGTCGTCGAAGAGGAAGACGTCCTCATCGACCTCCGCCACCGGCTCCTGGCTCTCGTGAACGCCGGCGAGGGGGCCGCTCGGGTCGTCACGCACCGCGCTGCCGATCTCGTGCCTGAGCTCGCCAAGCGTCGTAGCCTGGCCGGCCTGCCGCAGCTCCGGGTCCTGATCGGGCCAAGCCTCCATGCCATCTGGCAGGGGCTCAGGAGTCGGATCGAGCGCCTCCTCCCCTGCCATCACCCTCGCCAGGTAGTCGAGGACGTCGCGCTCGACGATCCTGCCGCCGTCACCCGATCCATGCAGGCCGCGCCAGTCGACGTTGTTCTGTTCGGCCAGCCGTCGCGCCAGCGCGGTGATGTCGGGCTCGCTCACTTGGACTCCTCCTACCGGGCCGTCGCCCGTATCAAGCTCTCGTCTACGTCACGAGTATACAAGTCCGATTCTTCGCGTCCCCACGGGGTCCCACAGCGACATATCCCACTCCGATTCGACCGTGCTGGACGCAACGTTCGGGGTGTGGGCAACGCCGGACCCTCAGGGTCGCCACGCCTGGAAGAAGACCCCGTCTATGTACGTCTGGAGCAGCGCGTCCGGACCGTAGACAGGCACGGAGGTCGAGGCCACCTCTCCCGGACCCATCTCCTCGTCGAAGACGGTCCGCTCGCCCCGCTCGTCGCTCACGACGAGCTCCAACCGGTAAGGCTCTTCGAGGAGCCGCCTCACGCCCATGAAGGTCGGATCGAAAGTGAAGGGGATGGTCCGGCTTCCGTCGCCAGCGACGACGGCTGGACCCGACCCGGCGGCGGAGGCGTCGTCACGGGAGCGGCCGGGCGTCAGGTCGTCGACGCCGCCGGGCGAGTCGCCAGGCAGCCCGAACTCCGGGAAAAGCGTCGGCCCCGACGGCTCCCCGTTTATCGTCAGCAGAACCGGCGTGCCCGGCAGCGTGTAGCCTGTCGGCTGGACATCGATGACGCCCTGCGGCTGCGCGGGATCCTGGACGAACGTGACGGGCCCGACCTGGAGTTGGGCGGCCCGCAGCGCGAGCTGGGCTCGCCACTGCGGCATGCCGATGAGGTCAGGTACCTGAACGACGTTGCGTGACGAGAGCGCGTAGTTGACGATGACTGGCGTGCTCAGCACGACCTCCGTGCCGGGCGGCGGCCAGACGGAGACGACGTCGCCCGCCTGCGTGAACGACACCGTGCTTGGCACCGTCTCGACGCGGCCGAACCCGAGCCCCTCCAGCTGCGCGACGGCTTCCTCCAGCCGGGTCCCGCTCAGTTCGGGGATCGCCACCTTGGGGAGCTCGCGGCCCCGGCTGACGACGATCGTCAGCTCCTCGTCCGGGGCGAGCTGGGTCCCGCCCTCGGGTGACTGCCCGATTATCGTGCCCATGGGGCGGTCGCTCACCTCGTAGACCGTCGTGGCGAGCGGCAGGTTGAGGTCACGCACCCGCTGCCTGGCGTCCGCCTCCCTCATGCCTGTCAGGTCGGGAACGCGCTCGGCCGCCGCGGCCGTGTTCACCCCGAGGTGGATCGTGCGGCCGCGCTTCACCGTCGCGCCGGCAGGTGGCGCCTGGCTCGTGACGGCGTCTGGCTCCGCTGTCGCGACGTGCTCCACGAACGACACGGGCTCGAGGCCGATCCGCCTGAGCACCTGGGCTGCCTCGTCGTGTCGCATGCCCACGACGTCAGGCAGCGTCACCTCAGAGACGGTGAAGTAGTCCCTGACGTTCAACGCGGTGATCACCATCGCCCCGACGAGGATCGCGCTCGCCACGGCGAGCCAGGTGAGGCCCGTCCGGCGCGGGATGCTCATGTCGGAAGCAGACACGGCCAGACTCTACCGCGGCGCCTTCCGGAGCCGAGTAGAGTCGGTGGCGTGAACAGGGCCATCGTCTTCCCATCCGCGACGGTCGCCCATCTAGGGACCTCAGGGCAGGTGGGCGAGCTGGAGCAGTTGCTGACGCTCGAGACCTCCGGCATGGCGCTTGGGCTCGTCGCCCTGCCGCCGGCGGTCGAGGACAGCCTCTACCGCTACAACAACCTGCCGGGCCGCCTGGCTGCGCTCTACGCCGACCTCGACCCGCTCGACCCCGACGAGGACGTGCTCGAGGAGGCAGAGGAGGCGGCGGTCGCGCAGATCGATCGCGCCCACCTGCTCGACGAGGTGATAGACGCAGTGTACGAGGCCCTGGATGGCATGCCGACGGAGCTGACCGTCAGGCGCCCTGGTGAGCCGGAGGGCCTCGACGTCTCTGGCAGGCGCGGCGCCCTTCTAGGCCTCAAGGCGTTGGCGCGCCTCGACTGGTCGGTCGACGCCGTGGCGACACGGCTAACCGAGACGGCCAGCGTCGCGGTCGACGCGCGCGCCGTCATCGTCCACGCCGCGGGCGCGGCCCCGGACCCGCAACTGACGGCGGCAGCGCGCGAGTTGCTGGGTCGTCCGGTAGAGGTCCACGGTTGGCACGGACGGGTGACCGGGGTCAGCTGAGGCTGCGCCTCGCGGCGGCCGCGGCGCCGATGACGCCGGCGTCGTGGCCGAGTACCGCCAGCCTGAACTCGGGCTCGACGTATGCCTCGAGGTAGGACCGGGCCGCCGCCTTCACCCTGTCGAGGTAGAAGTCGCCGACGTTCATGAGGCCACCTCCGAGCACGAACGCCTCTGGGTCGAAGATCTTCACTAGGTTGGCGATGCCTATGCCGGTGAAGAGCGCCGCGTTGTCGACTATCCCTGTGGCGATCCGCTCGCCGGCCCTGGCGCGTTCGAAGAGCTCCTCCGTCGACAAGTTCACGCCGTACGCGTAGCTGGCGTCGCGCGCTATCGACCGGCCGGCCGCTATGGCCTCGAGGCTGCCGTTGTGCCCGTCGCCGCCCATCGGCCCACCCGGCAGCAGGGTCATGTGCCCTATCTCGCCTGCTATGCCGTGGGCGCCGCGGATAAGCCGGTCGCCGACGAACAGCCCGCCGCCGATGCCCGTCGAGAGCGTGACGTAGACGCTCGAGTCGAGGCCGCGGGCGGCGCCGTACAGGTGCTCGGCGTAACCGGCGGCGTTGGCGTCGTTCTCCAGGTCGACCTTCAGGCCGAGGGCGGCCTGGAGGGCGTCGACTATCGGCGCGTCTACCATGCCAGCGATGTTCGGCGCGAAGACGACGCGGCCGCGGGCGTGGTCGAGCGGCCCGGGCGAGCCGACTCCGACGGCGTCGACCCGGTGACCGCGCTCCAGCAGGCTCCGGGCGGCGCCGGCCATCGCGGCCACCACGTCCTCGAACCCGGTCTGGGGCGTGTCGACGCGCACCCTGTCGACGACCGCGCCCTCGTCGACGACCGCGGCCAGGATCTTCGTTCCTCCCAGGTCGATACCCAAGGTGCTCAACTTGCTCTCGCCTCCAGGTCGCGCGCCAGGTCGACCGCCTGCGTCGCGATCACGCTCTCCTCGTCTGTCCGGATAACGAGCGCCGCCACCCTCGACGCGGGAGCGCTTATTACCGGCCCTCCGGCGCGGTTCGCCTCCGCGTCGAGCTCGAGCCCGAGGAACTGCAGCCCGTTGGTGGCCTCCGCTCGCATCTCGTGGTCGTTCTCCCCGACTCCGGCCGTGAAGACGACGGCGTCGAGGCCCTCCATGGCCGCCGCGTACGCTCCTATCAGCTTGCGGATGCGATACGCGTAGAGCTCGAGCGCCGCCTTCGCATGCTCGGAGCCCGCGTTCGCTGCCGCTCGCACGTCGCGCATGTCGTTGCTCACTCCCGACATGCCGGCCAGTCCGGAGCTCCTGTTCAGCAGCACGTCCAGCTCGTCAACGCTCATGCCTTCGCGCAGCAGGTGCAGGAGCATGCCGGGGTCAACGTCGCCGCTGCGGGTGCCCATCAGCAGGCCCTCGAGCGGGGTGAACCCCATGCTCGTGTCGACGGCGGCGCCGCGGTAGACGGCAGCGCCGCTGGCGCCGTTGCCGAGGTGGAGGGTGACCATCTTCAGCTCTTCCAGCGGCCGGCCGAGCAAGTCGGCTGCCTCGCGGGAGACGTAGTAGTGGCTGGTGCCGTGGAACCCGTAGCGCCTGAGGCCCCTGGCGGCGTAGCCGGGCGGCAGCCCGTACAGGTACGCGCGACGCGGCAGCGTGGCGTGGAAGGCCGTGTCGAACACGCCGACATGAACGGCCTCCGGCAGCAGCCGCAAAGCGGCGCGCAACGCCTCGAGGTTCGCCGGGTTGTGAAGCGGTGCGAGCTCTTCCAGCTCCCTTATGCCGGCGAGCACGTCATGCGTGACGAGGGTCGGCGCCGTGTACCTTGTGCCGCCGTGAACGATCCTGTGACCAACGACCCGGGGCGCTATCGGCCCGTCGCGGCCCAATGACGTCAACCCCTCCTCGAGGGCGTTCCCATGGGCTCCGGCCCCGGAGAGCCGCTCGGCCGTGAACGACTCGCCCGACGGGTAGTGCTTCAACTTCAGGCTCGAGCTGCCGGCGTTCACCACCAGCACGTCGTAGCCAGCTGCTCCGGCCGCCAACATGTCCCGCGAGTCTACCGCCGGCCCAGGTCCGCGACGAGGCGGGGCCTGAACCCGAGCGCGTCGGCAGCGACGAAGTGGACGTCTATGCCAGGGAGCCGCTTGAGCACCGGCTCCTCCCCGTGCACGTGGCCGAAGACGAGCGCGTCGGGGGCGTACTCCTCGATCAACTCGGTGAACCCGCTCGGCTCGAGCCTGGCGTTGGTTGGTGGGAAGTGGAGCATGACAACGCGGTAGTCGCCTCCCAGGCGCCGCGCAGCGTCGAGGGAGAGCGAGAGGCGTTCGACCTCCCGCAGGTAGACGCGCTCGTCCTCCTCGGTGAAGACGCGGCTACCCGGGCATACCCAGCCGCGCGTGCCGGACACCACGACGCCGTCGAGCGCCAGGGCGTCGTTCTGGATGGCGTACATGCCTTCCGGCAGGGCGCGCCGCAGCTTGCTTATCGACGGCCACCAGTAGTCGTGGTTGCCGCGCAACAACACCTTCCTGCCCGGCAGCTCTGCGATGTCCTGCAGGTCGGGAAGCGCCTCCTCAAGCCTCATCGCCCACGAGACGTCGCCTGGCACGAGGACCAGGTCGCCCTCCTCGACCGTCTCGCGCCAGCCGTCGAAGAAGGCGTTTGGGTGCCCTTCCCAGTTCCCGCCGAAGACGTCCATGGGCTTGGGCCGTGCGCGTGAGAGGTGGGGGTCTGCGATGGCGAACAGGCGCATGGAACGGTGATTCTAGCCGCTCGGCGCGCTGCGTCCCGCGACGGGCGACGGCGGTGGGAGCGGGCGCTCGCCCTCGGGTGCGCGTCTCACCAGCGCAGGTCGGTGACCAGCACTCCGGAGGCGTCAAGGGGGGCGAGAAGCTCCTCGACGCTCTTGCCCGTGACGGGATGGGCCCAGCCAGGCGAGACCTCGGCCAGCGGGACGAGGACGAACGGTCTGTGATGCAGCCGGGGGTGCGGCACCGTCGCGACGGGGTCGTCCAGGTTCGATTCGCCGTGGGCGAGCAGGTCGAGGTCCATCGTGCGCGGCCCCCACCGCACGTCTCTGACGCGCCCGAGGCGGTGCTCCAGGTCGAGAAGCGCCTTGAGCATGGCGTGAGGCGTGAGGGTGGTCTCGAGCACCACAACGGCGTTCAGGTACTCGTCCTGGCCGGGTGGGCCGCCTACCGGCTCCGTGGCGTAGATGGACGACCTGGCCACGACCTTCCCGATCTCTTCGAGGCCCGAGAGCGCTGTCCTCATGTTGCCGAGCCTGTCACCCTCGTTGCTCCCGAGCGCGACCCAGGCCAGCCGCTCCGGCTCCCCGTGCGCGGTCACTCAGGCCCCGTTGGGACCGCGACGGCGCGTCAGCTCGTAGTGCACGTCCCGCACGATGCCATGCAGAGGGGCGTGTGGCTTATGGACCCGGACCAGAAGCTCTACGACACGCGTCTCGTTCGCCATGACCTCGTCGGCGATGGCGGCGGCAAGCGCCTCTATCAGCTTGAAGCGTCTGCCGGTCACGACCGCCTTGACGGCGGCGAACACGCGCGAGTAGTCGACGGTCTCAAAGAGCGTGTCGCTCGCCGGCGGTGCGACGCTCAGCTCGAGGTCCACCACGAACCGCGCGCCGCGCTCCAGCTCGTAGTCGTGCACCCCGTGGAAGGCATGGAACTCCATGCCGGTCAGCACGATCTTGCCGGCGCCTGCGCTTTCAGCCACAGAGCTCTCCGATCCCGGTGCCTTCCAGCGCCGACGCCAGCGCCAGCGCCTGCCTGTGGGCCTCCACGTCGTGGACGCGCAGCAGGGCGGCTCCGTGCTCGGCAGCGTACATGTGAGCGGCGAGGCTTGCGCCGACGCGGTCCCGCGGAACGGCCACGCCCGTCAGCTTCCCTAGGAAGTTCTTGCGGGAGGCGCCGACCATGACGGGGTGGCCGTGTCCCGCGAGCCGCTGCGTGGCCCTAAGGAGGGCGAGGTTGTGCTCGACGGTCTTGCCGAAGCCTATGCCGGGGTCGATGACGACGGACGGGACGCCGGCTGCGATGGCCCTATTCGCCGCCTCGAGAAGGTAGGCGGTCACCTCGCCGACCACGTCCTCGTACCGCGGGTCCGTCTGCATGGTCCCTGGCTCCCCAAGCATGTGGACGATCACGGCGGGCACACCGGAGCGCGCGCAGACCTCGATCATCCGTGGATCGCGGAGCCCGGAGACGTCGTTCACCAGGCAGGCGCCGGCCGCGACGGCCGCCTCCGCCACGTCGGCGTTTCGCGTGTCGATGCTCACCCTCACTCCTCGCTCGCGAAGGCCCTCGACGACGGGTAGGACGCGCGCCAGCTCCTCTTGGGTGCCTACCGGACGAGCCCCCGGCCGAGTCGACTCGCCGCCGACGTCGACGAGAAGCGCCCCGGAGGCCACCATCTGCACGCCGGCCTCTACGGCCTCCTCCACCGACGTGTGGCTGCCGCCGTCCGAGAAGCTGTCGGGCGTGACGTTCAGGATGCCGACGAGTGCGGCCCCGGTCCACGTGATCTCCTCGCGACCGTGCGCGGCCGCGCCGAGCAGGAGGCGATGCTCAGCCTTCACGCTACGCCCGCCAGTCCGCCGGCCGTTCGGCCAGGCCGAACCGCCACGCCACCGCCTGCGCGATCCGCTCGGACGCCCTCCCGTCGCCGTAAGGGTTGGGCGCGGCCCGCATGCTGGCCAGCTTCGCCGGGTCGCCAAGCAGCTCGGTGAGGGCGCTTCTAACCCTCTCAGGGTCGTTGCCGACGAGCCTGAGGACGCCTCCCAGACCCTCTGGGCGCTCAGTGACGTTACGCAGCACTGCGACGGGACGGCCCAGCGCGGCCCCCTCCTCCTGTATCCCCCCGGAGTCCGTTATTACCAGTTCCGAGCGGTCTATCAGCGCGAGCATGGAGAGGTAGTCGACGGGATCGAGCAGCCGGAAGTTCTCTACGCCCGCCAGCGCCGGCCGGACGGACTCCCTCACCTGAGGGTTGAGGTGGACCGGGTAGACGAAAGTCAGGTGAGGGTGCGCCCGCGCGACGTCGGCAAGCGCCTCGGCCAGTTTCGCCATCACGCCGAGGTTCTCGCGCCTGTGCATCGTCACCGCGACCAGACCGCTGTCCGGCACCCCGCGAGGCAGCCTGGCGCGCTCGCGGTTCACGAGCACAGCGTCGACGGCGGTGTTTCCCGTTACGACCATTCGCTCCGCGCTCTTGCCCTCCGCCAGGAGGTTCGCCCGCGCGACGTCCGTCGGTGGGAGGTCCATGTCGGTGAGGACGTCGGTGAGCCTGCGGTTCGCCTCTTCAGGGAACGGCTGGTGCATGTCGAAGCTGCGAAGGCCAGCCTCGACGTGGGCGACCCCGGCTCCCGTGAGGAAGGCAGCCAGGGCGACGGCGAAGGTCGTTGTCGTGTCGCCGTGGACAAGCACGTAGTCGGCGCGCAGTTCGCGCAGGGCGTCGGCGGCGGCCGGCGTGATGCGGCCGATGAGCCCCGGCAGGGTCTGGCGCTCCGTCATGACGTCGAGGTCGGCGTCCGCGCGCAGGCCGAAGGTAGCGAGCGAGTCGTCGAGCTGCTCCCGGTGCTGTCCCGTGACGAGGGTCAGCACCTCTACCTGGTCGAACCTGCGCAGCGCGTCGACGACCGGCGCCATCTTGTTCGCCTCTGGCCTGGTGCCGAACGCCACGACGACGCGGGGCCTGCTCTCACCTACGCGGTCTTCCGCGGCACCGCTCCGCGTCACGCCGGAACGCCCTCCCGCCTCACCTCGGCGAGGCGGGCGAGCGACACGGCAGCGATGAGCACGACGGTGAGACCCAGCGTCAGCAGCGTCAGCGCGGGTGGCGTCGAGGACAGCAGCATGCCGGCGACGCCCAGCGCGAGGGTCGCCATCCACAGCAGGATCACCGTCCCGCGCTTGGAGCCAGAGCGCTGCCTGAGCATGTCGTGTATGTGGTCGTTCTGCGCCAGCGTCGGGTTGCTGCCGCGCCTCAGGCGGCGCACCGTCACCTGCGTGATGTTCACGACGGGCAGCGCGAGCACGAGTATCGGGGCGACGACGGACACGGCCGCCGTCACCTTGAGGGCGCCGATGACGCTCACGGCCGCCAGGACGTAGCCGAGCAGGTAGGCGCCAGAGTCGCCCATTATTATCGTCGCGGGCCCGAAGTTGTGCCGCAGGAACCCGAGCGCAGAGCCGGCCAGCGCCGCGAGCAGCAGCACGGCAGCCCCGCGGTCGTCGAACTGCACGGCCACCGCCAGCAGGCTGAGGCTCGAGATCGCGGCGATGCCGGAGGAGAGGCCGTCGAGGCCGTCGATGAAGTTGAACGCGTTGGTGAATCCAATTACCCACAGCAGCGTGACGGCGATCGCGAGGCCCTCCGACAGGAACACGAAGCTGCCGTCGCCGAAGTAGTCGGTCAGGAAGCCGATGCGTACGCCGTTGACGACGAGTATGCCCGCCGCGACGGCCTGGGCGGCAAGGCGCAGGGCCGGCCCCACCTCCCACATGTCGTCGAGGAAGCCCACCAGCGTCATGAGCGCGCCGCCGAGGGCGATGGCGAGCAGCTCGACCCTGTAAGCGTCGATGACGTCTGGAGCGACGAGGCTGCCGACGAGAAGGGCGATGAGGAAGCCGCCGAGTATCGCGATGCCGCCGATGTTCGGCACGGCCCCCGAGTGTTGGCGCACACCGCCGCCGTGCTGCGTGCCGCCGTCCTGCACGGCGCGTATGCGGTGGGCGAACGAGCGCACGTACGGCACGAGACCCGCGACCGCTGCGAGCGCCACGGCGAACGTGACGACGACGAGCGGCAAGTACGATACGAGCGCCTTCTGCACGTCAGAGATGATACGGCCGCAGCATGAAACTACCGGGTGCCGTAGATGCGGTCGCCGGCGTCTCCTAGGCCAGGGACGATGTAACCGTGGTCGTTCAAGCGCTCGTCACGCGCGGCGACGATGATGTCGACGCCAGGGTGCGCTTCGGAGACGGCCGCGATGCCCTCCGGCGCCGCGATTATGCACAGCAGCCTTATGCGCGACGCGCCCGCCTCCTTGAGCAGGTCGATGGCCGCGACGGCACTGCCGCCCGTAGCCAGCATCGGGTCCAGGAGGAACGCGTCCCGCTCGTCTATGTCCTTCGGCAGCTTCACGTAGTAACGCACGGGCTTGAGGGTCTGTGGGTCGCGGTACAGCCCGACATGGCCGACCCTGGCGGTCGGCACCATGTTGAGGATGCCGTCGACCATCACGAGGCCGGCCCTCAGGATCGCGACGAGGGCCAGCTTCTTGCCCGCCAGGCGCTTCACCTTCGCCTCGGCGACGGGCGTCTCGACGACGCCGTCCTCCAGCTCGAGGTCGCGCATCGCGTCGAACGCCATGAGCATGCTCACCTCCGTGCACAGGGCACGGAAGTCCCTTACGTTCGTGTCCCTGTCGCGCATGACGGCGAGCTTGTGCTGGATCAGCGGGTGTTCGATGACCGTGACGGACATGGCGTCAGAGCCTCCTAGTCTCAGCGACCCGGGGCGGCGACGCCCAGAAGACGAGCCGCCCGTGCGGGCGGCTCACTTGGCGGAGAGGGTGGGATTCGAACCCACGGTGCAGCAAAGCCACACAACGGTTTTCGAGACCGTCCCGTTCAACCACTCCGGCACCTCTCCTTGGTCTCGCGGCGCGCGCCGCACGTGGCGGCCCACCCGGCCGCTGGCCAGTATAACCGCTCACGTCCCCGGCTCCTGGAGTGTCGCGCGGCGTCGCGTGCGTTATTGACGCCGTACCCGCCGGGTTCGTAAGCTCGAGTTTGCCGTTGGCCCATCGTCTAATGGCAGGACACCCGGTTTTGGTCCGGTCGGTCGGGGTTCG
>CAZMFX010000035.1:0-12790 GCA_964565625.1 uncultured bacterium
CAACGGTTACGGCGACCTCGTCGCCGACATGTACGAGGGCATGGACCTGGTAAGGGACTTCTGAGCCCGGCGGGTGACGTGAGAGCGGGTCGGACGGCCGTGGCCGGCGAGCGCGCCGCAGGGTCGCCGCCACTTGCAGGGCCCGCGCCGAGCGCCGTGCGGGGTCGGCCGCGCGACAAGATCGCGCTCAAGCGCTGGCGGCGAGCAAGCCACCTGGCGTTGTGGGCGCTCTCGCTGACCCCTGCAGTGGTCACGCTCGTGCACACGTTCACGGGCAACCTCGGCGCCAACCCCATAGAGACGCTCACGCACAGGACGGGGTGGTGGGCGATCGTCCATCTGGCCATCACCCTCGCCGTGACGCCGCTAAGGCGGCTCACCGGTTGGCACTGGTTGGTCCGCTACCGCAGGCAGCTCGGGCTGGGCGCGTTCATCTACGCATCGCTGCACCTCGGCGTGTACGCCTTCCTCGACCTGGGCCTCGACATGTCGCACCTGGCGGAGGACGTCGCTGAGCGGCCGTTCATGACCGTCGGGTTCACCGCCTGGCTCATACTGCTCGCGCTGGCGCTCACCTCGACGACCGCATCGATAAGGCGCATGGGGAAGCGCTGGACGACGCTGCACCGCCTCGTGTACGTGGCTGCGGCGCTCGTCTCCCTTCACTACATCTGGGGTCAGAAGGTTCTGGAGACC
The DNA here is from genome assembly GCA_964565625.1 of uncultured bacterium. GTDB lineage: Bacteria > Deinococcota > Deinococci > Deinococcales > Trueperaceae > DASRWD01. The sequence goes on from CAZMFX010000035.1 coordinate 697, forward strand.
CAACCCGTCGTGTTCGCAGCGATCTTCGCCGTGCTGCTCGGCGCGCGCGCCGTCTACTCGTGGCGGAAGAGGCGAGCCGGATCCCCGTCCCGCATGAGCGGGCGACGCGCGACGGTGGAGCCGCCGTCGTAGCCTCTACTGCGTGAGTGGAGGCGGGCAGCAGGTGACGCTCTCCGGCGCCCCAGACGGGCACGGTCTCGTCGTCGGGAGGGTGCCCCTGGAGGCGGAACTGGCGGCCTTCTCGGAGGCCGCGGCCCGCGACGACCGCCGTCTGGTCGTCGGAGCGATAATCGCCGATGGACGCGGGCAAGTGTTCGTCCAGCGCCGCAGCGCCGACCGCGAGCTGTTCCCGGGAGCGTGGGACATGGTCGGAGGGCACGCGGAGGACGGTGAGGGCGCGCTCGCCGCGCTGCGGCGCGAGGTCGAGGAGGAAACGGGCTGGACGGTCAGGGCCCTGGGGCCGGTTGTCGAGCTCATCGACTGGGAGGCGGGTGGCGTGAAGCGCCGCGAGGTCGACATGATCGTCAGGGTAGACGGCGACCTGACCTCGCCACGGCTCGAGCCTGGGAAGCACGACGAGTGGCGCTGGCTGGGCCGCAGCGACACCGCTGTCGTCGACGAGGGCCGCGGAGCCGAGGACGTCTGGCTTCGCGGCGTGATAGAGCGCGCCTTCGACCTGCTGGAGGCGAGCGGCTCCGGGCGCTGAAGCGCGCGTCCTAGGCGGCGGTCGGTTGAGCCGACCCGCCGTGGCGTGCCGACTTCAGTCGGCCGCTTCTGCGAGGGTGCCGTCCAAGAGCGTGGGGTAGAGCGTCCTGTAGACCGCCAGGTTCTCGTACACGCGCTGCAGGTACTCGCGGGTCTCGCTGCGGTCGATCTCGCGGTAGAACTCGTCCTTGTCGCCAGCCACGAAGTCGGCCTCGAAGATGCGCCTCACGTAACCCTGGCCGCCGTTGTACGAGGCGATGACGAGCTCGACATCGTCGTCCCAGTAGTTCATGAGCCAGGCGAGGTATGTCGCTCCGTACTGGATGTTCGCCGTCACGTCGAAGGGATCGCGCGGTTCCTCTCGCCTCAGCTCGGCGATCCAGTCCCACGTGGATGGGATGACCTGCATGAGGCCCTGCGCGTTCGCGACGGAGACGGCAACCTCGCTGAAGGCCGACTCCTGGCGCATCACCGCCCAGATGAGTGCTGGGTCGACGTCGGAAGCCTCGGCTGCTGAGAGGACCGTCTCCGGCCAAGCCGGCGGGTACGCCAGCCTCCACGTCCGCAGGCCATCGACACCGGCCGCCAAGAGCTCACGCGCCGCCCTCACGCTCTGCCTGTACTCGTCCATGCTCTGGAGGCCCTCTGCTATGTCCAGCACGGCGGCCACGTCGCCGGATCGCTCCGCCCTGCGCAGCGCGAACACCAGCTCGCCAACTGCTGCGTCCCGCTCGTGCACCGCCATGAGCGCGAACGCCAGCTCCAGCGCATCGTCCGCGAGCTCCGACCGCTCATCCTCGGAAGCTCCTCCCGCCGGCTCGGGCAGCGTCGTGGCGGGGTTCGGGGCGGCAGGCGGGTCGCCGAGGACGATGGCGAAGAACGATCCGTATGGCACGAGCTCGCGCGCCCGGGCGGCAGCTTCGTCGTCGCCGAGGCGCGTCGCCAGCACGAGGGCGCGGTAGGCGGAGTCGTCGGCGTAGACGCTCTGGCCCGCGGCCAACCGCAGGTAGACGGGTACCGCCTCCGCGTAGCGGTCACGTCCCTCCAGGATGCCGCTGGCCAGCCACAGGAGGTCTGGCCTGCCGGTGCCCGTGAGTAGCCCTATCGCCTTGTCGACGTCACCGGCGCGGTTGGCCAGCAGGGCCAGCCCATAGTCGCCGTCCGGTCCCAGCGCTGCGAAGGCCTGCGTTGCCTCCGCGTCGCGGCCCAGGTAGTAGAGCGACCATGCGATCCCGGAGAGCGCGGTCTCGTCGCCCGGCACCTCCTCAAGCCAGCGCCGGTACGCCTCCAAAGACTCCTCGTACCGACCCAGCGCCCTCAGTGAAGGCGCCTCTATAGACGGTGCCCGCAGGTCACCGAGCGTATCCAGGGCTCTTGTGTACATGCGCGCCGACTGGAAGGCGGCTGCGAGCCTGTACGGGTCGGGCGCCGTGCGCTGCGCTCCGTCTATGGCCCGGGCGTAAGGCAGGGCAGCCGCGTACGCCGCGAAAGCGGCGGCGGTGTTCCCTGCCGCCTCGTGAAGAAGCCCGAGCTCGAGCCGGAGCGTGCGCTCCTCTGCGCGGCGCAACGCGTCGTCAACGCGCAGGTCGAGGGCGCGCTCGAGCGCCTCCGCCCTCGCACCGGGCGGCTGCGACTCGAGCTCCGCGAGCTCCATGGCAGCGAGGTAGGAGCTGTATGCGTCGTCGTCGAACGCCAGGGCGCTCAGCTCTTCTACGTCGCCCTGTGCCGAGGCTGCTCGAAGGCGCCTGTAGGCGTCGAGCCTGTGATCGTCGAACGGGTCGTATACCGCTGGGGCGAGCATGGGGTCCTGATCGCCCGCAGGTCGGCCGTCCAGCGACAGCACCGCGGTGGCGAGAACCGAGAGCAGGAGCGTGATAAGAGCGGCGGCGCGCAACGTCATCCTCTGGGGAAGCGTAACTCAGCTCGCCTGGTGGCTGGTGAGCAGAACTCCTCGTCGTGGCCGCGATTGTCGGGGAGGAGGGCGCGTGGCGCCGTACCCTTTCACGTCGTCCGCGGGCCCAGCGGTAACGCGACTTGCGCTACAATGAAGCTTACAGATCGGGTACCGCACGGCTTGCCCTCGTTAGGGGGCAAGCCGCTTCCTAACGGGGCCGACAACATCTCCCGGAGGTTTCGCTATGGCGATGAGAGTGCGAGTCACTCAAGAGGGTTACGAGCGTCTGCAGGCGCTCTTGGAGCAGGAGCGCGAGCGCCTGGAAGAGGCGACGCGCATCCTGCAGGAGCTCACGGGCTCGTCAGACGACTACGACGACTCGGGGCTCGAGGACGCCAAGACGGAGAAGGCGCGCATCGAGCAGCGGATCGACGACCTCGAGGACCAGCTGAGCCGCGCGCAGATCATCGAGGACCAGGCTTCAGACAGGGTCGACCTGGGCTCCATGGTGAAGCTGGCGGAGGCTGGCAAGAAGCAGGACGAGTTCTCCGTCCAGCTGGTGTCCTCAGTCGAGGCCGGCGTGCTGGAGGGCGACATCCCCAGGGTGTCGGACGAGTCGCCATTGGGGAAGGCGCTCATGGGCCGCGGCGTCGGCGACCAGGTCGACGTGACGATCAACGAGAAGACGACGCGGTACGTGGTCAAGGAGATCGCTTGAGCTGCCGACCTGCGGTCACCGGCTAAGCTGGGCGCCGCATGGACGAAACCAACGAACAACGCGACCAGCGCCTGCGCAACCTGCAGGCGCTGGTCGAGCGTGGGATAGACCCATATCCGTACTCGTTCGAGCGCACGCATGACGCGGTCGCGCTGCACGAGGCCCATGGCGAACTGGCGCCAGGCGAGCGGGCGGCCGGCGAGGCCGTCACCGTGGCCGGCAGGATCATGCTGCTGCGCATGCTCGGCAAGCTCACGTTCGCCACGCTGCAGGACGCCACGGGGCGCATCCAGGTGTCTTTCGAGAAGGCCAAGCTAGAGCACTACAACGCGCTCAAGCGTTTCGACATCGGCGACTGGGTGGGCGTCACGGGTGAGCTGTACGCCACCAAGACAGGCGAACTGACCGTCGACGCCTCCGGGTTCTCCTTGCTCGCCAAGTCGCTCAGGCCGCTGCCGAGCAAGCACCACGGCCTGGTGGACAAGGAGGCAAGGTACAGGCAGCGCTACCTTGACACGCTGACCAACCCTGAGTCGCGTCGCGCCTTCGAGTTGCGGGCGAAGGCGATCAGCTACATAAGACGCTACCTGGACGACATGGGCTTCATGGAGGTCGAGACCCCGGTCCTGCAGGCGGTGCCGGGCGGAGCCGACGCGCGCCCGTTCGTCACGCACCACAACGCGCTGGGGCACGACTTCTACCTGCGAATATCTCTCGAGCTCTACCTCAAGCGCCTCATCGTCGGCGGCTTCGAGGCCGTCTACGAGATCGGCCGGAACTTCCGCAACGAGGGCCTGAGTTACAAGCACAACCCCGAGTACACGATGCTGGAGCTGTACTGGGCCGGGCGCGACTACATGGACATCCTGGCGCTGGTGGAGGACCTCTACTCAGGGCTCGTAGCGAAGCTCACCGGAAGCACGAAGCTCACCTATCAGGGCAAGGAGCTCGATTTCACGCCGCCGTGGCCGCGGGTCGACTACACGGGCGAAATGGCGTCTCGGGCCGGCTTCGGCTTCGACCCGCTCGACGAGGAGCGCCTGAGGGCCTGGGTCGCGGAGCGTTACCCGGAACCGGGCGCCGGTGGCGAGCCGCCGCTGGCGCAGCGGCCGCTGAGCGACGTCTACGCGAAGCTGTACGACCACTTCGTGGAGCCGCACATCGTGGGGCCGGCGTTCGTCATGGACCATCCGGAGGTCATAAGCCCCCTCGCCAAGAGGCACCGCTCGCGGCCCGGCCTCGTCGAGAGGTTCGAGCCCGTTGCCGTAGGGATGGAGCTGGGCAACGCGTTCAGCGAGCTGAACGACCCGCTAGACCAGCGCCGCCGCTTCGAGCTGCAGGAGCAGCTTCGCGAGGGTGGAGACGAGGAGGCGCAGCGGCTTGACGAGGACTTCATAGCCGCGCTCGAGTACGGCATGCCGCCGACGGGCGGGCTCGGACTGGGCATCGACAGGCTCGCGATGCTGCTGGCTGACGTCCCCAGCATCCGCGACGTCGTGCTGTTCCCGCTGCTCAGGCCGCAGTGAGCGTACCAGGGGCTACCCGCCCGACCTTCACCGGCACGCCCGACTGGGTGAAGGACGCGGTCTTCTACCAGGTGTTCCCCGATCGCTTCGCCGTCTCCGACCGCCTTGTCAAGCCCGCGAACCTCGAGCCCTGGGGTTCACCTCCCACCGTCTTCGGCTACAAGGGAGGAGACCTGCTGGGGGTCGCCGAGAAGCTCGACCACATCCAGGGGCTGGGGGCGACGGCCATCTACCTCAACCCCGTGTTCCAGTCGACGGCGAACCACCGCTACCACACGCACGACTACTACCGGGTCGACCCGTTGCTCGGTGGCGACGCGGCCCTGCGAGAGCTCTTGGACAGCGCCCACGAGAGGGGCATGCGGGTAATCCTCGACGGCGTCTTCAACCACGCGAGCCGCGGGTTCCTGCAGTTCAACGACGTGCTGGAGAACGGCGAGAAGAGCCCTTACCTCGACTGGTTCTTCGTCAACAGGCACCCGCTGAACGCGTACGGCGGCGGTGACCTCGGCTATCAGGCGTGGTGGGACCTGCCCGCGCTACCGAAGCTGAACGTTGCCAACCCCCGCGTGCGCGAGTTCGTGCTCGACGTCGCGCGCTACTGGCTGGACTTCGGCGCCGACGGCTGGCGTCTCGACGTGCCTGCGGAGATAGACGACGACGACTTCTGGCGGGAGTTCAGGCTGCGGTGCCGCGGCGTGCGCGAGGACGCGTACATCGTCGGCGAGATCTGGGACGGGGCCGGCAGGTGGCTGCAGGGCGACATGTTCGACGGCGTCATGAACTACCCGCTGGCGCGTGCGATCTACGGCCTCGTGGGCCGCGACGTGGACACGGCGGAGGCCGCGAAGAGCGGGCTCGGGCGCCTGGAGCGGATAGGAGCGGGCGCCTTCGCCGACAGTATGGGGAAGCTGCTTACCGCCTACCCGGAGGAGGCAACCTTCGGCCAGCTGAACGTGCTCGACTCGCACGACACGCCCAGGATGGGCACCGTGCTGCGAGGCGACGGGGCCGCGATAAGGCAGGCCATGACGCTTCAGTTCGCCTTCCCGGGGTCGCCGTGCCTGTACTACGGAGACGAGATCGGGTTGCGTGGCGGTCACGACCCGCGCAACAGGGGCACCATGCCGTGGGCGGAGCAGGCGACGTGGGACTTAGACCTGCACGCGTTCGTCGCGCGTCTGGGGGTCTTGCGCGCGGAAGTGGAGCCGCTGCGCCGCGGCCGGGCTCACGTACTGAGCGTGGGCGGCGCGGTAGTGGTACGGCGCGAGTCCGACACCGGTGTCGCTTGCGCCTGCGTGAACGCCTCGGACGAAGCCGTGGAACTGACAGGCACGGCTCTGCCGGCCTCGCGCTTCCGGGACCGCCTTGGCAAGGACCAGCCAGAGGAAGACACGTTCTCGCTGCCGGCCAGAGGCTGGGCGCTGCTCACTGCCGCCTGAAGCGAAACTAGCCCTCCGCGAGCTCGATCCGGCTCTCGTCGCCGACTATCAGCCGGTGCGAGTTGGGACGGCCGTCGTGGCCGGTCAGCAGCACGTCCTCGCCGATGAGGCTCGACTGGATTCGCGGCCCGACGGCCTCGATGCGCGTGCCGGCGCCGACGACCGTGTACTCGAGCTCTGCGTCCCGCAGGACGACGTCGCGGCCGACAGTCGTGAACGGGCCGACATACGCCCGCTCGAGCCGCGCGCCCGCCGCGACGATGGCGGGCCCGAAGATCGTAGAGCCCTTCACGACGGCGCCCTCCTCGACGAGCACCTCCCCAACGAGCTCGCTGTCCTCGACGGTTCCGTCGACCCGCCCCTTGAGCCGCGCGAGCACCAGCCGGTTCGCGTCCAGGATGTCCTCGGCCTTGCCCGTGTCCTTCCACCAGCCGGACACGACAACAGGTGCCACGGTGTGGCCGGCGTCGATCATCCGCTGGATGGCGTCCGTTATCTGGTACTCGCCCTTGGCGCCTGGCTGCAGCCCATCGATCGCGTCATGGACGTTGGCGTCGAAGACGTACACCCCCGCCACCGCAAGGTTGCTGGGTGGCTCGGCCGGCTTCTCGATGAGGCGCTGTATCCGGCCGCCCTCGACGACGGCCACGCCCAGCGCCCTGGGATCAGGGACCTCGACAAGGGCCAGAACGGCGTTGACGCCCGAACCAGGGTCGTACGCCTTCACGAAGTCTTGTATCCCGTGCTCGAACAGGTTGTCCGAGAGGTACATGACGAACGGGTCGTCGCCCAGGAAGGGGCGGGCGACCTTCACCGCGTGCGCCAGACCCATCGGCGGGTCCTGCATCACGTACTCGTAACGCGCGCCCCGATAGCCCTCGAGCGTGTCGCGGATGGCCGCGACGGTTGGCGGGCCAACGACGACGCCTATGTGGTCGACGCCCGCGTCCACCAGGTTGTCGACCGCGTGGTGGATCAGCGGCTTGTTCGCTACGGCGATCGTCGGCTTGGGCCTGAGGCTGGTCAGGGGCCGCAGCCTCGTGCCCAGGCCGGCGGCCAGGATTAGTCCCTTCATCTGTCGCCCTCTCCTCGTTGCCGACCCAACTGGGCCTCTCTCGGCAACGTCTGTCTCTATACGGCGGACGATACCGCGGGCTCTCATAGAGCGGTCTGAGAGCGTGCCCCCGCGTGACCGCGGGGACATGCCCGTTCCGAGGCGCTTCCGGGCCGCTGCTAGCATGGCCGGATGAAGAGCTCCGAGATAACCCTGCGCGTCGTCTCCTCTGACGACGGCGTCGAGGCGATAGGTTGGCGTGCCGACGAGGGCACTAGCGGCAAGGAACAGGCGGCGCAGGCGTTCATACTCGCGCTCTGGGACGCAGACGAGCGCAACGCGCTGCGCATCGACCTGTGGACGAAAGAGATGTCGGTCGACGACATGAACGACTTCATCTTCCAGACGCTGATGACGATGGCTGACACGTACGCCAACGCGACGACCTTCACCCCGCTGGCAGGTGAGATAAAGGTCTTCGCGCAGGACTTCGCCCAGAAGGCTGCGCGGGCAGCCAGGCGGAGCATGGGAGAGCCGGGCTAGGCGCTAAGCGCGGTCCTTCCCATCGAGCGTGAGCAGCGGACCGTACAGCTCGGGCCGACGATCTCGGAAGAACCCGAAGCCAGCCCTGAACGACCGTGCCCGCGGCAGGTCCAGGTCGGCGTAGATGACGGTCTCTGAAGTCCTGTCGGCCTCGGCCAGGTACTCGCCCTTGTAGTCGCAGACGAACGAGCTGCCGTAGAACTCGGCGTCGCCCTCTTTGCCGACGCGGTTGGCGGCGGCGACGTACGCGCTGTTCGCGACGGCGTGGCCAAGCATGGCCCGGCGCCACATGTCGCGCGTGTCGAGGCCGCCAGTCTCGTCCGGCTCCGACCCTATGGCCGTTGGATAGAGAAGGACATCAGCGCCTTTCAGCGCCATGGCCCGCGCGGCTTCGGGGAACCACTGGTCCCAGCAGATGCCGACGCCCACGTTCCCCACCTGCGTGCGCCAGGTCTTGAAGCCGGTGTCGCCAGGGTTGAAGTAGAACTTCTCCTCGTAGCCCGGCCCGTCAGGGATGTGGCTCTTGCGGTAAACGCCAAGGACCTCGCCAGTGGCGTCGACCATCGCGAGGCTGTTGAAGTACGCCTGCCCCGCGTGCTCGAAGAACGAGACCGGCAGCACGACGCCCAGCTCGCCCGCAAGCCTCGCGAACCGTTCGATGAACGGGTGGTGGTCTACCGGATGCGCCAGCGCGAAGAGCTCCTCGCGTTCGAGCTGCGGGAAGTAGAGGTTCTCGAACAGCTCCTGCAGCAGGACGAGGTCGGCGCCGCCGGCCGCCGCCTCGCGCACGAACGCCTCTGCCTTGTCGAGGTTCTCCTCCAGCACGTCCGTGCAGGACATCTGGACAACGGCCAGCCTGAAGGTGCCGGGCGCACGCGCGCCACGCTCTTCGCTCATCGTTCGCTCCTCGCTATCGGCCCTACCGGCTGTTGCTGCGTCACGCAGTGGAAGGCCCCGCCACCGGTTATCAGGCCGCGCGCCGGCAGGCCGATGACGTCCCGGCCCGGGAACAGGGGCCGGAGCACGGACAGTGCGCGGTCGTCGTTGGGATCTCCGTAGACGGGCACGACGACGAAGCCGTTGCCCACGTACCAGTTGGCGTATGTGAGGGGCAGGCGGTTCTCGCCAAGGTACGCGCTCTCTCGGGGCAGGGGCAGCTCGACGATCCGGTATGGCCGCCCGGACGGCGTGCGCAGCGACCGCAGGACCTCGAGGTTCGACGCCATGCTGGCGTGGTTGGGGTCGCTGCTGTCGTCCTCGACGCTTGCGACGATCACGTCGTCGGCCGCGAAGCGGACGATCGTGTCTATGTGGCCGTCCGTGTGGTCGCCCTCGAGCCCGTCTTCGAGCCAGACGACCTGCTTGGCGCCCAGCCAGCGGGACAGGAGCGCCTCGAGCTCGCCTGCTGTCATGCCGGGGTTGCGGGTGGGCGTCAGCAGGCACGAGCGCGTCGTGATACACACTCCGCGGCCGTTGAACTCCAGCGATCCGCCCTCCATTATCGCGTCGACCTGGTAGCGGCGCATCCCGAGGGCGGTGGCGACCGCCTGCGGCGCGCGGTCGTCGTCCTCCCACGGCGCGTACTTCCCGCCCCAGGCGTTGAAGCCCCAGTCCGTCAGGGCGACGCTGCCGTCGTCTTCGCGCACGAAGAGCGGGCCGTTGTCGCGGAACCACACGTCGTTGAGAGGTACGCGGTGGAAGCGCACCCTTGTCATGTCCGCGTCTGCCGCGCCAAGTCGCGAGCGGGCGTCGGCCTCCGTGTCTTCGTCCCTGACGTTCAGCACGACGGGCTCGTAGCGCGAGATGGTGGCTACCAGGCCGGCGAAGTCCCGCCTCGCCACCTCCAGCTGACCTTCCCACAGCTCGTCGTCGAACGGCCAGCTCGTCCAGGTGGCGGCGTGCGGCTCCCACTCTGCCGGGAACGAGAGGCGTGGAGTGGTGCCGGCGGCGGGGTCTCGCATCGGAAGGAGATGCTAGCAACAGGGAGGCGTCCTGGACGTATAAGGGGTCCTGACGAGCCGCCGTTGGGACGGCACCTCGGTTGCTGCGACCTGAAGACACGCCGCCGAGGTCCCGGCCTACGTGGATGCCGTGCCGGAAGGCGCTACCCTTGTCTGGTGACGCGACTCACCCTTGACCCGGGTTTCTCCGTAGCCGATGCCGACGAGTTGTACGGCGTGCGCTCGTGGTCTACCGGCTACTTCGGCATCTCAGACAGAGGCGAGATCACCGTTTCCGACCGGGACGCTGCCGGTGTGCCGATGATCGACATCGTGCGGGACCTGCAGGAGCGCGGCCTCGACCTGCCGCTCACCCTGCGGTTCCCTGACATAATCGAGGACCGTCTCGACCGCATAAACGAGTCGTTCGCGACCGCGATAGCTGAGGCTGGGTACGCATCCCACTACCAGGGCGTCTACCCCGTGAAGGTGAACCAACGCCGCGTGGTCCTCGAGACGATCGCCGGCTACGGCGCCCGTTACAAGACCGGTTTGGAAGCGGGCAGCAAGGCGGAGCTGGCGCTCTGCCTGGCACACGACACCCACGACGACGCGCTGCTGTGCTGCAACGGGTTCAAGGACGACGACTTCATACGCTTGGCGCTGTGGGGCAAGAAGCTCGGCCGTAACGTCGTCATCACTCTCGAGAAGGCCGGTGAGCTGGAACGCGTGCTGCGCATTAGCAAGGAGATGGGCGTCGAGCCCTCGCTGGGCGTCAGGTTCAAGACCCATGCGCGCGGGACGGGTCAGTGGGAGTCGTCGGGCGGTGACGACGCCAAGTTCGGGCTCACCGCCGCCGAGCTGGTGCACGTAGTCGAGCGCGTGAAGCGCGAGGGGCTCGCCCACTCGCTGGAGCTTCTCCACTGCCATGTCGGCAGCCAGCTGACGGACATCCGCCGCATACGGGTCGCCGTTCGTGAGGCTGCCCAGGCGTACGTCGAGCTGGCGGAGCTCGGAGCGCAGGTCAGGTACTTGGACGTCGGCGGCGGGCTGGCCGTGGACTACGACGGTTCCAAGACCACGTACTACGTGTCTGCCAACTACAGCCTGCGCGAGTACGCCGACACCGTCGTCTACACGATCATGGAGGTCTGCGACAACGCCGGCGTGCAGCATCCGGTGATAGTCACAGAGTCGGGCCGGGCCCTTACCGCCCACCACTCCGTCGTGATAGTCCCCGTCGTCGACGCGATAGGTCCAACTAGGGACCCGGTCGAGCTGCCACCGCTCGACGCCGAGGAGGAGCACCAGCTCGTCAAGGACATGCGTGAGCTGGAGGGCCAGGTGACGGCCAAGACCTACCGCGAGGTGTTCAACGAGGCGGTGGCGAACAAGGAGACGATGCACAACCTCTTCGACCTCGGCTACCTGAGCCTGGTGGAACGCGCGCACTTCGAGCAGCTGTACAACCGCATACTCGTGCGCGTGAACAAGGTGGTGAGGGACCTGGACTACGTTCCGGAGGAGTTCGAGGCGTTGCCGCGGATGCTGGCTGACAAGTACGTCGTGAACTTCTCCGTGTTCCAGACGCTGCCCGATCACTGGGCGATAAAGTCGCTCTTCCCCGTCGCGCCGCTCACCCGCCTCGACCAGAGGCCGGACCGCGACGCCACCCTCGTCGACATCACCTGCGACTCCGACGGGAAGATCGAGAGCTTCATCGACCTGAGGGACGTCAAGCGCACGCTGCCCGTTCACCAGGTGCGGCCCGGCGACAGCTACTACCTTGGGATCTTCCTTACGGGGGCGTATCAGGACGTGCTCGCGAACGCCCACAACCTCTTCGGGCGCGTCAACGAGGCGCACGTGCGGCTGACGCGGGACGGCGGTTACGAGATCGAGCTATACGTTGAAGGCCAGAAGGCCAGGCGGGTGATAAGGAACATGGGCTTCGAGACGCCCGACCTGCACGCTGCCGTCGCCCAGCAGGCTGAAGAGGTGCGGCAGGCGGGCGGCATGTCGGAGGCGGAGGTCGCAGACTTCCTCGACCTGTACGACAGGGAGCTGGTCGGCTACACGTACCTCGAGGCGGTCTAGCTGCCGGTCCCCCAACGCCGCCGCACCGAGTAACGGCATCGACGAGAAGCGCCCGGCGCAGCGCTGCCGGAAGAACGTTTCTCATGCAAGGCACAAGGGCTTTAATGCGCGCGGCCCCTAGCATTACGTCCCTGGGCCCCCAAGCCTAAGATCCAGCGGGCATGCGACCAACTCA
>CAZMFX010000035.1:12800-19354 GCA_964565625.1 uncultured bacterium
CCCCCACCGTGGCGGTCGGCGCGCTGTTCCTGTGGGTGCTCAACCCCTCCATCGGCCTGGTGAACCGGGCGCTGGCGATCTTCGGCGTCGACGGCCCCGGCTGGACCACGGATCCTGCCTGGATCAAGCCGGGCCTGGTGATCATGAGCCTCTGGAGCCTCGGCGGCACGGTCGTCATCCTCTACGCCGCCCTCAAGGGGGTACCGCAGACGCTGTACGAGGCAGCGCGCATCGAGGGGGCGTCTGCCTGGGCAGAGTTCCGTCACGTGACCCTTCCCATGATCAGCGGCGCCGTGTTCTTCGTCCTCATCGTCAACACGATCGCAGCGCTGCAGGTCTTCGACGAGGTCTACACCATGTACTTCGGCCAGATGGACTCAGGGGCCGCCAGCTCCGCCGCGCTCTTCTACGTCGTGTACCTCTTCAGGCAGGCGTTCGAGTTCCTGAACATGGGTTACGCGTCCGCGATGGCGTGGGTGCTCTTCGTCGTCATCCTCATCATCACGGTTATCCAGCTGCGGGTGAGCAAGAGCTGGGTCTACTACGAGGGGCGGTGAGCGATCGTGACGTTGGCAGAGGCCGCCGCTACCGCTGAGGTCCGCGACGAGCACGCCACGGTAGAGCCGCGTGGTCGGCGCGTCGGCAGGCTGGCGAGCCGCGTCGTCTTCCTCGCCCTGCTCAGTGGGTGCACCGTCATATTCCTGGCGCCGTTCGCGTGGCTCGTCAGCGCTTCGCTGAAGCCCAGGTCCGAGGTCTTCAACAGCGAGTGGATACCAGACCCCATCATGTGGTCGAACTACGTCGACGTCTGGCGTGCGGCGCCGGTGTTCTCGTGGTTGCAGAACTCCGTCGTCGTCGGCCTGGTCGGCGCGCTGGCCGTCACGGTCTCCAGCGCGGCCGTGGCGTTCGGCTTCGCCTACTTCCGTTTCCGTGGGCGCGACGCCCTGTTCGGCCTGGTGCTAGCCACGATGATGCTGCCGGGCGCCGTCACGATGATCCCCGTGTACCTGATCTGGAACCGGCTGGGTATGGTCAACACGCTCGTGCCGCTGTGGGCCGGTAACCTCTTCGGATCGGCCTTCTACATCTTCCTGCTGCGTCAGTTCTACCTAGGGCTGCCCCGCGACCTTTTCGATGCCGCGCGCATCGACGGCGCCAGCTACTTCCAGATGTGGTGGCGGGTGGCGCTGCCACTGACGCGCACCGCGCTGATAGTCGTGTTCATCTTCGAGTTCAAGGCGCTGTGGACCGACCTGCTCAAGCCGCTCATCTACCTCTACGACAGCGCGCTGTTCACGATGCCCAGGGGCATAAAGACGCTGATAGACCGCTTCGGGCAGGGAGGGGAGATGCAGTGGGAGCTCGTGCTCGCCGCCACGACGATCCTCACCGTGCCGCTGATCGTCATGTTCTTCTTCGGCCAGCGCTACTTCATAGAGGGCATAGCCACGAGCGGCACGAAGGGTTAGGGCAGAGGCTCCCCCTTCTCAGAAGTCGTAGCTGGCGCCGTCGCTGCCCAGCTCGGCGCCGTGGAAGCTCTCCCTGGCCTGGTCCAGCCAGGCCTCCTCCTGCCCTTGCAGCGGCGGGAGGTGGATCAGCACCAGCCGCTTCACGCCAGCCTCGCGCGCGACCCTGCCCGCGACGCTGGGCGCAGAGTGGCCGGGCGCCGGCCCCGAGGCCTCGTGGATCAGGAGGTCGGCGCCCTTCGCCAACTCGACGATGGCGGGCGAGTACTGAGTGTCACACGAGTACGCCAGCACGGTGCCTGACCCCTTGGACTCGAACCGGAACCCGACGACGGGCACGGAGTGGTCGCCTGGCGTCGCCGTGACGACGAGCTCGTCGTTCTCGACGACAAGGGCCCCGGGCTCCTGAGGGAACTCGTGGTACTCGATCTCCGGGTAGTTGGGCCAGGAGCCGATGTCGAACGCGTCGTGGATCTTCCGCGCTTGCGCCACGGCGGGCGCGATGCCGTAAACGGGGAAGCGGGCGCCGATGCCGGCAAGCCAGAGGCGCTCCATGAGCAGTGGGAAGCCGGAGACGTGGTCTGCGTGCTCGTGGCTGACGATCAGCCCGCTGAGCCGAGCCAGCTGCAGGCCAGCAGCCAGCAGCCGGTGAGCCGCGTCACCACCGCAGTCGACGAGGAACAGGGATGAGCCGTCCTCGACCGCCAGCATGGTGGTCGTGCGCCCCGCGTCAGACAGCGCGGCGCCGGTACCAAGCAGATGGACTGTGGCCACGTGCCCTCCCTAGCACGCCGGATGATAGCGGCAGTCACAACCGGCGGATAGGACACCTCGCACACTCGATGAGAACGTGCGGTTCCATGCCCCTTACACAGGGCGTCGGCGGCCGGACGTGATCTCACTCACCGAGTACGCCCGCCTGTTCAGACGTCGTGCGCCCTTGTGACGAGCACCTTCACCTTGCCCTTGGCGAAGCTCATCAGGTCCTTGCCGAGTCGCTTGTTCTCCTCGGAGCGCATCGCCGCCTTGAACGCTTCCTCGTCTGCGAAGGACATCGTCGCGATCAGGTAGTACGGAGCCTCCCCGCCGAACGCGTCGGCCGTTACGCGCAACAGTTCCAGGTCCTGAAGGCCGGGCAGCTCGCGTGTAAGCGGCGTGTGCACCTTCTCGTAATGGTCCCAGAACGCCTGCTCGTCCTCCGGCTTGTCGTAGATGGCGACCAGCTTCACCACTCAGCTTCTCCCTTCGGTAACGGGCTTCACTCGCTCACGCAAAGCTGCGAAGTTCTCCTCGAGCCGCTCCTTCTTGAGGATCACCTGCACGGTCGCGCCCTCGCCTATGAGGTCGCCGAGCTCGCTGTGTGCCGTGCAGTCAACGTGCACGCGGTTCTTCACCGTCTCCCTGAAGAAGGCGTCGACACGTACGCGCATGCCTGGCAGGGCGGACGCCACGTGGGTCACCTCGACGCGGAAGCCTATGCCCTCCTCATCGTCCTCCAGGTAGGGAAGGATTATCTTCCGGCTCGCCAGCTCCATATGCTTCGCCATCCAGTACGTGGCGTAGACAGGGTGCAACGCGCCGAGCCTGGGGTCGTCCTGCTCGAAATCGACCGTCATCTCCGGCGTGACGACGAGCTCGTGATGGACCTGTCTGCCGGCGGGGATCTCCCTCAC
Source organism: uncultured bacterium (assembly GCA_964565625.1). GTDB lineage: Bacteria > Deinococcota > Deinococci > Deinococcales > Trueperaceae > DASRWD01. The sequence continues at coordinate 15,940 of CAZMFX010000035.1, forward strand.
AGCTTGCGTTCGTCCTGGATCCTGCGCAACTTGCCGCCAGCGGATCGCGGCGCGGCGCCCGGCGCCAGGAGGGTCACTTTCACGCCTATGCCGACCACGTCCCGGATCTTGTGCTGTACCTCGCGGACGAGGCGATCCACGGGGTCTTCCGCGTGAAGGGCCCCGTCGTCAGACGGCGTTATGCCGAGCCCGGCGAAGGTCGACTGGTCGAGCTCGAGCCGCAGCTCGATCTCGTCGAGGGTCTTCTGCCTCGTGACGACGAGCTGGTAGTGCGCGGAGGCCTCAGGCACGTGCTGCAGCGCGGCCTCTATCTGAGTCGGGTAGACGTTGACGCCCCTGACGATGAGCATGTCGTCCGTCCGGCCACGGATCATGCCGATGCGCGCGTGCGTGCGACCGCCGGGACCGACCTCGCGCGTGAGGCTCGTGATGTCGCCCGTCCAGAACCGCAGCAGCGGGAGGGCCTCCTTCGTCAGCGTCGTGATGACGAGGACGCCGTCCTGCCCGTCCGGCAACGGGTCGCCCGTCTCGGGGTCGAGGATCTCGGGATAGAAGTGGTCCTCCCATACGTACGACCCCTCACCCTCGCCGACGGCCTCGTTCGCGACGCCGGGGCCGATTATCTCGGAGAGCCCGTATATGTTCGTCGCCTGTATGCCCAAGCCGCGCTGGACGTCAGCCCTTATAGCCTCCGTCCACGGCTCGGCGCCCAGGATGCCGTACTTCAGCGGGATCTCGTCCGGCTCAATGCCGCGACGAGCGAACTCCTCGGACAGCGTCTGGGCGTAGGAGGGCGTGCACGCGATCATCTCCGGCCTCAGGTCCATGATCAGCGTTATCTGTCTGTCCGTCATGCCGCCGGACACGGGCACGACGCACATGCCGAGGCGCTCGCCGCCGCCGTGCAGCCCCAGGCCGCCCGTGAAGAGCCCGTAGCCGTAAGCGTTGTGGAACAGCATCCCGGGCCTACCGCCGGCCGCAGCCAGGCAGCGCGCGTTCATCTCGGCGAACAGCGAGATGTCGTTCTTCGTGTAGCCGACGATCGTCGGCTTGCCGGTTGTGCCTGACGAGGCGTGCACGCGCGCCAGCTCCTCAGGCTTCACCGCGAAGAGCCCCATGGGGTAGTTCTCGTGAAGGTCGTGCTTGCGTGTGATGGGCAGGCGGCCAACGTCCTCGATCGAGGTGACCGTGCCGGGGTCGACGCCGGCGTCCGCCAGCGCACGCTGGTAGAACGGCACACGCTCGTTCACGTAGCGCACCAGGCGGCCGAGCCTCTCGCCTTGCAGCTCCCGGAGCTTCTCCTGCGGCATCGTCTCGATCTGCGGGTCGAACATCTGCCCTCCCAGGGACATAAGGTCTCCTACACGCGCTCCACGACCATGGCGATGCCCTGGCCGACTCCGATGCACATGGTGGCGAGGCCGACCTCGACGTCCGTCTTCACCATCTCGTGCAGGAGCGTCGTGAGTATGCGCGCGCCGGAGCATCCGAGAGGGTGCCCCAGGGCGATAGCGCCTCCGTTGGGGTTGACGCGGGCGTCCTCTACGTCGAGGTCAAGGTCTCGCAGCACGGCTATCGTCTGCGCTGCGAACGCCTCGTTGAGCTCGATGATGCCGACGTCTGCGAGGCTCATGCCGGCCCTTTGAAGCGCGGCACGGGTCGCCGGAGCAGGGCCTATGCCCATGATCCGTGGCGGCACGCCGACGACCGCCGTCGAGACCACCCGCGCCAGCGGCGTGAGCCCGTGAGCGTTGGCGTAGTCGGGCGACGCCACGAGCACGGCCGCGGCCCCGTCGTTGAGGGAGCTGGAGTTGCCTGCCGTCACCGACCCACCCTGTCTGAAGGCCGGGCGCAGCCTCCCGAGCGCCTCCATGCTGGTGTCTGTCCGCGGTCCCTCGTCCGTGTCGACAAGCGTCTCCTGGCGCTTCGACACGACCCTTATGGGCAGTATCTCGTCGACGAACCGGCCTGCAGCGATCGCAGCGGTCGCCTTGCGATGGCTGGCAAGCGCGTACGCGTCCTGCTCGTCCCGCGAGATGCCGTACTCCTCCGCCAGGTTCTCCGCCGTCTCGCCCATAGACTCCGTCCCGTACTCGTCCTCCATGCGCTGGTTGACGAACCGCCAGCCGAGCGAGGTGTCGTAAGCGGTGGAGGATCCCGTCGGGTAACCCCTCTCCGGCTTGGGGAGGGCCCACGGGGCACGGCTCATCGACTCGACGCCGCCAGCGGCGTACAGCTCGCCTTCGCCCAGCTTCACGCCCCTGGCCGCCTGGGCGACCGCGTCGAGGCCGGAGCCACACAGCCGGTTGACGGTGACCCCGGGAACGGATACCGGGTAGCCGGCGAGGAGCGCTGCCATGCGCGCAACGTTGCGGTTGTCCTCGCCCGCCTGGTTGGCGCAGCCGAGCACCACGTCGGCGACGTCGCGCTTCTGCACTCCCGCCCTGTCAGCTACCTCTCCCAGCACGGCCGCCGCCAGGTCGTCGGGTCTTACGGAGGCGAGCGCGCCACCGTGGCGTCCGACGGGAGTGCGCAGCGCAGCCACCAAGTACGCGTCCTTGACGCTCATCTCCTAGTCGCCCTCCAGGACGCCGCGCGGGAGTTCGCTACTGCCCATGGCCGCGAGCCGCGCCAACCACGGGTGCGGGGCGAACCGCGGGTCGGAAGTCTCTTGCATCAGTGACCGCAGGGCGGCGTCTACGTCTCTCAACCCTAACTCCTGGCCCCACTCGAGCGGGCCTGCCGGGTAGTTGACGCCCAGCCTCATCGCGAGGTCCAGCTCGTCCGGCGGCGCCAACCCCTCGGCAAACGCGCGTACGGCCTCGTCGAAGAGCCTCGCCACCACCCTGAAGGCGATGCCGCCCGGCATGTCTGGTACGACGACCACGTCGGCGCCCGCGGCCTCGAGGGCTTCCTTCGCTCTGGTAAGACCCTGGGTCTCGGCACTGGAGGGGCCAGCGCCCGCAGCCGTCAGCTCTATCGTTACCTTGTCGGAGCCGCCCGGCCGCGGCACCAGGCTGAAACCGAGCTCTGCGCCGGCGACGGCCGCGGAGCGCCCCCAGACGAGGACGGCTCGCGGGCGCTCACCCGCACCGGGAGGCGCGTCAAGACGAGCGTCGAGAAGCAGTGAGGCGGCTCCGGGGTCTGGCGTGACGGGCAGCGCCGACCTGAGAGCGCGGGCCACCGTGCCATCTCCTAGCACGTGAAGCGCTGGCTGGCGCCCGGGGCGGGCCAGCGGACCTGCGGTCGGCTCCGAGGCGTTGGCTGAGGGTTCGCCTGACTGCTCGCCGTAGCGGTAGAAGCCCCTGCCCGTCTTGCGCCCCAGCAGGCCGGCGTCGACCATCGCCCGCTGCAGCGGGTGGGGGCGGAAGCGCGGCTCCTCGTAGAAGGCGCGGTATACGCTCTCGCTCGCCGC
>CAZMFX010000035.1:19454-23444 GCA_964565625.1 uncultured bacterium
GGTATGACTTCGACGAGACGCATCAGCCCTGGCGGGTTGAAGAAGTGCATGCCGACGAGTCGACCGGGATCGGGGCACGCGGCGGCGATGGCAGTGACAGACAGCGTCGAGGTGTTCGTCGCCAGGAGGGCCCTCGGCTCGGCGGCGGCCGCTGCGGCGAAGAGACGCCTCTTGAGTTCGAGGTCCTCGGGGGCCGCCTCGATCACCCAGTCGGAGCCTCGTACCGAGCCCTGTTCCTGCCCCAGCGTCAGCGCCAGCATCAGCTCGGCAGGGTCAGCGGCGACGCGCCCCTTCGCATGAAGCCGCTCGAAGAGGGCCGCGAGCTCGCCCCTGGCCCGTTCAAGCGCCTCTCGCGACGGGTCGACGAGCGTCACCTGAGCGCCCGCCTGCAGCAGCAGCTGCGCGATGCCGGTGCCCATCGTCCCGGCTCCCATAACAGATGCTCGCAGCGGCGGGAGCGCCCGAGGGGTGTCGGTCACGCTCCACCCTCCCGCTCCACCATCGCGTCTATCTGCTGGGCCAGGTACAGCTTCGCGAGCGTCTCCGGCCGTCCGAGGTCCACGCCGAGGAGGCTCGAGATCCGCTTCAGTCTGTAACGCAGCGTGTTCACGTGCACGTGGAGCTCCTCGGCAAGGGCCGTCAGGTCGTCCGGCGAGCGCAGGTACGCCGTCAGGGTCCTCCACAGCTTGCCGTCATCCGCATCCTTCACCGGGCCGACGAGACGGTCACGCATGGTCACGAGGTTGGCCGGCGGCTGCTGCTTGAGGACCCAGTAGACGGGATCCACGAGGTCGAACCACGCGTGCCCTTCCGGCCCTGCCAACGACTGGGCGGCGAGGATGGCCTGGTGATATGCGTCAGCCACGCCCGTCAGGTCCTCCCGCGGCAGGCTGAGTCCGAGCCGCACGGGAACGTTGGCGCCCGCGGCGGCGCGCAGCGACTGGAAGAGCGGTTCGGCCTGCGACCTCGGCGCGCCACCGGAGAACGCCCACACGACGTGCTCTGCGCGGGTCTCCGAAAGGAAGCCGTAGCCGCGGGTGCGGAAGTAGTCGTCCGCAGCTTCCCTGAGCTTCTCGAGCAGCGCCTGGCCGCGCACGGCAGCCATGCGCCCGCCCCTCACCCTGGGTCCGGCCTCTGCCACGGCGACGACGTACTCCGCCTCGGTCTCGATGCCGGCGTCGACGAGCCGGGGCAGCAGCATAGGCGCTGCCTGCGGCCCTGCGAGCCACTCGGCCAAGAGGGCGCCCTTGCGGCTTCGGTCATGCTGGGCCTCTGCCGAACGCTGCAGTGCTGCCGCCACCAGCAGCGAGCGTGCGAGCTCGAGCCAGGTGAGGGAGTCGTCGCCCGTCTCGAAAGCGATGAGCACAGATCGCAAGCGTCCCCTGACGGTCACCCTGGCTACCAGGGCGTCACGTCCGCGGAAGCGCATGCGGCCTTCTGGCAGGCCGGTAGGGTCGGTGCCGCCGAGCCTGCCGCTGGTGTCGCCGGCGCGCGCGACCACCTCGCCCCAGGGGCTGAGCACGGCCATGCCCATGCCGGAGAGCCGGCTTACCGACTCGAGGACAGCCCTCTCCGGCTTGGGCCCGTCGAGGGTCGCGAGAAGACGCCGCTGCAGCGTCGCGAGCCCGGCGAGCGCGGTGCCGCCCGCCTGCACCAGAAGCCTTAGCGCCGCCTCCTCGACGGCCTCCGGGTCGACGGTCGGCGGGGAGACGAGGAGCGCGACACCGGCCGCGCGGCAGCGCTCCACGAGCGCATCGGGCACCGACCTCCGCTTGGAAGACAACGAGTGCACGACCGCAGCTGGAGGAGGCTCGAGCACGTGATCGATCGATGGTCTCGGCAGGGAGAAGGGTCCTTCGTGAAGGCGCAGGTCAACGGGGCGTAGCCACGGCCTGTCGGACTCCATCGAGAGCACGACCACCGACCCGAAGACGGTGTCCGGGTCGCCGGCCAGGAGCGACAACTGCAGCTCCTGCCTCTCGAGGAGATCGCGCAGCGTCGCCCGCACATCTGTCGTCACCGACATGCTCGGACGCAGTCTACGTCGTGTGGACCGCTCGCATCGTTGTCGATGTACACCAAGACTTGCCAATTCCTTGTCGAGGTTCACGATTGACTGCGCCGCGCGGCATCACTACACTCCGGCCGTATGAGCTTGTCTGCTATCCGTTCCGCCGTGGGGGCGCGTGTCGGCTCGCCGCAACCCGGCCGGGACTTCGATTCCCTCGACTTCCGTCGTGCCATGGGCCGCTTCGCGACAGGGGTGACGGTGGTGACGATGAGGGCGCCTGACGGCAACACGTACGGGATAACCGTCAACGCCTTCATGTCCGTCTCGCTCGAGCCCCCGCTCATAGCGGTGTCGCTCGACAGGTCGGCCCGCGCGTACGACACGATGCTCGCCAGTGAGCGCTTCGCGGTAAGCGTGCTGGCAGACGACCAGAGAGCCGTCTCGGATCGTTTCGCCGGCAGGCGTGTCCCGCAGGAGCCTCCGCCCTTCGACGAGCTCGACGGGTTCCCTGTCGTGCCCGGCGCCGTGGCGCACGTCGTATGCGGCATGCACTCGCGCTGCGACGCGGGTGACCACACGATATTCATAGGCCGGGTCGAGGCGCTTGGCACGGCAACCGGCGAGCCGCTCGTCTTCGAGCGTGGCCGATACACCCGGCTGGAGGACTACCCGGTCCGTCACGACTGAGCAGCCGCGCGTTGACGGCGGCTGCGGCCGCGGATACGTTGTGTCGTGGACAACGTGAGTTCTTCAACCGAGAAGGCGCTCGCCCACGTGGCTCGGCGCGGCGATTCGTACGTGAAAGACCTGCTCGAGTTCGTGAGCATCCCGAGCGTGAGCACGGAGCCGGAGCGCCAGGCGGACGTTCTGGCCGCCGCCCGCTGGACCGCTGCCCGCCTCGAGCGGGCCGGCATACCAGACGTCAGGACGCTGGAGACGGCCGGCCACCCGGTGGTGGTCGGGCGGCTGCATCACGACGCTTCGAAGCCGACGGTTATCGTCTACGCCCACTACGACGTGCAGCCCGCCGAGCCGCTCGAGCTGTGGCGTTCACCGCCGTTCGAGCCGGAGGTGCGGGACGGCAAGGTATACGGGCGCGGGTCATGCGACGACAAGGCGGGCCTCCTCACGGTGATCCAGGCGGTCGAGGCCTACACGCAGAGCGGTGAGGCACCTCCCGTCAACGTCACCTTCCTCTTCGAGGGAGAGGAGGAGATCGGCAGCCCGAACCTCGCGCCGGCGCTGCGCGAGCACGCCGACCTGCTCAGGGCCGACCTCGCCGTGTGCGCAGACGGCGGCATATTCGGCGTTGGCATCCCATCCGTGACGGTCGGGTCCCGCGGTCTCGTCGGGGCTGAGCTGGTCGTGGAGGGTGCGAGCGCCGACCTCCACTCCGGTACGTACGGCGGCGTCGTCGCCAACCCGGTCCTCGCTCTTGCGCGCGTGATCGCGAGCTTCCACGACGAGGACGGACGCGTGCTCGTCGAAGGCTTCGAGGACGGCGTCCCCGAGCTCACCCCGGAGCTCAGGCGCGCCGTCGCGAAGCAGCCCTTCGACGAGCGTGCCGAGCTGGAGGAACTGGGCCTCGATGGCTGGTGGGGCGACCCCGACTACACCCCTCAGGAGAGGCGCACCGTGCGCCCGACGCTGGAGATCAACGGCATCGGTGGCGGTTACCAAGGCCCGGGCGTCAAGACGGTGCTGCCCAACCGGGCGATGGCCAAGATCACATGCAGGTTGGTCGTCGGCCAGGAGCCTGAGAAAGTCTTCGAGGCGCTGAGGCGCCACGTCGAGCGGCACGCGCCCCCGGGCGTGAAGGTCGCTCTCACGCCGACAGCCGGCAAGGGCCGCGCATACCAGATGCCCCTCGACCACCCGGCGCTCAGCGTCGCGAACGGCGCCATGGAGGCCGTGTTCGGCCGGACCCCGTTCCCGATCTGGACGGGCGGAACCGTGCCGGTGGCCGAGCAGTTCCAGTC
>CAZMFX010000036.1:0-22963 GCA_964565625.1 uncultured bacterium
ATCCCGCCCATGCCGGCCGGCGCGCCACAGATCGAGGTCACCTACGACATCGACGCGAACGGCATCCTCCACGTGACCGCGCGCGAGAAGTCGACGGGCAAGGAAGCCTCTATCACCATCCAGAACACCACGACGCTCAGCGAGGACGAGGTCGATCGCATGGTCAAGGAGGCCGAGCGGCACGCGGACGAGGACAAGAAGGTCCGCGAGCTGGCCGAGGCCAAGAACGAGCTCGACAGCCTCAGGCTCCAGGCCCAGAAGGCTCTGGACGACGCGGAAGGCGCGACCGACGACCAGAAGAAGCCGGTCCAGGACGCCATCGCTGCTGCACAGCAGGCACTGGATGGCAAGCCAGGCAAGGACGAGCTCGAGCAGAAGAGCCGCGATCTCGCGGAGAAGCTTCAGGCGTTCATGCAGGCGACCGCCCAGGCCACCCCGCAGCCGCAGGATGCCGGTGACCAGCAGGCAAGCCAGGGCGGCGACGATGACGAAGAAGTGATCGACGCCGACTTCAAGCCGGCGGGCTGAGGTTGCCAGTGCGAGACGACACGAGACGCGAAGACGAGCAGACGGTGGGGGCGGCGGACGCCCCCACCGGCGGCGTGGGCCAGAGCGCGGGCGACGACGAGGCCGCCATCCTGCGCGACGAGCTGAACAGCGCGCGCGAGCGCCTGCAGGTCCTGGAGGCCGAGGTCAGCGAGGCCAAGGACCGTCACCTGCGCGCACGCGCCGAGTTCGACAACTACCGCCGGCGCATGCAGGACGAGCTCGCGCGTGAGCGCGAGCTGGGCGTCGACAGCGCGCTCATGCCGGTCCTCAACGTCTACGACGACCTGGAGCGCGCCCTCGAGGCGGCCGCGGTCGCGAACGAGGACGGGCCGTTCGTCACGGGCGTCAGGGCGGTGAGGGACTCGCTGCTAAGGCAGCTCGAGGGCATGGAGGTGAGGCCCATGGGTTTGCGTGGCGAGGCGTTCGACCCGTCGCTTCACGAGGCGCTCGCCGTGGTGCCCCCCGGCCCGGAGGCAGCTGACGGCACCATCGTCCAGGTCTTCTCCGCGGGCTTCGTCAAGGGCGACCGCCTGGTGCGGCCTGCCAAGGTGATCGTCGCCAAGTCAGACGCCTGAGCGCGCTCTAGCGGGGATTCCGAAGCCATGGCCGAGTTCAAGGACTACTACGAGGTGTTGGGGGTCGGACGCGAAGCGTCGTCGGACGAGATCCGGCGCGCCTTCCGCAAGCTGGCCGCCAAGCACCACCCTGACCGGAACCCGGACGACCCTGGCGCAGAGGAGCGTTTCAAGGAGATAAACGAGGCGTACACGGTGCTATCTGACGACGAGAAGCGCCGGCTATACGACACGTACGGCCGCACGGGCAACGTCCCCGACTTCGCCCAGGGCGCGCCGTTCGGTGGCGGAGGACAGGGCGGCACGTTCTACACGAACGTGTCGCCGGAGGAGTTCGCCGGCTTCTCCGACTTCTTCCAGAGCCTCTTCGGCGGCTCGATGGGCGGCTCGGCCGGCGGCGTGCGTTCCGACCCGTTCGGCTTCGGGCGCCAGACGACATCGGCTTCGCGGCCGCGGGTGGCAGACGCAGAGGCGCGCCTCGACCTCGGCCTGCTTGACGCCTACCGCGGTGGCCCCACGACGATAAGGGTCGGAGACAAGCAGTTGGACGTCACGGTGCCGCCCGGCGTCCGTGACGGCGTGAAGCTGCGCCTGCGCGGTCAGGCCCCGAGCGGCGGGGACCTGCTCCTCCAGGTTCGCCACCTGCCGCACCCGGTCTGGCGCCTCGACGGCGACCACCTGCGCGTGCCCATAAAGGTGCCCGATCACGTGGCCGCGCTCGGCGGCACAGTTAAGGTGCCGACCCTCGACGGCGAGGTCGACCTGACCGTCCCACCCGGCACCTCCACCGGCCGTGTCCTGCGTCTCCGTGGGCAGGGCTGGCCGCAACGCAGCGGAGGGCGCGGCGACCTACTGGCAGAGGTGAGGGTGACTGTGCCGGAGACGGTCACAGACGATCAGCGCAAGCTCTACGAGAAGCTCGCGGCGACCCAGAAGGCTTCCTGAGCCTCTGGACTCGGGCGGCTCGTAGTAGCCTGCCCGCGTGGAGACCTCACCGAGAAACGTCCGCCGGCATCCGTTCGCCGTGCTCTTGATCGTCGCCGTCCTTCTGAGCGGCATGCCCGTTGCCCTGGCGCAGGGCTCGGAGGAGGCAGCAGAGCAGAGCTCGGCCTCCGCAACCTCCCGGAGCCCCGGTCAGGACGACCCGATACTCATCCGACTCGGCAACAGGGTGGAGCGCCTGAGCGACGTCGAGTGGCGCTTCGAGGTGGCGATGCGCAGCTTCGCCTCAGGGCAGGGCGTGCCTTACACGGAGGAGCTGGCGGCGCAGCTACGGGGTCTCATGCCCAACTACCTCGAGCAGCGCGGGACGGAGCTCGTGCTGCTGCGCGAGGCCGAGGTCCGCGGTTTCACGCCGAACGAGGAGTCGGTACAGAACATCCTCGCCGGCCTCAGGACGTCCGTGCCAGAAGACCAGTACGAGTCGAGGCTCGCGGAGGCCGGCTTCCCGGCGGAGGCGAACCTCGTCAGGATCATCAGGGAGGGCGACCTCATAACGCAGGTCCTCGAGGCGCTGAGGACAGAGTCGGCCCCGACGGACGAGGAGATAAGGGTCCGCTATCTGGCGGACCAGAGCAGGTACACGCAGCCGGAGACCTACTGCGCGAGGCACATACTCGTCGAGGAAGAGGAGCTCGCCACCGAGCTTGTCGAACGGGTCAGGTCGGGCGAGGACTTCGCGACGCTCGCCGGTGAGTACGGCACAGACGGCACCGCGGCCAACGGAGGCGACCTCGGGTGCTTCCAGCGGGGGATGATGGTCGCGGCTTTCGAGGACGCCGTCGTGGCCGCCACCCTTGGCGAGGTCGCCGGTCCCATAGAGACGCAGTTCGGTTACCACGCGCTTCTCGTCTACGATCATCGTCCCCAGCAGGTACGGACGTTCGAGGAGGTGCGCGAGGAGGTCGAGGCGAGCGTCACGGCCGACGCCGCCTCTGCCGCGTTGGACGGCCTGATACGCGGCTCGGGGCTCGTCACATACCCTGAGCGTCTAGAGACGCCCTGAGGTTCGTCGCCACGTTCGAAATGTCGGGCCGCGCTCCGCGGTCGTGAGGCGTGCGCCGCCTGCCGCCCATCTGTTTCCATCTGGAAGCAGCATGTAAGGAATCCGTAAGCCTGGCGGCGTTAGCTTCGTTAGCAGCGCTGGACGTTGAACCGCGTCCTCTCTCGCGATCTTGAGCGTCACCACAACCAGCGCGGCACTACCCGGCGCCAGAACCTCAAGCTGGCGCCGGGCCCCTTCTGCGTACCCACCGGCAAGGATGGCGACGGCGCTGGCCGGGGCTACCCTCGGCCACCGCGCACGCGGTTAGCGTTGGCCATGGCGAACCGCTTGGCAGGCGAGCTGAGCCTCTACCTGAGGCAGCATGCTGGCGACCCGGTCGACTGGTACCCGTGGGGTGAAGAGGCGTTCGAGCGGGCGCGGGAGACGGACAGGCCAGTGTTCCTGTCAGCCGGCTACTCGTCGTGCCACTGGTGCCACGTCATGGCGCGGGAGTCGTTCCGCGACCCCGCCGTCGCCACGATCCTGAACGACGCGTTCGTCAGCATCAAGCTCGACCGCGAGGAGCGGCCGGACATCGACGACTACTACATGAACGCGACCCAGCTCATGACCGGCTCCGGAGGCTGGCCCATGAGCGTGTTCATGACGCCGGACGGCAAGCCGTTCCACGCCGGCACCTACTACCCGCCAACTGACAGGCACGGCATGCCCAGCTTCACGCGGCTTCTGCGCGCCGTCGAGGCCGCATGGCGCGACAGGCGGGACGAGGTCGTCGAGTCGGCGGAGAACATCGCCAGGGGCCTGAGCCGGCTCGGCGGCCGCGTGATGACAGACATGCCGGTCGACCTCCATGTCGGCGACGACGAAGCCTTCCGGGCACTCGTGGAGGAGACGACGCGGGGGGCTCTGGATACCCTTGCTGCCCAGGAGGACCGCGTGAACGGCGGTTTCGGCGACGCCGGCGGCGGTCCCAAGTTCCCGCCCCACTCCGCGCTCGCCTTCCTGCTGGCCGAAGGGGGAGAGCGGGCGCTGGGCATGGCGCGCAGGGTGCTCGACGCCATGGCGGGCGGGGGTCTTTACGACCACCTCGCCGGCGGGTTCTTCCGCTACTCGGTCGACCCGGCTTGGCGCGTACCTCACTTCGAGAAGATGCTCTACGACAACGCTCAACTGCTCCGGGCTTACGCAGCCGCGCATGGCGCGGCCGGAGACGAGCGCTACATGCGCGTTGCACGCGGGGTCCTCGGATGGCTCGAGGCAGAGATGCTCCAGGCGCCTGCTCCCGACAGGGCCGCGTTCTCCTCGGCACTCGATGCCGACTCCGAGGGAGAGGAAGGCCGGTTCTACGCCTGGACCGAGCAGGACTTCCGCGCCGCGCTGAGCGGCGAGGGCGAAGCGGCGGCGCAGGTGACCGCCCGCCGCTTCGGCGTGACGTCGGTCGGCGACTTCGAGGGCGGCAACGTCCTGCGGCTGGCCGCGCCAGCCGACCGTATCGCGGAGGAACTGGGACTGCCGGTGGCCGTCGTGCGGGAACGGCTGAACCGTGGCGTCGCGGCACTCGGGGCGGCGCGCGCGGAGCGCGTGCGGCCCGCGACCGACGACAAGGTGCTCACGTCGTGGAACGGGCTGCTCCTCAGCGGCCTCGCCGCGGTCGCCAGCGTCGAGGGTGAGGGCAACGCGCTGCCTCTCGCCCGCGACCTGGCTAGGTTCCTCGTCGAAAGGCGGCATGGACCTCGCCTCACGCACGTGTGGCGAGCCGGTGAGTCCCGCGGTACGGGTCTGCTCGAGGACCACGTCTTCCTGGGCAACGGCCTGCTCGACCTCTACGCGGTCACGCTGGAGCCGTGGCTGCTGACGGAGGGCCTGAGGCTCGCCGACGAGGTCGAAGAGCACTTCGCCGACCCGGACGAACCAGGCTGGTTCGACACCGCCTCGTGGGTCGAGGGCGCCCCGGCGAGGCTCAAGAGCCACACCGACGCTGCCGTGCCAGGCCGCTTCGTCGCAGCGGCGCGGCTCGTTTGGCGCGCAGGCAGGTACGGGTCCGATCGCGAGCGCACGGACAGGGCCCGCGCCGCCGTGCTGCCGCTGGTACCGGCGGCCGCCGGCGCACCGCAGGCCTTCGGCTCCGCGCTCGAGCTGCTCGCTCTCATGGCCCGGCCGGAGCGGGAGGTCGTCGTCGTCGGGTCGCGAGCGGACCCGGCCGTTTCGGAGGCTCTGAGGGCCGTGCGCGACGCTGCATCCCCCGCAGACGTGCTTCTCCTGCTGGACGAGTCGGACGCGTCTAGTGACGACCACCCGCTGCGTGGCCTGCCGCTCGTCGAGGGCCGGTACCCTGACGGAGAGCACGACGTGACGGTGTACGTGTGCCGTGGCGGCGTGTGCCGGCTGCCGGTGCACGACGCCAACGCCGCTTCACGTGCGATGCTGGCTGCGTGAACGTCGGCGGCCGACGGCGCCTCTTCCGGCGGCCTTCGGCGAGGAGGAGAGCATGCAACAGGGTCTACTCGATCTACACAACCTACTGCGCTGGGTGGTCGTCGTCTTCTTCGTCGTCGCCATCGTGAGCGCCATCGTGGCTCAGCGCTGGACTCCGGCTCAGAACTCGCTCTCGCGCTGGTTCTCGGTGATCTTCGGCGTGCAGGTGCTCGTCGGGCTCATCCTCTGGTTCGTGAGCCCTCTCGTCCAGAGCTCGCTGAGCGACATGGGGGCCGCGATGGGCGACCCGACGAGGCGCTTCTTCGTCCTGGAGCACCCGCTGCTGATGATCGTCTCCGTGATCCTCGTCGGCATCGGCGGCTCGCGTGGCCGCAAGACGGACAACCCCAGGGTCGCCCTCGTCTTCTACCTGATCGCGGCGGCCGCCGTCGCCTACGCCATCCCGTGGGACAGGCCTTTGTTCCCCGGGATGTGAGGGGGCCGCTTGCTGAGTGACCGCCGTCCCTGAACGAGAGGGACGTGGCGTGACCGCCACCTCCGTTGGCCTGCGCCTCACGGTCGGCCCGCCCGCCTCCGGCAAGACGACGAAGATGGTCGCGGTGGCACGGGGGGCCGGCGCCGACGGCCGCCGTGTGTGGTGGCTGGCGCTCCCCCACCAGCGAGCGTCCGTGTTCAGGCGCGTGACGAGTGGTGGGATCGCCATGCTTGGCCTCGAGGTGATGAGCGCGCAGCAGGCGTACTACCGCGTGCTCTCGGCGCTCGAGCCCGCGGGGTTGCTGCCGCTCCTCGTCGGCACGGCCCGGATCGTGAGCGTGGCGGAGGCCCTGCGAGTGGTGACCGGGCGAACCCCATCGCCCGGCGAGGCCAAGCTGTTCGCCGCCGCCATCGCGGAGGCGAAGCGCTACGAGCTGGACCCGGAAGCGCTCGCCGGTTCCGCGACGGACACGGAGACGCAGCGCCTCGCGGCCGTCTTCCGCGAGTACGAGGAGGCAGGCAGCGGCTCGTGGGACTACGACGACGTCCGCTCTGCTGCTGCGGCCCTGGTTCTCGGGGGCAGCGCCTCCGGCGTGATCGAAGACCCAGCTGCGCGCGCGGCCGCCGGACTGCCGGACGTCGTCATCGTCGACGGCTGGCGCGAGCTGGGACCTCTCGACTGGCTCTTCCTGCGCGGGCTGGCGAGGCACGTGGAGGTGCACGTGACGCTTCCGGAGGCGCCACCAGGGACCGAGCCAGACGAGACGCTGGCGCCCCGTGCCGCAGGCGCCGCGGTAGAGAGGTACGGAGCCGTCAACCCTGTCGAGGAGGCGCGCTGGGTGCTGCGCAGCCTCAAGCGCGACCTCGGCAGCGGCATCGACGCCCTCGAACTGGCGGTCGTCGCCCCACGCGGGGTCGGTGACGCGCTGCTGGCGATCGCTGACGAGTACGGCGTGCCGCTGATGGACGAGCGCGGGTCGGCGTTGGCCGACAGCCCTGCCGGGCGAACGCTCCTCGACCTACTCGAGCTGCCGGAGTCGCCGACGCCGGTGAGGCTGCTGGCGGTGCCGGAGCTGGCACCCATCGCCAGGGTCGCGCTGCGCCTCGGCGTCACGGGTGGAGACGCGCTGGCGCGGGTCGCCAACGGCCTCGGCATGAGCGAGCGCCTAACGCAGTGGACGGCGCGACTCGCCGTGACCGACGATCCCGTCGAGTGGACGCGCGCCCTCCTGAGCGAGGTGCTGACGCTCACCCAGCCAGAGCTGCCGTCTGGATTCGAGGAGAGGGTGCTTGCTGCGGCGCAGCACGCGGCGCGTCTCGAAGGTGGGGCCGGCTTCAGGGTGTGGTTGGCCGCCCTCTTGCGCGACGTGCGGTCGCCCAGCAACGTCAGGGGCGGCGTGGCGCTCCTCACGGCCGACCTCGCCTCCGGCAGACGTTTCACGCGCTGTTACGTGATGGGCGCGACCGTCGGCGCCTACGGCGCAGGCGAGCGGGAGGACTACTTCATACCTGACGAGCGCCGCAACCCCGTCCCCGAGGTCGGCAAGCTGCCGCGACGCTTCGCCGGCGGCGACGCGCTCGCGATCGCGGAGCTGCTGACGAGGGGCGCGACGACGGTGCTGACGGCCGCTGCGGCGGGCACAGACGGCAAGCTGGTGCCCGACGAGCGCCTGATGGGCGACCCGGCCGAGCTCGCACCGCTGCCCGAGCTGCCGGCAGGCAGTCGCCTCGAGCTCAGGGACGCAGACGTCTACATGCCCGGCTTCGACCTTGCCGACAAGGGTGTCGACGGCGGCGCCTCCTGGCCGGAGAGGCCGGACGCCGAGTGGCTGAGAAGCTACGGCCAGCGCTGCGCGTTCAGGGCGTGGGGAGAGAAGGCGATCCTCCCGAACCACGGCCACGATGAGACGTCGGACCGAGCCGAGGGCGTCGAGCGCGAGCTCGGGCTCCTGCTCGACCCGCCGCTGCCTGACGAGGCAGAGTGGTACCACCTCGTGAGGGCGCTGAAGGGCGAAGCGGCGCTGACCAGCGACAGGCTCGAAGAGGTGGCGACGCGGTTCCCGTGGGCGGCGGATTGGCTCGGGAGGCACAGGACCCGGCTGCTCGACATGACCTGGGGTCCCGCGATGATCGACACGCGGTTGGACGTGCGGGTCTCGCTGGACGCCGGCTCACGGGAACGCAGGGGTGGCCGCGCCAGCGTCTACCGCTTCGTCGAACCGCCGCCGCCCGACTGGGGCGGCGAGAAGAGCGACTGGCACTGGGCGCTGCGAGGACAGCGCGACCGGTGGGCAGAGTACCTGGCGGCCGACATGCTCCTCAACCATCCGCGTCAGGCCCCGCGGCACGTCGAGATAGTCGTGTGGCCGGTGCTCGGTGACCCGATCACCGTCGAGCGCTCGTCCAACAAGTACCTGACGGCGCGCATCGAGGCGGTGAGGCAGGCGGCTCGGGACGCGGTGCTGCGCTTCAGGGACAGAGACGTGTACCCGACCCCCGGGTACTGGTGCGGCGACTGCAAGCTGTTCTACGTCTGCCGCATGGGACTACGCGAATGAGGGTACGCGTCGCATCGGCAGGAACGGGGAAGACGACGAGCCTCGTGCGGCGCTACCTCGAGCTCATCGGGTCCGGCACGCCGCTGAGGCGGATCGCGGGCGTGACGTACACGCGGGCGGCGGCAGCGGAGCTGCGCGCGCGCGTGGGAAGCGGCCTCGAGGAGCTACTGGGCGAGGGCAGCTACCTGGGCGGGCTCTACGCCCCTCCCGCCGGGGACACCGGCCCGTTCGAGGCCGCGGCCCGCGAGCTCGGCGGCGCGCAGTTGAACACGATCCACGGGTTCATGATCGCGGGGCTGAGGCTGAGCGCGCCGCTGCTGGGGTTCGACCCGCGGTTCGCGATGGTTTCCGAGAACGAGGCGGAGGCCGACTTCCGCGAGGAGCTCGACTCGCTGCGGCTGCTCGCTCGCGACCCCTCCCATCCGCAACATGCCGCCGTCCTCGTGGCGGGCGAGAACGCTGTCGACCTTCCTCCGCTCGTCTTCCACGCCAGGTCGCTCGCGGAGGAGCTTCGTTTCGACGCGGACCCCCTCTCGGCGGCCGTCGGCGAGCTGTACCGGGCTGCCTACGATCGCCTGCTCGATCGCTACGCTGCCCGCCGGCTCGGGCCAGGCGAGGTGGAGCGCGCGGCTCTGCGCATGCTCTCCCACCCCGTGGCCGCCTCGCGTCTCGTCTCCCGTTACCCGGTCGTCCTCATCGACGAGTACCAGGACGTCAACCCCATGCAGGGAGAGTTCTTCGAGGGCCTCGAGGCCCACGGTGCCCGGCTCGAGCTCGTCGGCGATCCCAAGCAGTCGATATACCTCTTCCGCAACGCAGACGTGAACGTGTTCAGGCGTGCCCTCGCGAGAGCGAGGGCCGCCGGCACCGTGCTCGAGCCGCTGACAGAGTCGCGGCGCCACTCGCGCGCGGTCGTCGCCTTCCTCAACCGCATGACGACGCGTATGGCAGAGAGCGGCCTCGGTTTCGGCCCGGACGAGGCGCCGGAGGTGCGGCCCGCGGGACCGCAGGCCGAAGTCGAGGGCTCGGTCGAGGTCGTCGTCGTGCACGGCGAGGGCAGTCTCGACGAGCTGAGGGGGCACGAGACCCGCGAGCTCATCGACAGGGTCGTGGCCTTCAACGCCGCCGGCGTCCCGTACGAACGCATCGCGGTCCTGGCGCGCAACCGCAGGCAGCTCGGCAGGGTGGAGGCGGCACTCGCGCAGCGCGGGGTGCCCGCGCTCTTCGGCCGCAGGGGCCTCTACGCGAGGCAGGAGGTCCACGACGTCAGGTGCGCTCTCGAGGTGGGCGCCGGCCCGACGCGCGAAGCTCTCGCTGCCTTCCTGCGCGGGCCGCTCGTGGGCCTGGGGCTGCGTGATCTAACGGCCGTGATGTCATCTGACGACCCGATCGACGCTCTCGCCGACGTCGCCCCGCAGGCGCATGCCGTCGCGCGCGAGCTGAGCGCCGTCGTGAGGGCGCCGCCCCTAGAGGCGCTGAAGGCGACGCTGAGGCGCGGGCTGGCGGGAGGACCGCCGCTCGTGGAGCGGCTTTCGGCCGGGGCGAGGGCGAACCTGGACGCGATGCTCTTCGAGGTGGCGGCGCACGAGCCGGAGGACCTGGCCCGCCTGCTCGAGCTGCTCGCCGAGCTGGAGCAGCGCTCGGACGCCGAGGACGTGCCCGGTTCGGGCGGTGGCGTGCGCCTGCTGACCGTGCACGGGTCGAAGGGCTTGGAGTACGACGTGGTGGCGGTATACGACGCCGGCTACTCGCGGCGGGGGAACGTCCCGGCCGCGGTCATCGAGCCGGAGACGGGCCGTGTGTCCCTGCTGGGCGCCGTGCCTGACCCCGCAGCGGCGCAGGCGTGGTCGCAGCGCTCGGCCCAGGAGGACCATCGGCTGCTGTACGTCGCGGCATCCAGGGCGCGGGACCACCTTATCGTCACCGGGAGCAGGGGCTCGTGGGGCCCGTCTGGCTGGCTGGCGACGCTGACGGACGTCGTACTGGCAGGGGAAGGAACTCCGGGCTCTGTGCGCGTGACGGAGGTCGAGGCCAGGGGCGCGGTAAGCAGGCCGCGGTCGCGCGCCGGACCGCCGAGGCCGGCGCTCCGGGCAGCCGAGTGGTCGGACGTCGGCTTCCCCCATCACGCGCACGGTCCCCTCTCCAGCCCGTCGCGCCTCGTCGACATGCTCGACGGGCAGGGAGACGGGCGTGAGGAGCGGTACGACGACAGCGAGCCGCTGACTCGCAACGAGGCTACCAGTCCAGGGGAAGAGCTCGGCGACAGCGCGGCGGACGTCGACGAAACGGGGGCCGGCTTCCACCTCGCGCTACCGGGCAGCGGCAGGGTAGTCGGGACGCTGGTCCACTTCGCCATCAGTCAGGATTGGAAGCCGGAGGACACGGGTCGCCTCGAGGGCCTCAGGGCCCAGGAGGTGATGTTCCCGTACTCCGCTTCCCAGCAGGACGACCTGCTCGGTGAGGTGAGGGAGCTGCTCTCCGCATACGACGAGCTCCTGGGCACCGAGCTACCAGCGCTACGCGCACGCGAGGTAGACAGGGCAGAGCTGCCCCTCGCGTACCCTGGCGGGGCGACGGTGTGGGAGGGCGTCATCGACAGGCTCTACCTGGCAGGCGGCAAGTGGTGGATCGACGACTACAAGACGGACAGGCACGTGCGGCCCGAGCGGTATCACGTGCAGCTCGGCCTCTACCTGCACACGGTTCGCCTGGCCCTCGGGGTAGCGCCGACCGCCCGTCTCGTCTACCTGCGCCCGCGCAGGGTGGTGGAGCTCGACCCGGGGGTGCTGGAGCGGGCGCTCAGGAGCTCGGGGATCGTGGACGCTGACTGAGCCGACCTGAGCGCAGGCCGAGTACCGGTAGGCATGTGCCTAAGTCGCGGGTACGCGATGTGTGCCTACGCGCGATGCTGGCCGCATGGACGAACGGGTGAACGCCACGGTCAAGGCCAAGTTGGCAGGGTTCAACGGCGAGATAGTCGGGGCGGCAGACTCCAAGCTGCAGTGGGAGATAGAGGTGCCGGCGGCAGAGCTCCCCAAGCTCGTCGCCAAGCTCGGCACGGGCCAGCCGCTATCGGTGGTGACGAACGAAGGGCAGCTCACCGTGAAGACGCGCGACTGGCTGGTCTGGCCCGGAGAGACGAGCGTGCGCCTGCGCCTGGCGCTGGAGGACGCCACAGCGTGGTGAGCGAGCGCAGCTACCGCGGGCAACCGGCAGCAGGGGCCCGGCCGGCAGACAAGGGCCCGCCGCGCGGTTAGCGGGTCGCGCCGGCCTCGAGCCGTTTGAGAACGGTGGCAGCGGTCTTGCCGACGACCCGCGCGCCAAGGTTCTCAGGGTGGAAGCGCAGGTCCGGGCACCCGTCGGTCATGACGGCCATGACGTAGCGTCTCGGCCTTGCTCCCAAGGCGCCAACGGTGATCACGCCTGCGTCGTTGCGCACGCCCCTCACCGAGCCGCTCTTCGAGGCTATGAGGATGTCAGACTCGCCGACCTCGGCGCTGTACTGGTCGTAGTCGAGCGCCCTGCCCAACTCGGTGAACTGTTGGGCCCCGTATATGCGCTTGGCCACCTCGGTCAGGGCCGGCGGCAACAGGTCACCGCGCCAGAGCCGCGCGAAGTAGTCGGCCAGGTCCCTCGGGGTCGTCCGGCTCGGCGAGACCGGTTCGGATCCGGGCGGCCGCTTCATCTGCAGCTTGCCGCGCAGGTTGGTGCCGGTCCAGCCGTGCCCGCCGATCACAGCGTTGATGGTCTCCGTACCGAGCAGGTCTATCAGGAGGTTCGTCGCGGTGTTGTCGGATACGACGATCATGAGCGTGGCGACGTCCAGCAGCGTGTGGCTGACGCCGGGCGACAGCACCTTGAGCACCCCGGAGCCGGTCACCCGGTCGTCTGCCGCCAGCCCCATGTTGTCGTGCAGCCCGTGCTCGCCGGCAGCCACGGCCTCCAGAAGCGCCTGCAGCACGTATACCTTTATGGTGCTCGCCGCGGTGAACCGCTCATCGGCGCGCCTGGCGACGCGCGTGTCAGCGTCTTCGCCGTCCAGCGCGAACGCCACGACGCCGAGACGCGCACCGGGTTCTTGCCGGCCGGAGTAGCGCGGGTCGCCGGCGCCGCCGAGCTCGGCCTCGATGGCATCGAGCTCCTGCGCGAGCGGGCGGTCACCGCCAGCAGATGCGGTAGCGTCCTCGTTCACTCGTGCCCCACGCGGGTCAACTTACCGCGGCGGGGCGCCCAACGATCCGAGTCGGCACGGGTCGGTTCGGCTCGGCAGACGCCGAGGGAGTAGCGGCCGGTGCCGGCCCGTATTGTCAGCAGGCACGCCGGTGACCTACACTTCTGGCGCCAGGCAACGTAGGCGTACACGGGTGTCGGTTCACACCGGCGAGGTGAAGTGCGCCCACGAGAGGGCCCGGCAGACTCTTGTGCCCGGGGGCCCGGGCGGCGAAGGAAGGTCATGGCAGAAGGCAAGGTCAAGTGGTTCAGCAGCGAGAAGGGGTACGGCTTCATCGCCAACGACGAGGGCGGTGATGACGTGTTCGTGCACTTCAGCGCCATCCAAGCCGACGGGTTCAGGACGCTCAACGAGGGTGACGAGGTCACGTTCGAGGTGGAGCAGGGCCCCAAGGGGCCGCAGGCCCGTAACGTCGTGATCACCCACCGGGCACCGGTCCAGGCAGCATCGTTCGACGGGTTCGGCGGTGGTGGTGGCGGCGGCGACCGTTTCGGCAACGATCGTGGCGGCGGCCGCTACGACAACCGAGACCGTGACGGCCGCGACCGCGGGGATCGCGGTGGCGACCGCGGCGGCGACCGCGGCCGCGGCGGCCGCAACCGTCGCTACTGAGTAGGGCGACGAACCCGGGACGGGGATAGGACCAAGCAGAAGGCCCTGCCACGCGTATCTGCGTGGCAGGGCCTCATCTTCCCGACCGGCGGCCCTCCGGTCGGGCGCGGCCTCAGGCGGTTGCCGAGCTGGGGGTCCCGGCCAGCTTGCGGCGTCGGCTGAAGCCGTTCGCCGGAGCGCCGAGTCGCGGCAGCACCCAGTAGTCGAGGCCGTAGTAGCCGGCGATGCGCCAGGCGAGCACGAGCCACGTCGCGAGGATGAACATTATCGGGTTGGTGGAGAGCGTGCCGGCGAGCATGAACGCGACGTTCATGAGGCCGCCGAGGAACGCGACCAGACCCGTCAGGAACCCGGCTATCAGCGCGATGCCAACGAGGACCTCACCGAAGGCGACGAGGTAGGACATCAGTGGCCCGAGCGGAAGGAAGACGTTCTCGACGATCCAGGCGTACCAGCCGCTGACGGCGGGCGAGTCGCCGACCGAGAGGCTGAGAGCCCTGTTGAGGAACCCGGTCACCGCGGTGCCGGCCTCCGCACCCACCCACTTGGAATCCGTGACCTTGTGCCATCCCGCGTTGAGCCATAGCCAGCCGAGGTAGACCCTCACAACCGTCCACACCGGCGCCATGAAGCGCGAGGCGAAGAGGAACTTGCTTACTGTCGGCTCTGGGTAGTACTCGGTACGAGGCATGCCCTGGCCTCCTTTTCGCTATCGAGTATCGGCCGCCGCCATGGTGCTCTGCCAGGGACGTAGGTACCCCCGGCGCCGGTCGAGCGTAGAGTGGCCTCCGTGACGCGCTTGAGTGGCACGCTGCTCCTGCCGGGCGGGGCGGCGCCGGGGAGCATCGAGTTCGGCGACAGGATCGAGAGCATAGAGGCGCGGGGCCAAGGCGAAGCCCTGAGACCCCCGTACGTCGCACCGGGGTTCATCGACGTGCACGTCCACGGCGGTGATGGCGGCGACACGATGGACGGCGCCGAGGGCGCGAGGCGCTTGGCGCGCTTCCACCTGCGTCACGGCACGACGACGCTGCTGCCGACGACCATGACGAACCCGTGGGAGGCGATCCTCTCCGCGCTCGCCGGCGTGCGTGAGCTGATGGACGAGAGGTCAGCCGAGCTGCCTGACGTGCCTGGGGCCCACCTCGAGGGGCCCTTCATCAACCCGGGGCGCCTTGGCGCGCAGCCACCAGACGACCTGCTGCCCACCCCAGAGCTGGTCGCCGAGGTGATAGGGCGGGACGTCGTCAGGGTCGTGACCCTCGCCCCCGAGTTGGAGGGTGCGCTCGCCGCCGCCAGGGCCTTCGCGGGTGCCGGGACGCGCGTAAGCTTCGGCCACACGCTGGCCACGGCGGAGCAGGCGGAAGCAGGTATAGATGCCGTGCTCAGCGTCGGCGGCACGCCCGGGTTCACCCACCTGTACAACGCGATGTCTCCGCTCGCCTCACGCGCGCCCGGAACCGTGGGCGCCGCGCTAGCCCGGTCCGCCGCATACGCAGAGCTGATACTCGACATGCATCACGTTCACAGGGTCGCGTTCCGTGCTGCCCACGCCGCCAAGCCAGGGAAGCTGCTCCTCGTGACGGACGCCATCCGTGCGGCTGGCCTCGGCGCAGGCCAGAGCGAGCTTGGAGGTCAAGTGGTGACCGTGGCGGAGGGGGCCGCACGGCTGGCAGACGGCACCCTGGCGGGCAGCGTCCTGACGATGGACAGGGCGGTAAGTAACGCCGTCTCGACCGGCCTCTCGCTCTCGGAGGCGGTCAGCCTTGCCACCGCAGCCCCAGCGGACTACCTGGGGCTCGACGACAGGGGCCGCCTGAGGGAGGGCGCGCGGGCCGACATCGTCGTGCTCGACGAAGACCTGGCCGTCAAGCATGTGTACGTACTAGGCCGTCAGGTGGCCTGAGCCACACCTGTCAGTCGCGGGACGCCTCGACCCGGGAACGTTGCGCAGGAGTGGAGGCAAGGCGTTCCAGGCGCACGCCCATCGCTACCAGCGAGGATCCCATGATGGCTGCAGCGGAACGCCACGCGGGCACCGACCGCCGCAGCGACCTCGGCGACGGCGCCCCTTGTTCGCGCCTGGGCGTTGCAATCTGGCCTGCCCTCGCCGGCGTCGACGGGGCCCCTATCACCCGAGCGGTCGCCGAGCCTGCCCGTGCCTCTGCGCGTCGCGCCGCGGCCTCCCGCTTCGCCGCCTTCGATGCCCTCGCCGCGAGATGCAGGCGGCGCGCCTCTTCTACGAGCTCCTCCTGGCGGTGCCAGTAACGCGGGCTCGGGTAGCCCAGAGATTCGTTGTTCATAAGCGCCTCCTCGGTCCGCCCCAAAGCTCGCACAGGCTAAACGGATAACCGGACACTCTCTGGCCGGTTTCGGGCTATGTTGCCAGCCATGGGGACGACCCTGCCGAAGCGGCTCTTCGACCTGGTGGAGGAGCTTCAGGGCCGGGGGCTGCGCACCTCGGCCGAACTGGCGTTGCGGCTGGGGGTCTCGGAGCGCACAGTCAGGCGGGACATCGGGCGTCTCATCGACCTGGACCTGCCCGTTGAGACCCAACCCGGACGCAACGGCGGCGTCAGCTTGCCGGCAGGTGCGCTGCTGCCCGCGGTGCGCTTCACGGACGACGAGCTGCTGGCGCTCGCGACTGGGCTCAAGTACGTCGTTTCCGACAGCGACGAGACGCTCGAGCGGGCGGCCAGCCGCGCCCTCGAGCGTTTGGAGACGGTGCTGTCGCCAGAGACGCGCGCCCGCGTGCGCGCTCTGCAGGACGCCCTTGCCCCCGGTCAGCTCACGCCCGACCGGCCGGTCGCTGCGCCGAGCCGGCACGTCATAGCGTTGGCGGAGGCCAGCCACATGGGCGCCCGCGTCCGGATCGGCTACAACACGGGAGACACGGTCACCGAGAGGGACGTCGATCCATACGGTCTGGCCAAGCTGGGTCCGTGGTACGTGGTGGCCTACTGCCACCTGAGGCAGGACCTGCGCACGTTCAGGGTCGACCGGATAAGGCACATCGAGCCCACAGATGAGCGCTTCGAGAGGCCCAAGGGGTTCGACGCCTACCGCTACGTGAACGACGCCATCGCCATGGCGCCGGGCCATGGGGACATCGTCTGCAGGGCGCTTCTGAAGACCGATATCCAGACCGCGAGCAGGCGCCTGTCGCTTACCACCGTGCTGCTGGAGCCCGTCGACGATGGAGTGCGGCTCACGGTGAGGACCGATCGCTACGGCCTCGACTGGGTGATCCAACACCTGCTCAGGTTGCGGTGCGAGGTGCGTATCGAGGGCCCGGACGAGCTGCGGCAGGCCGCCAGGAAGCTGGCCGACAGGTTGACGAGCTTCTAGGCGAAATGCAGCGAGGCCGAACGGCCACGCTGCCGCGCGCCATCAGCCTTCCAGGGCCTCCGCCACGACGCGCTGGACGAGCTGGGGGTCCGCCCGACCGCCAGTAGCACGCATCACCTGGCCGACGAAGAAGCCGCGGAGGCCGCTCTTGCCCGCACGGTAGGACGCTGCCTCGTCAGGATGGTCGCTCACCGCCTGCGCGGCGTGGCGCCTCACCTCCGCCTCCGGGACCAGCGTGTCCAGCCCTCGGCTACGCACGAGCTCCACGGGGTCCTCGCCCGAACCGGCGGCTTCAGCGAGCACGTCCTTGGCGGCCGTCGCCGTTATCGTCCCGCTCTCGAGCAGCCTTGCGATGCCTGCGACGCCGTTCGGATCGAGGTGCATCTCCCGGCCGCGGTGGCGCAGCTCCCGCGCCACCTCGTTGACTATCAGGTTCGCCGCCGCCTGTGCGGGCGCAGCTGCCTCAACGGCCCGCTCGAAGAAGCCGAGAAGTCCCGGGTCGCCCGCTAGCGCCTCTGCCTCGTGAGACGACAGCCCGTGCTCCGAGGCCAGTCCGGCCGCAGCCTCGGCGCGCGCAGCGTCGAGCCCGCGCGCCTCGCTGCCGTCGGCGCCGCCCGTGGGGCCCGTGCCCTCACCATGAACGGCGGGGCGCTCACCGCCGGCACCCAGCTTGGCAGCAGCGTCATTACTCCGCGCCCGTCTCGCTTCAGCACCTTCCGCCTGACGTCTGGCGTAGCCGTCCTTGAGCGGCACTATGCGGTTGAAGACGAGGTCGGGCCCGCGACCGTCTTGCGGGTCGCGCCAGAAGTATCCGAGCCGCTCGAACTGGTAGCGGGTCTCGGGATCGTCACTCACGACAGAGGGTTCGACGAGGCCGCTGGCCTCCACGAGGGACAGCGGGTCGAAGTGGTCCATGAAGTCGGCGCCGTCCGCCTCCGGGTCGGGCACCGAGAAGAGGGGCTCGTACAGCCGTGCCGTCATGGGCACTCCCTCCGACCTGGAGACCCAGTGGACGGTCGACCACACCTTGACGCCCTCGGGGGCGGCTCCCATGTCTTCGAGGAACGCGTGGCACCTGAGCCTCGTCACGTTCCCGGCGTCGTCGGTCTCAACGTCGTCGACGCGCACGACCGGCCCGTGGCGCAGGCGCACGGCGCGACCCGGCGCGAGGCGCTTGAAGCCGGCGGGGGGCTCTGTCTCGAAGTCCGCTCGCTCTATCACCACCTCCCGCGTCAACGGGACCCGCCTGCTGCCCTGCTTCGGCACGTCGTGCGGCCAGTACGGCGCGTCGAGCGGCAAGACCCTGTCACTGCCTACGTTTGTCAGCTCCAGCGTCAGCGGATCGAGCACCGCCATGACGCGGGGCGCCTTGTCGTTCAGGTCGTCACGCACCGAGTGATAGAGGAGGGCAGGGTCGGTGCGGCTGTTCGCCTTGGCAACGCCGACGCGGTTCGCGAAGTCCTTCACCGCGGCCGGCGTGATACCGCGCCTGCGCATCGCGGAGAGCGTCGGCATGCGCGGGTCGTCCCAGCCAGAGACCAGCCCGTCGCGAACCAGCTGCAGGAGCTTGCGCTTGCTCATTATCGTGTGGTCGAGGTTCAGCCGCGCGAACTCGTACTGGTGCGGCCGCGGACCCTCGATCAGGTTATCCACCAGCCAGTCGTAGAGCTCGCGGTTGTTGACGAACTCCAGCGTGCAGAGCGAGTGAGTTATGCCCTCGATCGCGTCCGACAGCGGGTGCGCCATGTCGTAGAGCGGGTAGACCTTCCAGGCGTCCTTCGTGCGGTAGTGCGGCGCGTGCACTATGCGGTAGAGGACGGGATCCCGCATCTTCATGTTCGGGGACCCCAGGTCGATCTTGGCGCGCAGCACGTGGGCGCCCTCCGGGAACTCGCCGGCGTTCATGCGTTCGAAGAGATCGAGGCTCTCGTCAGGGGTGCGGTCGCGGTATGGCCCCGCCCTGCCCGGCTGGGTCACGGTGCCGCGCAGCTCGCGTATCTCCTCCTCTGATGACGAGTCGACGTATGCCAGGCCCTTCCGTATCAGCTCACGTGCGAAGGCGTAAAGGTGAGGGAAGTAGTCGGAGGCGAAGCGCACCTCCAC
Organism: uncultured bacterium; assembly: GCA_964565625.1. Classification (GTDB taxonomy): domain Bacteria; phylum Deinococcota; class Deinococci; order Deinococcales; family Trueperaceae; genus DASRWD01. The sequence goes on from CAZMFX010000036.1 coordinate 18,892, forward strand.
CGGCTCCATCCCCAGCCAGGCGAGGTCGCGCTTGGCGCTCTCGACGAAGCGCATCTCCTCGGTCTCCGGGTTGGTGTCGTCGAAGCGCAGGTACGTTATGCCGCCGTAGTCCTGGGCGACGAGGAAGTTGAGGCAGATGGCCTTCGCGTGACCGACGTGCAGGAAGCCGTTGGGTTCCGGCGGGAAACGCGTGACGACGCTGGTCACCCGTCCGGCCTCCAGGTCGGCGTCGATTACGTCTGTGATGAAGTTGGGCGACACCCGCCGTTCGTCCTCGCGCGGGACGCTCGCCCGGCCATGGGGCGCTACTGGCGGAAGTGAGATGGTTTCCTCGGGATCCATGGTCGCTCCTGTTGGTGCGCGGCGGCGGCAACCCCGCGCGGCAGGCCGGGCCCAGGCGGTGGCCTGCCGGCATGACGAACCTAGACTCTACCGCCTACGCGGTGTACGGGACGACGAGCATCGTGACGAACAGGTAGCTGACCGGGAAGGTGAACAGCAGCGAGTCGAGTCTGTCAAGCACCCCGCCGTGGCCAGGCAGGAACACGCCGGCGTCCTTCACGCCCGCCCAGCGCTTTAGCAGCGACTCGAATAGGTCTCCGAGCTGCGCGGCCAGAGAGGTGACGACTGTCAGGGCCAGCACCGTCCCGAAGCTGAGCTCCAGCCCTGCGATCCGCCGCGCCAGCAGCGCAGTGCCCGCCACGATGAGGAGCGCGAACACCAGCCCGCCTACGGCCCCCTCCACCGTCTTCTTGGGGCTTATCCGCGGAGCTAGCGGCGTGCGGCCGAGGACGGAGCCGAGGGCGAAGGCGCCGACGTCTGTCGCTACGGCGGACAGCAGCGGTATGGCGAGGAACCACAAGCCGAGCTCCCCGTCGGGCGTGTAGCGCAGCGTGATTATGTAACCGAGCAGGAACGGCAGGTAGAGGTAGCCGGCGATCGTGAACCCGGCGGCGTTCACCGAGTTGCGGTTGGGGCCGATCACCTCGAGCACAAGGACGTATATGACGAAGAGCACGAGCAGCGCCTCGCGCCAGCTGACGCCGCCTGCCAGCGACGGCATGCCGGGGTAGGTCGAGGGCAGCGATGCTGGAACGGTGAGAACGGCGGCCACGATGAGGCTGCGCTGCCTTATGGGTATCCCGCGGAGGCGCATCAGCTCCGAGTACTCTCGCACCGCGACGAAGCACAGGAGCACGAAGGCCGGCGCCAGCAGCGGCAGCCCCACCCACAACACGATCATGGCGAGCGTGAAGATCGCCAGCCCGCCGAGCACGCGGGTCCGCAGGGAGCCTGTGCCCTCCGCCTGAGGTTGCGGAGCGCTCACACCGCCAGGATGTCTGTCTCTTTCGTCTTCGAGCGTTGGTCTATCTTCTGTACGAACTCGTCCGTCGACTTCTGCACCTCGGCTTCGGCGCGCCTGAGCTCGTCCTCGCTCAACTCGCCGTCCTTCTGCAGGGCCTTGAGCGAGTCGTTGGCGTCGCGCCTTATGTTGCGCACAGCGACCCTCGCCTCCTCCGCCATGTTGTGCACCGTCTTCACGAGGTCACGTCGCCGCTCGTCGTTGAGGGGCGGGACGGCGATGAACACGTTGTCTCCCTGGTTGTTCGGGTTGAAGCCGAGGTCGCTCTCGAGGATCGCCTTCTCTATCGCGGCGACGGAGCTCTTGTCGAAGGGAGTTATCACGAGAGTGCGGGCGTCCGGGGCCGAGATCGTCGCGATCTGCGGCAGCGGCATGCTCGCGCCGTAGTAGTCGACCTGCACGCGGTTGAGGACCGCCGGGTTGGCACGGCCGGTACGAACGGCGCCGATGTTCTGCTCGAACGCTTCTAGCGACCGCTGCATGCGTTCCCTTGTATCGGAGAGGACCGTCTTCATCGCTGACCTCCGGAGTGTCTCTGCGTCGGCGGCCAGTCTACCGTGCACCGGCTCGAGCGTCTGACCTGCTGGTTCAAGCCTCGGCGAAGGCCGTTTGCACGTCCTGAGCGATGAGCGTGCCGACGTTCTCGCCCGCCAGCAGCCTCTGCAGGTTGCCCGGGGTGAAGATGTCGAAGACCCTTATGGGCATCCCGCGGTCGATGCACAGGCTCACGGCCGTCGCGTCCATGACGGCGAGGCCGTTGTTCAGGACGTCCAGGTACGAGAGGGTCGCGAAACGGCGGGCCCCCGGCTTGGTGCGTGGATCCGCCTCGTAGACGCCGTCGACCTTGTTCTTGGCCATGAGGACCATGTCGGCCTCGATCTCGAGCGCGCGCAGCGTGGCCGCCGTGTCCGTCGTGAAGAACGGGTTGCCGGTGCCGGCCGCGAAGATCACGACGCGGCCCTTCTCCAGGTGGCGCAGGGCGCGCCGCCGTATGTACGGCTCCGCCACCTCCTGGATGGTGATGGCTGTGAGCACCCGCGTGTCGACGTCTGCGCCTTCCAGCGCGTCCTGGAGCGCTATCGCGTTCATCACGGTACCGATCATGCCGACGTAGTCCGCGGTGGCGGGATCCATGTGGCTGCCGTGCTGCGCACCGCGCCAGAAGTTCCCGCCACCCACGACGAGCGCCAGCTCGACGCCGCTCTTCTTGGCCTCCTTTATCTCCTTGGCCAGGGCCGTCGTGGCCTCGGGGGACACCCCGAAGCCGGTCGGCCCGGCGAGGAACTCGCCGGAGAGCTTGAGCAGCGCGCGCTTCAAACGACTACTCGCCAACCGCTATGCGGGCGAAGCGGCCGACCTGGAGGTTCTCGCCGAGCGTCGCCGCGGCCTCCTTCACCAGCTCGCCGACAGTCTTCTTGTCGTCCTTGACGTACTGCTGGTCGAGCAGGACGATCTCGGAGAAGAACTTGCCGAGGCGACCCTCGACGATCTTCTCGGCTACCGATTCCGGCTTGCCCTCTTCCAGCGCCTGCTTGCGCAGCGACTCCCGCTCGGCCGCCACGAGGTCCTCCGGCACGTCCTCGCGGCGCACGTACTGCGGGTTGGCCATGGCGACGTGCATGGCGAGGTTCTTCGCCAGGTCGCGGAAGGTGTCGTTGCGGGCCACGAAGTCGGTCTCGCTGTTCACCTCGACGAGGACAGCGAGCTTGCCGTTGTGGTGGACGTACGTGCCGACGAAACCCTCGTTGGCGGCGCGGTCCGACTTCTTGTCGGCCTTGGCTATGCCGCGCTCTCTGAGCAGCGTCGCCGCCTTCTCGATGTTGCCGTCGGTGTCTTCCAGGGCGCGTTTGACGTCCATGAGCCCCGCGCCCGTCATGGCGCGCAGGGTCTTGACCTGCTCGGTCGTTACAGCCATCGTCTTACCTCTACCTCTTCTCGTTCCGGAGCGGCGGCGCTCGAAGCGCCCCGCGTGCCTGTTCCGTCTCTGGCTCCGGCCGCGGCCTCACTCGGCCGGTTCGGCCTGTGCCTGCTCCTCCGCCTGCTCCTCCGCGGCCTCCGCCGAGGGCTCTTCCTCGTCGGCGGCGGCAGCCGCCTCCTGGATCGCGCGCTCGGGCTCCGAGACGGGCGCCTCCAGCGTCTCGCGGTCCTCGTCGTTCACCGCGTCGGCCTCTACCGGCTGCTCGACGCCGCCACGCACCTCGACTATCAGGTCCGCGAGCCTCGCGGTTATCAGCTGGATGGACCGGATCGCGTCGTCGTTGCCCGGCACGATGTAGTCGAGGACGTCCGGGTCGGAGTCGGTGTCTGCGAGGCCGACGACGGGGATGTCGAGCTTGTTCGCTTCCTTGACCGCTATCGCCTCCTTCGTCGGGTCGATGACGAAGAGGGCGTCCGGCAGCTTCGGCATGTCGCGGATGCCGCCCAGGTAGCGCTGGAGGCGGTGCATCTCCTTGCCGAGGTCGATCTGCTCCTTCTTGGTGAAGCGCAGGATGGACTCGTCGGCGAACATCGCCTCGAGCTCCTTGAGGCGCTCGACGCGGGTCTTGATCGTCTTGAAGTTCGTCAGCAGGCCGCCCAGCCAACGCTCGTTGATGTACGGCATGCCGCAGCGCTTCGCCTCGGCCGCCAGGATCTCCTGCGCCTGCTTCTTGGCCCCGACGAACAGGATGGTGCCGCCGCGTTGGGCGACGCCCTTGAGGAAGTCGAAGG
>CAZMFX010000037.1:0-22344 GCA_964565625.1 uncultured bacterium
GACATCCATGGCGAGACGCTAAGCGTTGACAAGATTATTTGTCAAGGCGGGGACGCCGCGTCGGGTCGAAAGGCCGGGGCGGCGTCTCGTCCCAGAGGCCGGGACGGCGCCACATCCGGAACATGGCTTGACCTTGACGTAACGTCAACCTTTAGTGTTGTCGGCATGGAGTGGTCGATCCAGCAGATCGCACGCCTCGCGGGGACGACGAGCCGCACGCTGCGTCACTACGACGAGCTCGGTCTCGTGCCCCCCAGCCGCATAGGCAGCAACGGCTACCGCTACTACGACGAGCTAGCGCTGGTTCGTCTCCAGCGGGTGCTGCTGCTTCGCGAGCTCGGGCTCGGTCTGGCCCAGGTAAAGGACGTGCTCGACCGGGAGGTCGAGGAGGCGTCCGCGCTGACCACCCATCTGTCGCTTCTCCGCCAGGAGCAGGACAGGCTCGCCCGGCAGATCGCCGCGGTAGAGCACACGATCGACGCATTGAAAGGAGGCACGGAACTGATGGCAGAGGAAATGTTCGACGGCTTCGACCACACCAAGTACAAGGACGAGGTCGAGCAGCGGTGGGGCAAGGACGCGTACGCGCGCTCCGACGCCTGGTACCGCGGCATGAGCGAGAAGGACCGCAAGCGATGGCTCGCCGAGGTCGCGCAACTCAGCGCAGACTGGACGGCCGCAGCGAAGGACGAGGGCGTGGCGCCCGACTCCGAGCGGGCCCAAGAGCTCGCCCGCCGCCACGTCGAGTGGCTGCGTGGCATCCCCGGAACACCCGCAGGGGACGGCGGCAACATCGCTGGCTACGTACGCGGGCTGGCCGACATGTACGTAGCAGACGAGCGCTTCGCCGCCAACTACGGCGGTGTGGAGGGCGCGAGGTTCGTGCGCGAGGCGCTAATCACCTACCTCCAGCGCCAGGAGTGAGGACGGGGCCGTGCTAAGACGGCCCCGATCCCAATCACGGTCAGGTGCGGCCTACTCGAGCAGGTCCTGCACTTCGGCGTCGGCCGTCGCCAAAGCCTCGTCGATGGGGGTGTCGGTCAACCAGATCGACTGGAAAGCCCGGTTCAGCACGTCCTGTATCGCGTCGTACCTGATCGTCGGCTGCACGTCGCGCGCGATGTTGACCGTGTTGGCGTACTCGTCCCTGTGAGGTAGTGCAGCATACTCTGCGCTGCTTGAGACGCTGCGCGAGATGCTCAGGTGACCGGTGCGGGACCAGTCGAGACCGTGGTCGTAGATCCAAGCCAACAGCCCAAGTGCGGCCTCGTACTTCGCGGGATCGTCCCGCTTCAGGCTCGCTGGAATTGCCCACGCGTGCGAGTCTGCCCAGGTAGCCGGCGTGTCGAACAGCGTCGGGAAGTCGGCTACGTAGAGGGAGCGCAGGCCTATCTGACCGGAGGCGATCTGGTCATCCAACATGTTGACGACCCAGTCACCGTTGACGAGCACCGCCGCCTCGCCGTCCATGAACTTCTGAAGTGAGTCGGCGTAGTTGAGGGTTGGATCTGCGTAGCCTGCCTCGAACAGGCTGACGATGGCGTCGATGGCGGCTCGGGTCTCAGGCGAGTCGACGTTGGACTGGCCATCGGCGAACAGCTCTGCGTTCTGCTGCCACACGAGCGACAGGACGAGCCTCACGCCGATGGGGAACTCGGAGAAGTCTGCGGTGAGGTAGTCGTTACCCGTTGCCTCCTCCACCGCGGCCGCCTGTTCGAGCAGTTCCTCCGGGCTGCTCGGCATCATGGGCGTGCCGTCCTCGTTCACCAGCCCGGCAGCCTCCATGATGTCCATGTTCACGTACCAAAGGTTTGCGTGGGCATCCAACGGCACGGCGTAGATCCGACCGTCGTACGTCACGGCTGACTTCCCCGTCTCGGTCCAGTCGGACGTGTCGATGCCCGCCCCGGCCAAGTCGTCCGTCAGGTCGGCGAGGGCCCCAAGGCTCGCGAGCTCGGGAAGGGCATGCTTGTGAAGGACGTGCACGTCCGGCGCGTTGCCAGCTGCGTACATTGCCTTGAGCTGGTCGTAGTAGTTGCCCCAGTCGGTTGGCAGCGTCTCGACGCTCACACCGTTGTCCAAAGCGTCGTAGGCGTTGATTATCGATTGGATTATGCACGCCTCGCCTACCGCGCTTGCGATGTCGGTCCCGGCCTGCTCGCAGGCTCCGAAGAACCTCGCGAGCGTCAACTCGGTCTGAGCAAGGCCGGTGCCGGCCACCGCGAGCGAGAACGTGAGGGCGAGAAGCCCAAGGGAACGGTGCATGTGGTCTCCTTTCCACAGACGACAAGGGTGGGTGCAACTACTTGCCTCCACCCATCGCTATGCCGCGTACGACGAAGCGCTGGAAGAACAGGAACAGCAGGATCACGGGCAGGCTCGCCATGACGCCGGACGCCATCACACGGCCGAGCCCCTCCGATTGGGCGAAGTTGCTCTGGATCGAAGCGAGGCCGACGGTGATCGTGAACATTTCCTGCCTCTGGCTAGACACCAGGGGCCATAGGTAGTCGTTCCAGGCGTAGAGGAACGTCAGGATCGCGACGGTAGTCAAGGCGGGCACCGAGAGCGGGAGCATCACGCGAGTGAAGATCGTCCAGCGGTTCGCGCCGTCGAGCCGCGCCGCCTCCTCGACGTGAGCGGGCACCGCCCGGAAGAACTGCATCATGATGAACACACCGAGCGGCACCGCCAGCCTCGGGGCTATGAGACCCGCGTACGTGTTGTGCCAGCCCCAGTCGGCGAACATCGTGTAGAGCGGTATGAAAACTGCCTGTTCCGGTATCACGAGGCCGGCGAGCACAAGGGCAAGAACGAGACGTTTGCCTCGGAACGGGATGCGGGCGAACGCATAGCCGGCGAGCGACGAGAGCGTCAACACGGCGGCCGTCATGCCCGTCGCCACGACCATCGAGTTGAGGAACCAGCGCGGCGCAAGTCCAAGGGTGAACAGGTTGACGAAGTTCTCCCAGGTGAACGGGATGGGGACGAGCCCCAGGAGCGTGTTGGAGGTCGTGCGGGCCAGCACCTCGTTGGGCTGAAACGACATGGAGATCATCCATATGACGGGCACCAGCCACAGGAAGGCGACGACGGACAGGAGGGCGAGGACGATGGTGCCTCGGCGTGCTGCACCGACCATCAAGCGCGCCTCTGGAAGTTCATCTGCAGCAGCGAGAAGGCGAGCATGACGGCGAAGAGGAAGACGGAAAGCGCGGAGGCGTAGCCCAAGTCGCTGTTGCGGAACGCGGTCTGATAGATGTACCTGACGAGGACCTGTGTCGAGTCGTTCGGCCCCCCACCCGTGATGAGATGCGACTGGCCGAACACCTGGAAGTGCAGCACGATCTGGAGGATCACCACCAGCGTCACCGTCCTCGACAGTGACGGCAGGGTGATGTTCCGAAGCACCGCCCATCCGCTGGCGCCGTCGAGGCGCGCGGCCTCGTAGAACTCGGTCGGGATCTCCTGCAGGCCGGCGAGGAAGAGGATCATCGCCAGGCCGATAGACCACCAGACGGTCGCGATGACTATCGCAGGCATCGCGAGTTGCGGGGAGGTAACCCACTCGATCGGTGGAAGCCCGACAGCGTCCATGACGTTCGCGATGATCCCCTGCCTAGGGCTGAGCATCACCTTCCAGATGAGCGTGACGACGGTGACAGACAGCACCTGCGAGAGGAAGAACGCGGTACGTAGGCCGGCCGCCCAGCGACTCCGTCGGTTGAGCGCCAGGGCGAACCCGAGCGAGATGACCGTTATGAGCGGAACGGTGAGGATCACGAACTCGAGTGTGTTACCGACGATCCCCCAGAACCTGACGTCGAACCAGCGGCCGCCCTCCCCCGGATGGATACCCAGTAGGCCGACGAAGACGAAGAGCCCTGCCACTATCAGGGCAAGTGACAACTTCCTCGGCAGGCGGCCACGCAGCGCCTGCACCGCGACGATCGCGACGGCGGCTACCCCTGACAGGCGCAAGACGGGCTGCACCGAGAGGCTCCAGGTGAGCGAGCTGCCAAGCAGCATCTCGACGTAGTTGCGAAGACCTACGAACTCCTTCGCGTCAGGGTTGAAAGCCACGGCCAAGAGATTCCAGTCGTGCAGGCTGATCCAAATCCCCTTGGCGAACGGGTACACGAGGAAGACGACATACGCGATGAGGAATGGCAGGGCGAAGGCGTAACCCTCTAGTGTGTCGCGCCATCCGGCTCCAAACGGACGCCTGACGCGGCCCGACTTCCCGACAGGTTCCACGCGCGCAGGTGGCCCGATCTGCTCCAAGCTCACTGCTTGTGCATCGGTCGCGCCGTGGGGCATCTGCCGCTCCTCCTCGTGGGGTCGGTCGCTAATCCTTCATAGAAAGCCGTTGTAATGCAGGTTGTATCACGGTAATCGGGAGGCGTCAACCCGAGGCCCTCGCCGGCCTCTGCCAAGCCGCCACCGCTGTAGATGATCGTGCACATCTGGCCGGACGGCCTCGCCGCTAGGTGTCGGTCGGGTACTCACCCACCAAGGCGAAGAAGCATTAGCTTCATGTATTGCCGTTGCATTGTGCTAGCATCCGCGCGATGCCGTCCGACATAGGCGAGAAACACGGGCCTTCCTCTGACTACCAGTTGAAGTTGGAGGCCACTTCCCTTAGGGCTCGCTCTGTGCTGAAAGCGCTGGCGTCCGAGCCCCGCACGCGCATCCTGGAGATCCTCGCCGACAAGCTCCTCAACGTAAGCGAGATAGCCGAGGCGCTCGGCATGCCACTCTCGACCGCGACGCTGCACGTGAGCAATCTCGAGGACTCCGGCCTGCTGAGAACCGAGTTCCGCCCCGGCGAGCGTGGCCTTCAGAAGGTTTGTCAGCGCGTCTACGATGAGGTGATCATCGCCCTCCCCAAGGCAGAACCGCGGCCTTCGCCGCTCCTGGTCGAGCTGCGTATGCCTGTCGGGGCATACGTGAGCGCCGAGGTGACCCCTACCTGTGGGCTTGCCAGCGCCACCGGCATAATCGGCTACACCGACGACCCGACCTCGTTCTACGAGCCCGATCACGTCGAGGCGCAGCTCTTGTGGTTCAAGTCCGGATACGTCGAGTACCACTTCCCCAACCGCCTGCCGCCACAGACCGTGCCGGACAGCATCTGGCTCAGCGCAGAGCTGTGCTCGGAGGCGCCGATGCACGACCTGGATTGGCCGTCCGACATAACCGTCGCGGTGAACGGCGTAGAGATCGGCACCTACACTTGCCCCTCCGACTTCGGTGGCCAGCGCGGTCTGCTGACGCCCGACTGGTGGGACGACAGGAACACGCAGTACGGCGTCCTGAAGGAGTGGCGGGTGACGGATGAGGGGTCGTACATAGACGGCATCCGGGCCTCGGACACCACCGTCTCGGACCTGTCGCTCGCGGACTCGCGCCGGATCTCAGTCACCATCGGTGTCAAACCGGAAGCCAACAACGTCGGCGGCCTGAACCTGTTCGGCAGCAAGTTCGGCAACTACCGTCAGGACATCGAGCTCAGGCTCAGGTATAGGCAGGCATAGCTTCCTATAGTTGCTCATGCTGCTCAGGACGCTCGGGGGGCTGAGGCTGGAGGGCGCCGACTTCAGCAGGCCCAAGCCGCTGCTGCTCGTGGCATACCTCGCCGTGGAGGGACCAAGGGACCGCCGGTACCTCAGCCGTCTGTTCTGGCCCCGCTCCGCGGCCCCCTTGACCAACCTCCGTACCGCGCTCTCGCAGCTGAGGCATGACGCTCCAGGCGTGATCCGAGCAGACGAGGCGCGGCTCAGCACGGACATCCGGCTTGACGTCAGGAGGATCCTCGACGAGGCCGCGCTCGACAGGAACGCGTCGCTCGAGGAGCTATACCCCGGTCCCTTCCTGGAAGGTCTTTACCTCCCGGATATGAGCGAGGAGCTCGAGGAGTGGGTCTTCGCCACCAGGGAGCTGGTGGCCGAAACGGTGCGAGCGCACCTGTTGGAAGTCGCGGAAGAGCTGGCGGCACGAGGCGACAAGAAGCTCGCCGCCAGGCGCGCCGAGGCTGCATGGCGCCTGCCTGGGGCCTCCGACATAACCCCCGAGACCCTCGAGCGCCTCTACCGGCTGCTGCGAACCGGTGGCAGCCCGCTCGCGAACCAAGTTCGGGCGGAGGCGACCGAGTACGGCATCGATCTCGGAGAAGGCGCCGCGGACGACCCCCTCGCCCCAGGCATGAAGCGCACGCCTGTTCCGAACAACCTTGGGCACCGTGCCACCTCGTTCGAGGGGCGAGACCCCGAGCTCCTCGAGCTCTCGAACCTGCTCGGCGATCGGGCGGTGCGGCTCGTGACGCTTATCGGCCCTGGGGGTAGCGGGAAGACCAGCCTCGCCCTGGTGGCGGCCCACCAGGAGCTTCACGCAGACACGTTCCCATCGGGCGTCTACTTCGTCGACCTCGAATCTTCCTCCGGCGAGCAGGCCTTGCTTTCCGAGATCGCAGCAGTGCTCGACGCAGACGCAGGCGACGAACCGATGACGGCCATAGTTGAGGCCGTCGCAGACCGCCGCGTGCTGCTGCTCCTCGACAACTGCGAGCACCTCCCGGGTCACATGGGCCCGGTCGGCGAGCTCCTCTCTGCCTGTGGGAACCTCACGGTGCTTGCGACCTCGCGGGAGCGCCTCAACTTGCCTGGCGAGCAGCTCTTCCCCGTGGACGGGTTGCCATACCCGGAACCCGGGGATCCGGCCACGTCCGAGACGCGTTACCTCGACTCTGTCCGGCTGTTCGAGAAGCGCGCGAAGCGCGTAGACCTTTCCTTCGCACTCGACGAGCACAACCTCCATGACGTCGCCCGGATCTGCAACGCCGTCCTGGGTTTGCCGTTGGCCATAGAGCTGGCAGCTGCGCTCGTCGGTGTGCTCACCCCGCGGGAGATCGCGAACGAGCTGGGCAGCGACAGGGACCTTCTGAGCGCCCCCAACCTGCACGTTCCGGACCGTCACAAGAGCTTGCGAGCCACGTTCGAGCACTCTTGGCGCCTGCTGTCCGGCCGCGAGCAGGAAGCCCTTGCGGCCCTCGCCGTGTTCGCCGGTGGCTTCACGCGTGAAGCGGCCGCTCGCGTGGCCGGCCTCACGATCCCCATTCTCTCGTCTCTCGTCGACAAGTCGTTGGTGCGCGGCCTTGGCCATGGACGGTTCGGCTGCCACCCTCTGATAAGGAGCTACGCACTCGAGAAACTCGAGCGGGCGCCGGAACGAGCGGAGCGCACCAGGCAGGCGCATGCCGACTACCTGATCGGGTTGGGCAGTAAGCGCGAACCGGCCGGGACGTCTCTCGACATGGAGCGCGTCTACGCCGAACACGAGAACTACCGCGCCGCGCTCGCCCGCTCGGTGCGCGACGAGGACTGGCTCACCGCGCTCGAGCTCGTAGCGTCGGTGTGGGCCGTCTGGCACGCCAAGGGAGAGTGGCGCGAGGCGCGGCGGTGGCTCGAGGGCGCGGTAGGAGGGCTCGAGGCTTCCCTTTCGGATGCCGACGCCATCGAGCGGTTGGATCAGCGGACCGCCCGGGCGCTGGCCGAGGCGCTGCGCGGGATCGGGATTCTCGCACGGTCACAGGGAGACTTAGAGGCCGCCCAACGCCGGACCGCGGAGAGCCTCGAGATGAGCCTTCGCCTGGGCGATAAGGAGCGGGTAGGCTCGATGACCAACCAGTTGGGCGTGATCGCGCTGCACCGCGGCGACTTCGAGACGGCGGAGTCCCGGTTCGTAGAGGCCCTGGCGGTCAGGAGGCGCATAGGAGACCGTTCCGGCGTGGCCGCCACGCTCAACAACCTCGGGGCGATGGCGGGCAGGCTCGACGACCTGGCGGCGGCCGAGCGGTACTACTCGGAAGGCCTCTCGCTGTACCGCGAGCTGGGGATGGATACTGCGGTCGCTCTCGTTCTCAGCAATCTCGGCGATGTTGCCGAGGCCCGCGGCGACATGGTCGCTGCACGCGAGCTCTACGAGGAGAGCATGTCCCTGAACCAGGCGAGCGGGAACCGCATCGGCATCGCCGCATGCTCGGCCCGGCTGGCCGCCGTGCTCAGGCGGCACGGTGACCTTTGCAAAGCGGAGGAGCTCTGCCTGGCGGCTCTTGGAACGTTCCACGAGCTCGACGACGTCGAGGGTGTGGCCGAGTGTCTCAACGAGCTGGGGATGGTCTTGCTCGGTGCGGACCGCCCGGAACAGGCCGCCACGGCGTGGGGTGCGATGAAGTCGCTGCTGGAGTCGGCGGGCACGACGTTGGCTGCGAACCAGGAACGCGAGCACGACAGGGCGGTAGCGTCGGCGCGCGCAGCCACAGGGCCGGAGTCGTTCGAGAGGGCGTACGTCAGAGGCGGTGCGATGTCGTTCGAGGAGACGCTACGCTTCGCACAGAGCGCGGGGCGAGCTGCCGAGGCCGGCAAGCACAGGCGCTGAGACGAGGCGACCGCGCTCGGTCCTCAGGTCGCGGCACCGCCGGCAGCCGGGTAGGTGACGCGCGTCCCTTCGACGTGGGCGAAAGACGTGAGCTTGTGGGGTGTGGCCTTCGTCTCCGACATGATGTCCAGCACCTCCACACCCCGCACGACCAGCGCGTCGCCGACGAGAGACCGATGACAACGCCATGGGACGGCCTCCGAGCACATCATCGCGATGCTCTCCCGCTGCGAGCGCCTAACCAGCTCGTCCACGGCCGCGTTGAACTCGGCCGTCTGCATGTGGTCGGCGTAGCCACGGAACGACAGGTTCCGCCAAGCAGAGTTCTGGCTGTCCGGCTCGGGCTTGCGCAGGCCGCCGAGGGCCTTGATCCAGTCGTATGAGATGCCGACGCTGGGTAGCGACTCCGAGAGCGCCTCACCGGCGAAGTGTGGGAAACGCCGCGACTTCGGGACCGTGCGGATGTCGATGAGCGAGGTGACACCGTGCGCCTTGAGCATGGCTACGAACTCATCGAGCGAGCGGGTCGAGTGGCCGATCGTGTAGACCGTGCTACCGGCCATGGCCTATCCCACCCACTGCACGAGCTGGTAGACGATGCCGCTCGGGTCCTCCATCTGGAAGAACCTCTCGCCCCAAGGCTCGGTCTCGATCGGGGTGACGATCCTGGCGCCGTTGGCAAGGAGACGCTCGTAGTCGGCGTCGATGTCATCGACGACGAACACGATCAGCGTGCCCATGCCGGCGCTGCCCGCGATACGGTCCGGCTTGAACGAGCCAAGGCCCGTACGCAGGAAGATCAGGTTGAAACCCGCGTCCTCCCGCGTCAGGGAAACGAAGCCGTCGTCCGCCATCTCCTGTAGGAAGCCGAGGTGGTCGATGGCGAAGCGGGCCGAGCCCTCTACGTCGTCGACGTTCAGGGAGATTGCTGACCTGGTGATCTTCAAAGCTCGCTCCTTCTGTAACCAGATACGGGCCGCTGCGAACTACCGGAGAATCATAGTTCCACTGATAACCTGCAAGTAACGGCTTGCGAAACGCGCCTCCCGTTCGCGGCTGGAACCGACACCACATAGAAAGGACGGTGCTAGATGATCGGCGCCAACCTGAAGCGTGCCTTGGACGAGAGCATCGCGAGGCACGAGACGCCCCTGCTGTCGCTGTACCTGGACGTGAACCCCGCCAACCCGGACAACACCGGTAAGGCGTACGTTCTGCGCGCCGCCGAGGCGATGCGCAGAGTGGGCCTGGGTAAGGACTACATCTCCTCCGTCACCGACAAGCTTTCCAAGGAGCACGTGATACCCGAGGGACGCAGCCTCGTGGTGTTCGCCGGTCAGGATACGGACGAACTGTTCCAGTCGCACTACCTGCAGTCGCGCCTTCCGCTGCTTGGCAGAACAGACGGCGCGCTGGCGCACTGGGGTGCACCCTTCACCGCTCCTCTCCTCTACCTGCTGGACCAGCGGGAGCGCCACGCGGTGATCTACGTGAGCGAGGACCGCGTCAGGGTCCTGGAGGCGTTCCTTGGGCAGATCGCGGACGTATCGGACCACGAGCGCCAGGCCGACACGGATGAGTGGCAACCGTATCGTCACGCACGCAGGAGCCCGGGCGTTGGAGCGAGCGTCGCCGCTAGAGGCGGCGCCGACGTCGACCGCTACCAGGACCGCCTGCGGGAGGCCAGCGCCCGTCACTACCGGTCGCTGATGCCGGAGCTGGAGAAGGCGCTTGAGCGCGAGGGAGTCGACCGCGTGATCCTCATGGGCACGCCAGCACCCTCGGCCGCTTTCGAAGAGACGATGTCCGCCGGGATCCGAAAGAGAGTCACGGCCAGGCTGCCGGCCCCGCCCGACCCAGACGCTGCGGCGCACGAGTGGTTACCGTTGGTGAAGGACGTGATAGACGAGGCAGAGGCCCAGCGCGAACTGGCCCTACTCGACCGCGCGCGCGAATCCGGCGTAGCGGGACGCCACGAGACGCTCAGCCTGCTTCAGCAGCACCGCCTGAGGACTGTCCTGGTTCCCTGGGTCCTGAACGACACCGTCTACCAGACCGAGAGCGGGCACGTCGCTCTCAGCGAGGAGGAGGCGGGCGTCCTCTACCCTGGCGAGCCCGTCACCCAGGTGAGGCTGCTCGAGGTACTACCTGGGCTGGCCGCGGACAGCGGCGCCGCAATCGAGTTCACAGACGGCCCTGCCGAGCAGCGCCTTCTTGACGAGTTCGGTGGCATGGCCGGTCTGAAGCACGCAGGCTGATCCCATGGCACGGCTCGAACCCGGTGCGGCATGACCCGACTTCACACCCGCATCAGCGCCTCGTAGACGGCGAGCAGGACGAGCGCCAACACCGCGATCGACGCGCCGATCGCTTCCAGGCCGGCGTTGGCGGCGACCAACCCGACAGCTGCCGTGATGCCGGCCCCACCCAGGCCGGCGGATGCGATCTGGAACCCGATGGCGTTGTCGGCGTGAGCGGCACCCACTCGCCTCGGCGTAAGGCTGATGAGAGAGGCGAAGACCGGGGCCAGCGAGAAGCCGACGAGCATGAGGCCCAGGTACGAGACGACAGGAGTGGGCTCGAGCCAGAACAGCAACGCACCGACCACGCTCGAGGCGATGCAACCGCGCAGCGTCCTGGCGAGCGGCACCCTGTCCGCGACGATCCCGAACAGGACCCGGCCGGCCATGAGGCTGGCCCAGTAGAGGCTGACGAGTAGCCCCGCCGTCGTGACGGGTAGCCCCCGCTGCAGCGTGAGCAACGTGTAGCTCCACTGCCCGGTGACGAACTCGACTCCCGAGTACGCGAAGAACGCGAGCATCCCGAGCCAAACGGCTGGTCGCCTCAGCGTCTCGCGCGTGCGGGCGACCGTCACAGGGGGTGCAGGCGCGTCACTCAGGTCAGCAACCGTGGTCCAGCGCCGACGGTGGACGAAGAACGTCGCCGCCAACACGAGCTGCGCCGCGCCGACGATCACGTAACTCCAACGCCACAGGTTGCCGGAGCCCAACACCGTCGTCGCTATCAGAGGGCCGAGCGTGGTGCCGACGCCGAAGCAGGCGTGCAGCCAGTTGAGGATGCGCGCGCTGAAGTGCGCGGCGCCGTACGCGTTCAGGCCGGCATCGACGGCCCCGCCACCCGCGCCCAACAGGAAGCCGAACCCCAGCAGGAGGGGCCAGCTGACCGTGATGGAGATGCCAAGCAGAGCGGTGGCCGCCGCCAGGGTCGACAGGACCAGTACGTTGCCTATCGACATGACCCTGAGAAGACGCCCGCCAAGGAAGCTGGAGAGCAGGTATCCGGCGGTCTGGAACGTCACCAGGAGCCCCAGCGAGTCGAGCGAGACCTCGAACCCGTCGCTGATGGAAGGCCACGAGACGCCGAGCAGGCCGTCGGGCAACCCGAGGCTGACGAAGGCGAGGAACGCCAGGATGGTCAGTAGTGTTGGGCGTGTCATGCGGTTGACGCGCCAGTGCGCTCAGCGGAGCTTAACCGGCCAGGGTTATCAGCAGCCCGCATCCCGACGCGTCGTCGCTGCCGGGGCTCACGCTAGACGCACCGTCGAAGCACAGAAGCTGACCCTGCGTCATGGGCACGCGTTCGCCATCGAGCACGACGGCCGCCCTGCCGTACAGGCACTGGATCATGACGTTGCAACCGGGATGGTCGTGGGTGTGCATTCGTTGGCCGCGATCGAGGTCTAGACGTAAGACCTTCAAACCATCCAGCTCCACGAGCAGTTCCGGCCTTACGGCATCGGGGGCCCGCGGCGGCCTTTCGCCGATGGCTGCGAGCGCGCTGCGGGAAGTGGGCGACACCGTTCCGGTGGGTTGTGGCATCCGGTAAGGATGGCACCGGCTGTCCTGCGCCGCCTTGACCTAGGTGAAACGTACTCTTGATCGCAGACACCCGGAGGTAAGCTGCCGGAGCGAGTCGCTCAGTGGCCAGGGTTCAGTCGTCTCATACCAGCGCGGTCTTGCAGGCCCTGTTCGTCACGTTCCTCTGGTCAACGTCATGGGTCCTGATCAAGATCGGTCTCGACGAGATCCCGGCTCTGACCTTCGCCGGCCTGCGCTACGGGATGGCGTTCCTGCTCCTGCTGCCGCTCGTAATAAGACCTGGCGTGCGGAGCGCGGTCGCGCGGCTCACGCGCCGGGAGTGGGTGTTGCTGGCGGCCCTCGGCCTGGTCATGTACACGCTTACGCAGGGTGCGCAGTTCCTGGCGCTCGACCGGCTTCCCGCTCAGACGACGAGCCTCGTCCTCAGCTTCTCCCCCGTCGTCGTCGCGTTCCTCGGCATGGCTCTGCTTGGCGAGCGACCGAAGCCCATGCAGGGCGTTGGCGTCCTGCTCTTCCTCGCCGGCGCCGTCACCTTCCTCTACCCCGCCTCTTTCCCTTCTGGTCAGGTTGTCGGCCTAGGCATAGCCGTCGCGGGTCTATTGGCGAACGCGGGCGCAGCGGTGCTCGGGCGCTACGTGAACAGGTCTGCATCGCTTCCGGCGGCTGCGGTCACTCTCGTAAGCATGGGCATCGGGTCGCTGGTCCTGCTTGGAGTGGGAATGGGCGTGCAGGGCCTGCCCGAGCTGTCCGTGAGGGGCTGGGCGATAGTCGCCTGGTTGGCTGCAGTGAACACGGCGTTCGCGTTCACGCTCTGGAACTTGACGCTAAGGAGGCTGTCCGCCATGGAATCGAGCATCGTCAACAACACGATGCTCATACAGATAGCGGTGCTGGCCTGGGTCTTCCTGGGCGAGGGGCTGGGCGCGAGGCAGATAGTCGGGCTGGTGATGGCCTCCGCCGGCACTTTGGTCGTCCAGATGGTCGGCGCACGCGCTGAGCGGGCGGGGGGCGCGAGCAAGGTGGCGAGCTCGGAGCCGGCCCCGACCTGATAACCGTGATAGTGAAGCCGAGCCTGAGCCGGTCGACGGAGTTCTTGCCCGGTCTGGTATGACGGCCGTTGCCGGCGTTACCCTCCTACATGCCGCGATCTGCGCACAGCTTCGAGGCGCGCGTCGAACTCGATGTGTCGTCTCGCTACCTGCTCTACCTGCCGGAGGGCCACGCCCATCGAGACGACTGGCCGCTTGTCGTCTTCCTGCACGGGTCCGGCGAGCGTGGAGACGACCTCGACCTGGTCCGCGAGCACGGTCTGCCACGGCTCCTCGACGAAGGTCTGAGCTTCCCTGCCGTGGTGCTTGCGCCGCAGTGTCCGGCCGGGCAGCACTGGACCCAGCAGCTGCAGACCCTCGGCGCCCTGGTGGACGACGTCGCAGCCGATTACGGCATCGACCGCGCGCGCATCGCCGCGACCGGCCTGAGCCTCGGCGGCGCGGGTTGCTACGAGCTCGTTGGCCTCTACCCGGAGCGGTTCGCGGCCGTCGCCCCCATATGCGGTCCTTGGACGTGGCTCTTCGTGACCGATGAGACGGCCCGCATCCCGACCTGGGTGTTCCACGGCGATGCGGACGATGTCGTGCCGATCGAAGAGTCTGAGCGGCTGGTCGAGGAGATAAGGCAGCGAGGCGGCGACCCGCGCTTCACCGTGTATCCCGGCGTAGGTCACAACTCGTGGGACCCGGCGTACGCCGAGCCCGAGCTTCTCGACTGGCTCGTTGCTCAGCGGCGGACCTAGACTCCACAACCCCGTCCCTGGCTCTAATCTCGGGAACCCAGCGGAGCGCCGAGCGTGAGGGTCCCTATGTGCAACTTGTCACCGCCGGTGTTTCTTCCTAGTTCCGCCTAGACGAGCAGGCCCTTGGGCGTGAGCACGAACTCAATGCGGCCGAGGATGTAGTCAAGCAGGATCGCGAGCATCGCGGCAGGCAGAGCGCCCTCGAGGACGTACGGGTAGTTGGCGGTGCTTATGCCTCCGGCTATCGGCACGCCGAGGCCGCCTGACCCCACGAACGCCCCGAGGGCCGCCGTCCCCACGTTGATGACGACGCTCGTGCGGACGCCGGCGAGGATGATGTTGCTCGCGTTGGGCAGCTCGATCTGCAGCAGGATCTGGTTGGCCGTCATTCCCATGCCTCTGGCCGAGTCGATGACGAAGCGATCGACGGCCTCTAGCCCAGCGATGGTGTTCCTCACCACCGGCAGCATGCCGTAGAGGATGAGCGCGATTATCGCCGGCCAGAACCCGAAGCCGATAATCGGCACCATGATGGCGACGATGGCCAGCGTCGGCACGGTCTGACCGGCGTTTACGAAGTTGCTTACCAGGGGCAGGAACTCGCGGAACTGGTCGCGCGTGACGAGGATGCCCAACAATAGGCCAACGGAGACGGTGATCAGCGACGAGACGATCACCAGTTCGAGGTGCTGCGCGGTGAACCCTATCACCGTTGCCCTGGGGTAGAGCAGCCGGAACGACTCTGGGAAGATGCTCCCGAGTATGCCGTCCCATATGGGCATGTGCCCGAACAGCGACCAGAAGGTGAGGAAGATCGAGGCCGCCCTGACGAGCGAGCGGACGATGCTGCTCTGGCCGCGGTATGCGTTGCCGAGGACGAGCTCTATCGCCGCGAAGAGCAGCACCGCGACCCCGAGCGGCAGTCCGGTCTCGACCGCGCCTACGTGTATGAGCGTCTCCTGGTCGATCCCCAGCGTCGGCAGCCAGAAGTTGGGGGCCAAGTTGGCCAGCTCCCCGGCCCAACGCTGGTCCTGAAGCTCGATCTGTATCGGAGTTAGCAGAAGTAGCGCGACGCCCAGAACCAGCCACGCGAGCGCCGCAGGCGCAACGAAGAGCGGGGTCCGATCCCGGGTCGCTACGCCGATCACGTCGCCTCGTCATCCGAGTCGGTCTGGCGTTCCGCTGCGTGGTCCTGCAGAGCCCCCAACGACAGAGACCCGATCACCTTGTCGTCCTCGTCTACGACAGGGGCCACGTCGAGCCCACTGGCGAGCATCACAGATAGCGCCTCACGCAGGCTCGCTGTCTCCCGGGCGGCAACCTCGTGAGTCGCGGTTCGCTGCATCGAGTCCCGCAAGCTCTTCGCCTCGGCTAGAAGCTCGGCGCTGACCCAGCCTTTCAGCCTGCTGTGGCGATCGACGACGAATGCGCTCCCCAAGCCGCCAACGGCCTCCCTCGCCGCCTCCAGGCTGCTGTCCTCACTCACGACGGGTGGTACGCCGTCCATCACATCCTGGACGCGCACCAGCCCCAGTCGTTTCAGCTGCCGGTCGGCACCGACGAAGTCGCGTACGAACTCGTCGCGCGGGTCGGCCAGCAGATCATCCGGCGCGTCGTACTGCACCACCCTGCCCTCACGCATGACGGCAACGCGGTCACCCATCTTTATAGCCTCGTCTATGTCGTGTGTAACGAAGATGATGGTCTTGCCGATCTCCCGCTGGATCTGCAGGAACTCGTCCTGGAGCGTCTCGCGGGTTATGGGATCCACGGCGCCGAAGGGCTCGTCCATCAGCATGATCGGTGGGTCCGCCCCCAACGCGCGGGCCACTCCGACACGCTGCTGCTGCCCACCCGACAGCTGGCGCGGGTACCTCGCCCGGTTCACGTCCGGATCCAAGCCCACCAGGTCGAGGAGCCTGTCGACACGCTTGCGGATCCTGTCCTCGTCCCACTCGAGCAGGCGAGGCACGACGGCGATGTTGTCGTAGACGGTCATGTGCGGGAACAGGCCTATCTGCTGGATGGCGTAGCCGATCTTGCGGCGCAACTCCTCCGCCGGCACCTCCCGGTTGTCCACGCCCTGAACGGTTATGCGACCGCTGGTCGGGTTTATGAGGCGGTTCACCATGCGCATGCTCGTCGTCTTGCCGCAGCCGGAAGGGCCTATGAGCACGCATATCTCCCCCTCTGGCACGTGCAAGCTGAGCCCATCTACGGCCCTCACACCGTCCGGGTACTGCTTCACGACGTTCTCGAACTCGATCATCTACGCCGTCCTCGGCCTGTCGGCCCGCCGATCATGCGAACACCTCGGCTCTACAAGTGCCTGATGCCAGGCGATGTGAGCAGCCTCTCGACAGCCTGGAGGCCGCTGTCCAGCAGCACCGCCAGCAACACCGCAGGGATCGTCCCGAGCAGGATCTGGTCTATCGAAGTGTTGTTGATGCCGTTGAAGATGAAGTCGCCCAGCCCGCCCGCGCCGATGACGGATGCCACGGCAGCGATGCCTATGAGGGCGACGCCCGCGTTGCGCACGCCGGCCATGATCACGGGCATGGCGATGGGCAGCTCGATCTGGAAGAAGCGTTGAGAGGCTGTCATGCCCATCCCCCGACCGGAGTCGATTATCGCGTTGTCCACGTTGTTGAGCCCCGCGTACGTGTTGCGGACGAGCGGTAGCAGCGAGTAGAGGGTCAGGGCGATCACCGCGGGCGCGACGCCGATCCCGGACACCCCGAGGTCTCGCATCGTTAGCGACGCTAGGCTGTCTACGTTGACCAGGTAGCGCTGCCCACCCCGGAACAGGGCGACTACCACAACGATGCCGAACCCCAGGAACCCGGCACGCGCCAGGTACCCCGTCACGGTGCGCGACCTACCCGAACGTAGAGACCGCTGGACGAGCCAGAGCCCGAATCCAACGACGAGGAAGGCGAGCATGAGGCTGCGAAGCGTCGCGAACGGCTGGCCGGCGGTGCCGAAGACGACGAAACTGACCCGGAAGAGGAAGCTCGCGATGGACACCACGAGCAGCGCGAGGGGCACCGTCGCCACGAGCGCGCACAGGAGCACTAGCGCCTGTCTGGCGCGGTCGCCGAGTGACGGAGCCAGGCGCCGGTACGAGAAGAGAAGGATTGCGGCCGCCGCCAGGACGATGACGAAGACGAGGGCGACGGAGCCCGCGCTCGTGCTTCCGAGCCAAGCTAGCGGTACCAGCAGCACGCCGAACAGCGCCAGGCTGGGGACCGTCTGGATTATGCCGACGGCATAGAGAAGCACGGGGGCGACGCGCTCATCACGCGAAGCCCACAGGCCGAGTCCGATGCCGAGGACGAAGCCGATGGCAAGCGATACGCCGACCATAAGCGTGTGCTCGAGGACCGAGCTACCAAGGAGTTGGCCGCGCGCCATGAACTCGACGACGACGGAGTAGACGTCGAAAGCCCCGAAGGCGAACAGCGCGACGATGATCACGGCACCGGCCCAGCTAGCGACAAGTCTCGCTCCCCGCGAGACGCCGGCGGCGAGCAAGTCGCGCACGCCGGCGAACAGGACGACGTAGCCACCGACCAATCCTGCTGCCAGTGCCCCGGAAGGCAGGATGCGGGGGTTGCGTAGCACGACACCCTCGCCGAGCAGAGACTCGGCGTCGGCGAGCAGGCGCTCGCCCGCGAAGGCCGGCAGAACCAGCGTGAGGATCAGCAGGGCGTTCCCTACGCCGACCAGTACCCAACCGCGGCTCGAGACCTCGGTCCTGAGCGCCGAGAAGAGAGGGAGGATCGCCAAAGCGAAGAGGACCAGGTAGCGCTGGTCCCCTTCCAACTGCAAGAGGTTGAACTCGACGCCGGAGGCGATCCGGTTGGGCTTCAGCTCGATGAGCGGAAGGAAGAAGAAGCCGAGGCTGGCGATGAGCCCGCCCAGAACAGCCATGCGGTTAGCTATCGCGGCATCTCCTCAGCTTGCTCCCTCCTGCCGTCACATCCGTTTACTGCCCGATGAACCCGTTCTCCTGAAGGAAGGTCCGGGCGACATCCTCCGGGTTCTCCCCGCCGACGTCTACAGCCGCGTTCAGCTCCTGCAGGACCTCGTTCGTGAGCGACGTGAAGATCGGGTTGAGGACGTCTGCGATCTCGGGGTGGGCGTCGAGCACCTCGCCGCGCACCACCGGGGTCGGCTGGAAGACCGGCTGGGCGCCCTCGGGGTCAGCCAGCACGACGAAGTCGTAAGCCTTGAGAGCTCCGTCGGTCGCGAACGCCATCGCGGCGTTCACGTTGTTGGCGCCTTCTGCCAGGGCCTGCTCTGTCTGGGCAGGGGTGCCGCCCGCGATGACGAGGAGCTGGTCGTCACCCAGCTCGAAGCCGTAAGCCTCTTCGAAGGCCTGGAGACCGTCGGCGCGCTGGGCGAACTCGTCGCCTACCGCCATCATCACGAAGCCGCCGTCGTTCACGTAGTCGGCGAAGTCGGCGACGCTCGTCATGGCATGCTCCTCGGAGAAGGCCCTTGTGACAGCGAACGCGTACGTGTTGTTCGCCGGCGCCGGCTCGAGCCACACCAGGTTGTTGGCCTCGAGGTCCGTCTCCTTCACCCACTGGTACAGCCCCTCGGCGTTCTGGCTGATACCCTCCGGGACCTCCACGCCTGCGGGAACGTAGTTCAGGTACGTGCCTGTGTACTCGGGGTAGATGTCGGACTCCGCGTTCTCGAGCGCCAGACGGTTTACGTCCGAGCTACCGAGGTTCACCTGGTCGTTAACCGCCATGCCTGCGTCTTCGAGGGCGAGCACGATTATCTTTCCGAGCACGAGCTGCTCCGTGAACTGCTTTGACGCGACGCGGACCGGCTGATCCTGCGCGAAGCCAACGGCGCCGGCCAAAGCGAGAACGAGTGCGATAAGTATTGTCACAGGTCTTTTCATGATCTTTTCCTTGCTGCTGGCATGACCAGCCTAGAAACGGCGGCAAGCACGCTGGCGGTCGCGCCAACGGCGTATGCACCACCTGACTGTGAGGAATCCCACGCTATCACGGCATGCGAACCCTGTCCAACCACGTGCCAGGCGTCGTATCGCCCATTGACCGGCCCTCACTGTGCCCATAGCATTGGGTCGATGCGCCATTCGGCACCGGTGCACATCGTCTGGCATGCCGAGCGCGAGACGCTCCAGCAGCCGACCCGGGTCCGACGACGGTCGCTGCGGAAGTCGAAAAGGCTCCCATGAGGGTCGCGGTCGCCCAGGTAGCCCCCGCACTGGGCGACGTGCGGGCCAACCTCGAGAAAGTGCGCTTCTTCCAAGAGCAGGCGGCGTCGCAGGGGGCGGAGCTTCTCGTCTTCCCGGAGCTGGCCATGACCGGCTACGCCATAAGGCGCGACATGGCCCGCCACGCGCTTAGGCTCGAGGACGAGACGTTCAAGCGACTGGTCAGCTACAGCCACGACCTGCCGATGGTCGTTGGGTTCGTGGAGCGAAGCCCCCGCGGCCGCGTCTACAACTCTGCGGCGCTGATCGACGCCGGCCGCGTCGTCCATGTCCACCGCAAGGTCTACCTGCCGACGTACAGCGTCTGGGAGGAGCAGAAGCACTTCGCGAGGGGTAAGCGCCTCACCGTGTTCCCGTACCGGGGTTTCAGGGTCGCGATCTTCGTATGCAACGACTTCTGGTACCCCTCGATGGCCTACCTTGCCGCCTGCGACGACGCCGACGTGTTCATCGTGATCGCGAACTCGAGCCTCGACGGGGAGGGCACGAACCCGCGCGCCTGGGACCTGCTCCTCAGGCCGCCGGCGCTCCTTTACGGCTGCTACGTCGTGTTCGCCAACCGCGTGGGAGAGGAGGAGGGCTCGACGTACTGGGGTGGTAGCAGCGTGATCGAGCCCCTTGGTTACCCGGTCGTAACGGCCGGCACGGGTGAGGAGATCATCACAGCGGACGTGGACAGGGCGCTAATAGAGAGAGCCAGGGACGAGCTACCCATATTGCGTGACGCCGACCCCGAGTTCACGCATAGGGAGCTGGGCGAGATCATGAGGGGCCGGTTGGTCGAGAACGACTGACCGGAAACGGCCGCAGCTGGCCGAGGTTGGGTGGGATCGAGCGTGCAAGAGAGAGCGATAGGGTTCTACAGCGACGGACTGCGTTTGGACGGGACCCTGTATCTGCCACCCGGCCTAAGGCCCGGCGAGCGCCGACCGGCTGTTGTCGCGTGCTCAGGTTACCTGGGGCTCAACGCCATTTACCCACGCCTCTTCGCCGACCCGCTGACCAGCGGGGGCTACGTCGTGCTGGGGTTCGATTACCGCGGGAACGGCACGAGCGAGGGCACGCCCGGCCGGCTGCTGATCGAGGAGCAGCTGCGCGACATCAAGAGCGGCCTCACGTTCGTGCGTGAGCAGCCGGAGGTGGACCGCGACCGGATAGCCCTCCTCGGTTGGGGGATGGGCGCCGGCAGCGTTGTCGAGGTGGCATCGCGCGACGAGCGCCCCGGCGCGGTCGTCGCCCTGAACGGCTTCTACAACGGGCGGTCGTTCCTGCGGGCACGCCACGGCGAGATGGGGCTCAGGTCGTTGGGCGCCCGCCTGGAGGAAGACCGCGTCAAGCGAAGCCTCACCGGCCACGGCGACTACACGGACCCGTACGAGGTCTACCCTCTCGACCCGGCGACGATGCAGGAGGTCGAGGAGAACCTCGTGCCGGTGCCCGGGTTCGGGCCCCAGACGGCCCTGGAGCTCCTCGAGTCTCTACTTTCGTTCGATGCCGAGAGCGTGGTCCACAAGATCGCGCCGCGACCGCTCTTCGTTGGCCACGGCGAGCAGAACGAGCTGCACCCGTTCGAGGACGCGCTCTCCCTCTACGGCAAGGCCGAGAGGCCCAAGCACTTCTACCGGATACAGGGCAAGCACAACGACTTCATGCGCAAAGACCACCCCGGTTTCGCCGCGCTCTCCGAGGAGCTGCTCGGCTGGCTGGACGAGCAGTTCGCTGCCATGGCCGCAAGCGGTTGACGCTGCCCGACTGGTTCGCTGGGTCGATAGACCTGCACGTACACAGCAGCCCGAGCATCTTCCCTCGCCTGCTGTCGGACGCTGAGGTGGCCGACCGGGCAGCGGCCGCCGGCATGCGGGCGGTCGTGCTGAAGGCTCACGAGGGCTCGACGGCGGAACGCGCTGCCATCGCAGACGCCGACTCGCCACGGGGCTGCACGATCGTCGGCGGCATCGTTCTGAACCGGTTCGTGGGAGGCCTGAACCCTGTCGCTGTAGAGCTCGCACTGGCGATGGGCGGGAAGATCGTGTGGATGCCGACGGTTCATGCAGAGAACCACGTGTCCTACTACGGCGAGGCGGGCTTCAGTGAGCAACGTGCAGGCTACGAGTCGCGGCCCATTGAGCCCATATCCGTGCAGGACGCGAGCGGTCGCCTGACCAGTGCTGCGGTGGAGGTGCTTGAAGTCATCGCCGCGCACCCTGAGACGGTTCTCGACAACGGCCATCTGGACTCAAGGAGCACCGCGGTGCTCTTCCGAGAGGCGAGGCGGCTGGGCATCGAGAAGCTGATGGTTGCTCATCCCGAGCTGCCGCTGTCCGGGTACGGCCTGGAGTTCCAGCTCGAGATGGTCCGGTTGGGAGCGGTGATCGAGCGCTGCTACCTGCCGCACACGGAGCGTTGGGGCGGGTTTCCCGTTGAGCGCACCGCCCAGGAGATCAGAGAGCTTGGCGCTGACAACTGTGTCCTGTCCACGGATCTCGGCCAGCGGACAGGCCCGGAACCGGTCGAGGGTCTGGTGCGGTTCGGCCAGGCGCTCATCGAGGAGGGGCTGCGGCCCGCCGACGTAGAGCTCATGATCAAGCGCAACCCCGCCGCGCTCCTGGACATGTATTGACGACCTTTCTACTCCTTATCGGGAAAGAGCGATCGACAGCCAAAGTGGTATTCGCACACGACATCCCACGACACGCCAGGCAGTAGACTCTGCGGCGCTGCGTTCAGCGGCTGCCGTCGCCCGGCGGCCTTCGAGTCGTCAGCGGGAACCGCAAGATCCCATTGACATCGGTTGGAGAGGAGCGCCATGTCGACCAAAGCCGTCCCAGGCACCAGCTCACGGCACCGCCTCTCCAGGCGGGACTGGCGCACGATCCTCGTCCTACTGATCGCCGCCTTCGTCGTGATCCTCAACGAGACCATCATGAACGTTGCCCTGCCGTCGCTGATGGTGGAGCTGGATGTCAGCGCCAACACGGTCCAGTGGCTCTCGGCGGCCTTCCTGCTGACGATGGCCG